>DATEKS010000001.1:0-14581 GCA_035277325.1 Rhodanobacter sp.
GCAGGCGGGCTTGCGGCCGTGGTTGTCGTCCTTCACCGGCTTGCCATCGGCGTCGTACAGCACCACCGCGCGGGCGGCGGTGGCGTCGCTGCACAGCGCCCAGTTGAAGCAGGCGGCTATGCCCAGCGGGCGCAGCACCAGGCGCGCCATCAGCTTGTCGAAGCGCTCGCCGGTGGCGCGCTCCATGATCTGCGCCACCAGCGGGAAGTTGAGGTTGGTGTAGTGGAAGTAGCTGCCCGGCGCGTGCTTGGTGTCCCAGGCGCGCGGGTCGGCGACGATGTCGCGCAGCTCGCCGCCCAGCGGCGTCTGCCAGTAGCCGGCGTCGTCGGTGAGGCTGGAGCGGTGCGACAGCAGCAGGCGCAGGGTGATCGGCGTATCCGGGAAGGCGGGGTTGCGCAGCCGCCAGCCGAGCAGGGCGGACGCGTCCGCATCCAGGTCGAGCTTGCCGGCCTCCACCAGCCGCATCACGCCCAGCGTGGTGACCAGCTTGGAGATCGAGGCGATGCGCACCGGGTCGTCCGCGGTGACCTTGCGGCCGGTGGCCTGGTCGGCATAGCCGTGCACGCGGATGGCGGTGACGCCGTGGCGGTCGAAGGCGACGCGCACCGTTGCGACGGGGCCGCCGGCCCACGCGTCGGCGCTCAGCAGCAGCAACAGGCAGACGATCCAGCGCAGGGCCATGATCCGCTCGTGGCAACAGGGAACAGGGGGATTAAGGCATACCGGGGCAGCGATGGGAACCTGACGACCGGCACGGTGGGATCGATAGACGCAGGCGTCGCCGTGAATGCGATCGGGCGCACGCGATCCGGCGGTTGGAGATGGCCGCATGCCGCCAAAGTGCGGAGTCGTCGACTCCGGCAGCCATCCGGCAGACAGCTGGCTGCGAGTATGCTGGCGCTTCGCCGTGGGCCGCCGGGCTCGCGGAATCCCCAAGCCTAGCCATCGGATACCTCCACATGAACATGCATCGTTCCCTGCTTGTCGCCGCACTGGCCACCGCCGTTGGTCTTTCCCTTGCCCCCGTGACGCCGGCACAGGCGCAGGCCGCCGCCGCGCCCGCCGCCAGCAATCCGCTGGGCGGCAACCCGGTGCCCGGCGTGTGCATGCTTTCGCGCGAGGCGGTGTTCGCGGATTCCAAGGTGGGACAGGCGGCGAGCGAGCGACTGAAGCAGCTGGCGACCCAACAGCAGACGCTGCTGGAAAACCAGCGCAAGCCGCTGGATGCCGAGATCCAGGCCTTCCAGCAGAAGTCGTCCTCGCTCACCGAGGCGCAGCGCCAGCAGCAGGGCCAGGCGCTGCAGCAGCGCATGCAGGCCTTCCAGGGCCAGGTGAACGAGCTCGACCAGCGCATCCAGCTGACCCGCGGCAAGGTGATGCAGCAGATCGGCCAGCAGGCGCAGCCCATCGTCGCCAGCTCCTACACCAGCCACCACTGCGGCCTGCTGCTGAACCGCGACGCGGTGCTGGGCGGCAACACCACCAACGACCTCTCCAGCGACGTGATCCGCGGCCTGGATGCGAAGATCACCACGCTCAACTTCAACCTCGAGCCTGCGCCGCCGGCCAACACCGGCAAGTAATTCTCGAAGACGTCGCTTCAAACGAAACGGCTGCCGCGCACCACGCGGCAGCCGTTTCGTTTCCATGCCCCAGTCCTCAGATACGGCGCGGTTTGGCCGCCACGCATATCGCATAGACGGGAGTAGCTCCCAATTCCTCGAGATAGCCTGCCTGTAGTGTCGGCGGATTGAACCAGGCCATTTCTCTTGGTTCCTTCTCTTGACTCCGGGCATCCTGCCCTCCGCCCTGCGGGCCGGCTTCGCCGTTCGCCGCCGTTCCCGCGGTGGCGTGGGCCAGCAAAGAGAAGGAACTCGGGCGCCGGCAGGCGTCCGAAAGCCCGCCGCAGGCGAGCCAGGTCGAGGAAGCGTCGGGGAGTACATCGGTGCTTCGTAAGCAAGCTCCCCGCGACCGTGCCCCCTCACCCCAACCCTCTCCCCACAAGTGGGGAGAGGGAGAACAGCGCCATGGGCCACGCAAGGCGAGTGCTACAGTGCCCGCCTCATCCCCGCATTGAGCCCCCTCATGACCAGCAGCACCTCCTATCCCATCGGCACCCCCGGTACCCCCTGGGGCCCGACCGAGATAGCCACCTGGCGCGCGCGGCAGGACCGCAAGCGCAGCTACGCGGAGGAGGTGCAGGGCCGCATCGAGGCGCTGCGCGCGCGTTTCGACGTCGCCGAATACGGCCGCCTGGACTACGCCCCCGAGCATTACCCGCTCTACGTGGTGAAGAGCCGCGACTGGAACGAGACCCTGCCCGTCATGCTGGTGACCGGCGGCGTGCACGGCTACGAGACCAGCGGCGTACACGGCGCGCTGCAGTTCCTCGAGCGCGACGCGGCGCGCTACGCCGGCCGCATCAACCTGCTGTGCGTGCCCTGCGTCAGCCCCTGGGGCTACGAGCGCATCCACCGCTGGAACCCTGATGCGTTGGACCCCAACCGCAATTTCCGCGAGCACAGCCCCGCGCAGGAATCGGCCGCGCTGTGGGGCCTGCTGGCGCCGCTGCGCGACAAGGCGCGCATGCACATCGACCTGCACGAGACCACCGACAGCGACGAGAGCGAATTCCGCCCCGCGCTGGCGGCGCGCGACGGCAAGGCCTACGAGCCGGGCACCATTCCCGACGGTTTCTACCTGTGCGCGGACAGCGCGCGGCCGGAGCCCGTGTTCCAGCAGGCGGTGATCGCGGCGGTGGCGAAGGCCACCCATATCGCGCCGGCCGATCCGGACGGCACCATCATCGGCTCGCCGGTGGTGGCGCATGGCGTGATCGAGTACGACTGCCGCAAGCTGGGCCTGTGCGCGGGTATCACCGACGCGCATTACCGCACCACCACCGAGGTCTATCCCGACAGCCCGCGCGCCACACCCGCACAGTGCAACGACGCACAGGCGGCGGCGGTGTGCGCGGCGATCGACCACGCGCTGGCGCATCCCTGACCCGGTGCTTCCAGCCATCGGCGCGGAATCTGTGCGAGCATCACGGTTTCCCGCCACAGCGACGCGAGCCCACCATGAAATTCCTGCTGATGGTCTACAGCGACGACGCCTTGCTGGAAGCCCTGCCGCCGGGCGAGTTCGACACGCGCATGCACGCCTGCATCACGCATGCGGACGAGCTTCGCGCGGAAGGGCGGCTGATCGATGCGCAGCAGCTGGAGGCGCCGGCCACCGCGAAGTCGGTGCGCACCCGGCTGGGCAAGACCGTGGTGCTGGACGGCCCGTTCGCGGAAACCAAGGAATACCTCGCCGGCTTCAACCTGGTCGAGGCGGACAGCGTGGAAGAGGCGGTGCGCATGGCCGCCGAGCTGCCGTGGGCGCAGACCGGCTGCATCGAGGTGCGGCCGATACGCGATTTCGACGCGGTGCGCCGGCGCGTGGGCGCCTGATCGTCACTCCGGCATTTCAGTGCCGGACGAGCTCCGATTCGACCACCATGTCCAGTACGTAGGCGTCCGCCGGGGTGTCGGCGGGCGGATTCTTCACCGTGTAGCGCTTCACCCGCAGCACGTTGCGCGTGCCGGGCCGGTGCGTGTAGCCCTCGATCCCATGCACCAGCAGATGCCAGTTGCCGGGCGTGCCGGTCCTGAGGCCGTTCGCGCCGTAATGGACCTCACGCACGTCGAGGCACTGCAGGTCCGGCATCAGCGGGTGGTTGCAGGGCACGGCCTGCGGCGCCACTTCGAGGAACTCGGTGATGCCGGGACCGCCGTAGCGGGTTTCGGGCGTGGGTATGCCGGTGAAGACCAGGGTATCGCCGGCGGTGGTGCGCAGTTGCAGCAGCGGGTTGTCTCCGCTGCGCGTGACGGTGATCGCGGGCCTGACGCTCAGGCGTACGCCGATCAGGCTGTCCAGCCGGTTCAGCGCGAAATTGGCGCAGGCCATCATGGTGTGCATCATCGGGCCGACCACGAGTTGCCCGTTCTCGATGCGGTAGCTGCCGCCCATGCCGTTGCAGCTGTTGCGCACGCTGAGGCGGCCACCCTCGAAATCCAGTTGCAGCGGCTTGTCCGCGCGCACGAACAGCGCGGCTATGCGCTGGCCGTAGCGGTTGGTGGCCTGCGTCAGCTGCCAGTGGTAGCCGCCGAGCAACTTGGTGTCCGGCGTGGTGGCGCTCGGTGCCGAGCTGCCCGGCGCCGTCGCCCGGCTGCTGTTGGCAGTCGGCGTGGCGGCGCAGGCCGCGAGAGCCAGCGGCAACAGCAACAAATGGACGCGCATGGCGTTCTCTCCGTGAGGGGCGCAATGGCACGAGCATATGCCACGCGCTGCGTCACGGCGATGTCGCGGCGGCAGGTCGCCGGGCGCATGCAGCGCCGCGCCCGTTGTCGGACAATGCCGCACCTGTTTGGGATACCAACGTCGCGAGGTAGCCATGCTGAAGATGGTCGGTTTCGACGGCGACGACACGCTGTGGCGCAGCGAGGACTATTACCGCGAAGCCAACGCCGAGTTCGCCGCCATCGTGGGCGCCTACGCCGACCTCGCCGACAGCGCGGTGCACGAGCGCATGCTGGCCACCGAGCGCGGCAACCTCGCGCTGTTCGGCTACGGCGCCAAGGGCATGACGCTGTCGATGGTGGAGACCGCGATCGCGCTCAGCGAGGGGCGCATCAGCGCGCAGGACATCCATCGCCTGGTGGCGATCGGCAAACGGGTGCTGCAGCACCCGGTGGAACTGCTGCCCGGCATCCGCGAGGCGGTGGCGGCCGTGGCCGAGCGGCATGCGGTGGTGCTGATCACCAAGGGCGACCTGTTCCACCAGGAGAAGAAGGTGGCCGAGTCGGGCCTGGCCAGGCTGTTCCGCCGCATCGAGATCGTCTCGGAAAAGGACGCCGCCACCTACCAGCGGCTGCTCGACGAGTTCGACATCGCGGCGGGCGAGTTCGCGATGGTGGGCAATTCGCTGCGCTCGGACATCGAGCCGGTGTTGCGCCTGGGCGGCTGGGGCGTGCACATGCCCTACCACGTGACCTGGGCGCACGAGCTGGAGAACGGCCTGGACGCCGGCCATGCGCCGCGCATGCGCGCCGTGACGAACGCGGCGGAGATCCCCGCCGCGCTGGCGCAGCTGGACGTGCTGGCAGGGTCCTGATGGCGACACCGCCACGGCTGGTGCTGGACACCAACGTCTGCCTCGACCTGTTCGTGTTCGGCGACGCGCAGTGCGCGGCCTTGCGCGAGGCCCTGCGCACGGGCGCGGTGGAGGCGGTGACCGATGAAACCTGTCGCGCCGAATGGCTGGCGGTGCTGGACTATCCGCAATTGGCACTGGATGCAGCGCGGCGCGAGGCGGCGATCGCCGCGTTCGACGTGCAGCTGCAACTGTTCCCGGTTGCCGGCCGCCGCGGCGTTGCCAGTGCGCCGAAGCTGCCGCGTTGCCGCGACCCCGACGACCAGCGGTTCCTCGAACTGGCGCAGGCCTGCGGTGCGCAGTGGTTGCTCAGCCGCGACCGCGAGTTGCTGAGACTGGCGCGGCGTACCCGGCGCGAGCACGGCTTCGACATCGTCACGCCGAAGGCGTGGGCAGAGGTCTATTCGGCCGGTGCCGCGTCGGCGAAGCCGGTGTAGTTCTCGGGGAACACCGGCGTGCCGTCCTCCTCCAGCGCCAGCACTGCGGCGAGCGCGTCATCGGCGGCGCGTTCGGCCAGGTCCTGCTGGCGGAAGCTGCGGTTCTCGCAGATCGCGTAGTACACCGGGAAACCGTGGCCATGCGGCACCACCGCCAGCCAGGCGGTGTAGCGCGAGCCTTCGAGGCTGGCGCCGGAGCGCACGGTGTAGTCCGGGAATTCGCGTTCGGCCATCGTGGTGGTCCGGTTTCATCGGGGAGCGGGCGGACAGTGTACGCGCTGCGTCGACGCCGGTTGTGCCAGATTGCGCGCATCGCGGCTGCCGGAGACCGCCATGCCCGTGCCGTATCGCATCGATTGCCCGTATTGCGGCGAAGTCATCGAGCTGCTGCTCGACGATTCGGTGGCGGACCAGTGCTACATCGAGGACTGCGCCGTGTGCTGCCGGCCGATCGCGCTGGCGGTGGCGTTCGACGCGGAGGGCGTGCCGCGGGTGCAGGCGGCGCGCGAGGACGAGGGTTGACCGGCTTCAGTCGTCCAGGCGGACGAGCGCGATGTCCCGCGCCGCCAGCGCGGCGCGGGTGGGCTCGTCGCCGGCCGGCGTCACTGGCCGCGAGAGCTCCCACAGCACGCCGGCCCTGAAGCCCGCGGCCACCGCGTCCTGCGCCGTCCACAACACGCAGACGTCGCGCGCCAGGCCGCACACCAGCACTTCGTCCACGCCGCGTTCACGCAGCCAGCCGGCAAGGCCGGTGGCGGGGCGCGTGCCCTGCGGGCCGTGGTTTTCGCGGAAGGCGCTGTAGGAATCCACCTGCGGATCGCTGCCCTTGCGCAGGATCAGGTCCGCCGCCGACCAGTCGATGTCCGGATGCAGCGCCGCGCCCGGCGTGCCCTGCACGCAGTGGTCGGGCCACAGCGTCTGCGGCTGGCCGTGCAGCGCGATCTGCTCGAACGGCTGCGTGCCCGGATGCGAACTGGCGAAGGAGGCGTGGCCTGCCGGATGCCAGTCCTGCGTCGCCACCACGTGACGGAAGCGGCGCGCGCGCAGCACGCGGTCGACGCCTGCCACGATCGCGTCGCCCTCGTGGCAGGCCAGCGTACCGCCGGGCATGAAATCCGGCTGCATGTCGACCACGATCAGGGCGGTGCGTTCACTGGTGGCGGAAGACATGACGGGCCTGCGCGCGACGGGGAAACACGAGTCTAGCGCGCAGGCATAATGCGGGAAGTTACGGGCAGGAACAGGGCGCGATGAACTACGACCAATCGTGGATGGGCTATGGCTGGACCGGCGGCGTGGAAGCCGGCGCGATCAGCCTCGTGGCCGGCTTCGTGCTGTACCTCGTGCTCCACCGGATGGGCCGCGGCGGCGGCTGGAGCGACGCGCGGCAGATCGGCTGGGCGTATTTCCTCGCGCTGGTGCTCACCGCGCGCGTCGACGCGTGGAACCTGTTCTATTTCAACTATGCGCGCCTGCAGTCGCTGCAGCTGCTCAGGGCCAAGCTGGCCGAGGTGCACGACCCCGACGGCATCGGCACCCGCGTGCTGTGCGAGCTGCTCGGCGCCGCGCTGGGCGTGTTCGTGGCCTGGGTCATCTGCGGCGGGCACTGGCGTCGGCGCTGAGGCATGCGCCTGCAGGAGCGCCCCCTGATGCGCGATGGCTCTGATGCTTGGTCGAAGCCAAAAGCATTCGCGCACAGGGTGCGTTCCTACAGCAGCGGATCGAACAGCCGCGCCACGTGCATCGCCACCCGGCGCAGGTAGGGCGCGTCGAGGTATTCGCGGCTGTCCACCTCGCGCGACCTGGCGAAGTCGGCCAGCAGCATGGCTTCCACCTGGGTGGCGAAGTCGCGGTCCAGCACCAGCGCGCTGGCCTCGAAGTTGAGCCGGAACGAACGGCTGTCGAGGTTGATGCTGCCCACCGCGGCGCAGTCGTCGTCCACCAGCACCACCTTCTGGTGCAGGAAGCCGGGCAGATAGCGGAACAGGCGAACGCCGGCACGCAGCGCCTGGTGGGCGTGCAGGGTGGAGGCGAGGAACACGGTGCGGTGGTCCGGCCGCGCCGGGATCAGCACGCGCACGTCCACGCCGCGCAGCACGGCGAGGCGCAACGCGGCGCGCACCGCGCTGTCGGGCACGAAGTACGGCGTGGTGAGCCAGATGCGCCGGCGCGCCGCGTTGATCGTGGCCACGAAGAACAGCGAGCCGGTTTCCTGCGCGTCGGCGGGGCCGCTGGCCACAGCCAGCACGTGGGCGTCGCCGTCGGCGGCGGGCGCCGGGTGCAGCGGCGGCGGCGTGCCGGTGATCCATTGCCAGTCGTCGGCGAACAGTTGCGGCAGGTCGGCCACCGCGGGGCCGCGGATTTCCAGGTGGGTATCGCGCCACGGCGCCAGCGGCGGTTTCAGGCCCAGGTATTCGTCGCCCACGTTGAGGCCGCCGACATAGGCGCGCTCGCCGTCCACCACCACGATCTTGCGGTGGTTGCGGAAGTTGAGCTGGAAGCGGTTGCGCCAGCGGTGGGTGGCGAAGGGATGGATCGCCACGCCGCCCGCGCGCAGCGTCTCCACGTAATGGCGCGGCAGGTCGTGACTGCCCACGCCGTCGTACAGCACGCACACGAGCACGCCGGCCGCCGCGCGTTCCAGCAGTGCCTGCTGCATGCGCCGGCCCAGCTCGTCGTCGTGGAAGATGAAGAACTGCACCAGCACGGTGTGCCGCGCCTCGGCGATCGCGGCGAAGATCGCCGCGAAGGTGGCCTTGCCGTCGATCAGCAGGCGCAACCGGTGGCCTTCGCGGAATGGCCGGCCCTGCATGGCCACCAGTGCGGCGTAGCGTGCCGTGCCATCGTCCGCCGGCACGGGATGCGCGCGCGGCGCGGTGCCGTGGCGGGTGCGCAGATAACCGTGGAAGCGGCTCGCGCCCAGGAACAGGTAGGGCACCAGGGTGAGCTCAGGCAGCAGCAGCAGGCCGAGCACCCAGGCGATCGTGCCCTGCGGCGTGCGTGTGTACATCAGCGCATGTGCGGCGGCGAGCACGCCGAGCACGTGCAGCAGAAGGATGACGGAGCCGATCAGGCTGACGGTCATGTGGGGTGGGTGCGGGACACTATTCCGCCAGCAACTGGTCGGCCACGGCGCGCGCCTGCTGGCGGATTTCCGGCATCGCGGTGGACTCCCACAGCGTACCGCGCAACAGGCTGCCGATGGCGAACAGCCGCGACCAGGCGCCGCCCCCGTGCAGCAGCCGGCCCTGCGGCGTGGCCTGGCAGCCCAGCCCCAGTGGATCGGGCAGCACGTGCCGGTTCACCACCAACTGGCGCATCAGCGGGTGCGGCGTGCGCGTCACGTCGAAATCCAGGCCGACCGACTGCACCGCCAGTCCGGCCTGCAGCGTCTGCAACGCGCCGCCGCCGTGCGGGCGCAGCGCCAGACGCAGGCCGTCGCCATCGAGCTCGACGCTCTGCAGGTGGCCGCGCCGCCGCTGCAGGCGGCCCGTGCGCTCCAGCGCGGTGAGACCTTCGTGCACCGGCGGCGGCATGCGGTGGCGAGCGCGTTCCCAGGCCCAGCGTGCATGGCGCTGGAAGCGCTTGCGTTGCTCGAGCGACAGCGCGGCCCACAGCGCCGGCGTGTGCGGGCGCAGGCTGTCGATCACGCTGCGCCATTCCTCTTCCTGCGCGATCGCCTCGCGCAGCAGGTGCAGCCAGCGGCGCACTTCGGGCGCGTCCAGCATCGCTTCGACCAGTTCCGCGCTGTCGCCGCTTGGCAGCGTGGTGCTGTGCAGGTGCGGCTCGGGCAGCAGGCCGTGGCGCGAGATCGCGGTAAAGCGGGTATCCGGCCAGCGTGCCGCCAGCTCCAGCAGCACGTCGGCGGCGGTGAGGCCCAGGCCGATCACCGCCACATGTCCGGGCGCCGTGGCGGGCGGCGCGGCCAGCAGCGGCCAGGGGTCGACCACGTAGCGGCCGCTGGCCAGCGCCGCGCCGCTCACGCCGGCCAGCGGCTGCGGCGGCAGGGTGCCGATCGCCAGCACCGCGGCATCCACGCGGCGGGTGTTCTCGCCGCGGAACACGGTGACGCCGTCGGCCTCGGGCACCACGGCGTCGGCGGCGAACGGCACCAACTGCACGTCGTGGCCGAGCACCTTGCCTTGCGCCAGCGCGCGTGCCACTTCGGCCTCGAGGTAGTCGCCGTAGCATCGGCGCGGCAGGAAGTCGGTGCCGGCGACGGACGGATCCTCGTGCTGCATGAAGTCGAGGAAGCCCTGCGGCCGGCCGGCGAACATGCCCATCGAGGCCGCGCGCACGTTGAGCAGATGGCGCTCGGAACGGGTGGCATAGGCCACGCCGCGCGCCGGCGTGCCGCCGCCGGTGTACCAGTCCAGATGCAGCGGTTGCGGCGGCCGGCGTCCCAGCAGTTCACCGAGCAGCGCGGCGGCCGCGGCGCCGCCGCCGATGATGGCGACACGTCGATGCATGCGTTGCTCCGGAATGGATGGGGCGGATCAGGGTGCCAGCTGGCTGGCGAGCGTGCCGCGCCGCACCCGGGCGAGCCAGACGGGTACATCCTCGCATGGTTCGCCGCTGCGGTGGTCGGGCAGCTCGCCGCCGTAGACGTGCAGCGTGTATGCGGTGTCGTGCCGCGACAGGTTGCGGCAGCGGTGAGCCAAGCCCGCGTCGCGCTCGAACCAGTTGGCGTCGCCTGGCCCCAGCCAGCTGCGCCCCTGCGCATCCAGTTCGCCGTTGTGCGGGTCGCGCCGGTACGACTGCCACTCCAGCGCGCCGTGCAGGGCCAGTTCCAGGCCCCAGCGGTCGGCGTGATCGAGCAGCGGCATGCGCTCGCCGGGTGGCCACGCGCGCACCAGCACGCGCAGCGCCGGCTGCCGGCACTCGGCCAGCAGCCAGCGGCCGCCGTTGCGACGGCGGCGATGCATCGTGGCCAATCGCGTGGGCAGCGCGGACGCGTCGAGATGCACCACACGGCCGAGTTCGCGCGCCATCGAGGCCAGGTCGGGGTGCTCGACGCGGCCATATTCGAGCGCGATGTCGCGCAAGGTCTTCAAGCTGTGCGTGTACTTGCCCATGCAGAACCCGGTGTTGCCAAAGGCGGCCAAGTGGAGCATGCGCGTCGTTAAACAGCCGTAAGGCGCGACGTGAATTCGCGTCATTTGTACAGCGTGCGTACTGGTGAATCCGTGGCGCGCGTGATGTCGCGCACCACGGCTGCGGAAGGCCCGGTCGACATCTGCCGCCGGGCCTTCCGTCCTGTCACAGATCGTGCAGCACGAAACTCACCGGCACCCGCGCCCAGGCGCGCACCGCGTGACCGTCCAGCATCGCGGGCTGGAAGCGCCAGTGCGCCAGCACCTGTTCGCGCGCGCTGCGGTCGAGCAGGGCGTAGCCGCTGCCTTGCTCCACCTCCACCCGCACCGGCGCTCCGCTCTCGTCCACCAGCACGCGCAGCAGCACGGTGCCCTGCATGTGCCGGCGCAACGCCTGTGCCGGGAACTGTAGTGGCGCCGAACGATAGGCCAGGGTGGCCTCGACCGGTGCCGCAGTATCGGTGCCGTCGCTTGGTGTCGCGCTGGGTGGTGTCGTCGGCATCGGCTGTGTGCCCTCGACGTTCGGCACTGGCGATGGCGCAACCTCGGGGCGTGGCTGCACGTGCACGGGTACCGGCGGCGGATGGGGCAACGGCTTCACCTCGATGGGCGGTGGCGGCGGCACCGGTTTGGGCGGATCGATGAACACCACGTGCGTCGCCGTGACGAGCTTGTGTGCAAGCGCCACTGCCTGCGGCGCCAGTGGGCGGGTAAGGATCAGCAGGGCGGCAAGGTTGAGTGCGATGGCCGCACTGAGCGCAGCGACGCGCGCGGCTTCGGGGTGGGGACGAGCAGCAACAGCCAGGCTAGCGGACGACATGAGCGACCTCCTGACGGCTTTTCGGTTTTCGGGTTGTGGCGCCGGCGACGCTGCACGTGGTGCAGAGGGGAATGTCGCAAGCGCGGCCCGAGCGTATGCCTGTGCCCGCAGTCGCGCAAGTGGACGTCCAGACGTGGTTGAAGAGTGTGGCCATGGATGGCCGCCCGTTTGATCCTCGCGTTCATGGATGAACGCACAGGTGCAGGCAAAAAAAGCCCCGCGGGGAGGCGGGGCGGAACGCGGATGACAGGGGGATGGGGGTGCATCCGCCCGCGCAGCGTGGACGCGCCGGCATGGAAACAGTGTGCACGCCAAGTGAAGAGCGGATTCACGCGGCGGCGGCGCGTATCAAACGGATGGGCACCCTCGCCGCGGTAGGCAAGCGCGGGCGCTGCCGCTATGGTGCGAAACCGGTGTCCCGTCCGCTGGAGTCGCCATGACCGCCGCCATCGCCACCCTGCCGCGCTACCGCCGCGGCGACGAGATCGCCAGCAGCCTGCTGCATGGCCTGGGCATCGTGTTGAGCATCGGCGGCCTCACCACCCTGGTGGCGTTCGCGGCCCTGCGCGGCGACGCGCGCTCGGTGACGGCGAGCGCGGTGTACGGCGTCACCCTGATCCTGCTGTACACCGCGTCCACGCTGTACCACGCGGTGCCCGTGCCCGCGGCCAAGCCGCTGTTGCGCACGCTGGACCACATCGCGATCTACCTGCTGATCGCGGGCACCTATACACCGTTCACCCTGATCGCCTTGCCGGGCGCGTGGGGCTGGAGCCTGTTCGGCGCGGTGTGGACACTGGCCTTCGTGGGCAGCGTGCTGGAGCTGGGCTGGTTCCGCCGCTGGCGCAGGCTCGCCGTGCTGCTGTACATGGGCATGGGCTGGATCGGCATGCTGGCGTTCAAGCCGCTCGCCGCGCACCTGCAGACGGGCGGCATGGCGCTGCTGCTCGGTGGTGGCGTGGCCTACACCCTGGGCGTGCCGTTCTACCTGTGGCGCAAGCTGCCGTACCAGCACACGCTGTGGCATGCCTTCGTGCTTGCCGGCAGCGTGCTGCACTACTTCGCGGTGCTGCTTTACGTGCTGCCCGCGGCGGCCTAGCCGAACAGCATCGCCAAGCCGAACAGGCCGACCATCACCAGCGAGATCACCAGCTTCACCAGCGTGCCCAGCAGCAGGCCGATCCAGGTGCCGATGCCGACGTGGGCGGAGCGCAGCACACTGGTGCCGGAAGACAGTTCGCCGACCAGCGCGCCGATGAACGGGCCGAGCAGGATGCCCGGGATGCCGAAGAACATGCCAACCAGGGTGCCCAGCGAGGCGCCCCACAACGCGCGCTTGCTGGCACCGACGCGCTTGGCACCCAACGTGCTGGAAACGAAGTCCAGGGCCACGGCCACTGCACCCAGCGCACCGATCAGCAGCAGCCACCACAGGCCGAGGTGGTGATAGTCGTCCACCGCGGCGACCAGCCAGATGCCACCGAAGATCATCGGCACGCCAGGCAGCGAAGGCAGGATCGCGCCGACCAGGCCGCCCACGATCAGCGCCGCGCCGAGCGTGTAGAACACGATGTCGAAAAGCATGCGTGGTCCTTGGTCTTTGCGATCGCCTTGATCGCGAAGTCAAATTGGGGCCGCCACGGCCACACTCAATCTTTATCCTTGCGATCGTCCTTGATCGCAGAATCGGACGGGCGGCTGCCCATGGCCGCACTCTTCAATGATCTTTGCGATCCTCCATGACCGTAGGATCAAACGAACAACCATCCAGGGTTGCACTCTTCAATGGCGCAGGCGCTGGGTGAGGCCGCGCAGGAAATGCCGCAGCAGCTGGTCGCCGCAGGGGCGGTAGTTGGGGTGCTCGGGCTTGCGGAACAACGCGCTGAGCTCGGATTTCGACAACGGGAAACCCGCGACGGCGAGGATGGCGTGCAGGTCGTCGTCGCGCAGTTCGAAGGCCACGCGCAGCTTCTTCAGCACCAGGTTGTTGCTGACGCGCTTCGCCACCGGCAGCGGCGGGCGGCTCTCGTCGCGGCCGCGCAGATACACCACCAGGCCGTCGAGGAAGTACGCCATCACCTTGTCGGGGCAGTCCTGGTAACCGGGCTCGTCGTCCTTCTTCAGGAACGCGTCGAAATCGGCTTGCGGCACTGCGAGCCCGGCCAGCGCGGTGATCGCCGCGAGCTTGCCGTCGGGCAGGTCGAGCATGTAGCGCACGCTGCGCAGGATGTCGTTGTTGATCATGGGGACATTGTATCGGGGGCCTGCCGGGGCTGTTCGTCAGGGGTGAGCAGGGCGTTATCGCAAGTTTCAGAACGGTTTCGCCCACCTGCCGGTGGCCGAGCTACTTTCTCTTTGCGTTCTCAAAGAGAAAGTAGCCAAAGAGAAAGAGCACCCCGGTTGGCGCTCTCCGGGCATCCTGCCCTGCGAGTGCGTGAGGCGTGGCCGGGCTTTTCGAGCGGGCTCCTGCCCGCGCGAAAAGGCGTTGCCATCCGTGGCAACGCCCGCTGCGCGGCCTCCTCGTCCCCGCCTCACCGCCGCCCAGGGGCCCCGGAAGAGCAGCGCGCTCCTGGCGCGCAGGAACAACAGCAACAGCCAAGGCAAGACAACAGCAAAGCCAACGCGGCGCGCAACGCCGCGAGGCTTTGTACCCTCAGTTCCCAGATACGGCACGGTGTGGCCGCGCCGTCTATCGCGTAGGCGGGAGTAGCTCCCAAGTCCTAAACACGGCCGGCTTGTATGGTTGGCGGATTGAATCAGGCCATTCTCTCTTGGTTACTTCTCTTTGGGCCAGCAAAGAGAAGTAACTCGGGCGCCGGCAGGCGCTCGAAACCGCTTTGTCGCCGGCGTCAGCACCCAATAAGCGAATGCCCCACGCGATGGTGCCTGCCATCACCCCGCCCTCGCCACAAACCGCAACGCCACCGAGTTCATGCAGTAGCGCAGCCCCGTCGGCGGCGGCCCGTCATTGAACACGTGGCCGAGATGGCTGTCGCAGCCGGCGCAATTGATGGCGATGCGCTCCATGCCGAAC
>DATEKS010000002.1:0-2349 GCA_035277325.1 Rhodanobacter sp.
GACGGCTACGAGCTGCGCTGGGCCGGCGACGACCAGGGCGCGCTGGCGGTCTGGCTGCACCACCCCGGTACGCCGCAACTGGCCGTGCAGGCGGCGGCGCGCGACCTGCAACTGGCGCCGCTGCTGCCGTGGCTGGGCCTCGCGCCCAAGCTGTCGCCTGCGCTGGCGGCCTGGCTGGGCGTGGGGCATCCGCACGGCAAGCTGGATGACGTGGCGCTGGCCTGGACGCAGGCGGGCGGGTTGCAGCGACTGGCCGCCACCTTCAGCGACCTCGGCATCGATCCGGCCGGCAAGCTGCCGGGCGTGGATGGCCTCGCCGGCACCCTGCGCGGCGACGCCGAGGCGGTGTCGCTGGAACTGCCCTCGCAGGCCGCCACGGTGCGCGCGCCGCACACCTTCCGCCAGCCGTTCGTGATGTCGAAGCTGGCCGGCACGCTGGCGTTCTGGCATGTGGACGGCGACTGGCACCTGGGCATCGACCCGCTGGACTTCGAGGGCCAGGGCTACGGTGGCCAACTGCGCGGCGAGATCGATCTGCACGACGCCGGCGGCCCGCCGTTCCTGGACCTGTATGCCAGCCTGGGCCACGGCGAGGTCACCGCCGCCAAGCTGTTCTGGCCGATCGACGCGATGCCGCCGCCCACCGTGGCGTGGCTGGACCGCGCACTGGTGGGCGGCGACATCGACCACGGTGAGGTGCTGGTGCGCGGCGACCTCAAGGACTGGCCGTTCCACCACAACGAGGGTCGCTTCGAGGCGCGCGCCGAGGTCAGCAACCTGACGTTCCGCTATTCGCCGGACTGGCCCGAGGCCACCGGCGTCCACGCCATCGCCAGCTTCATCAACAGCGGCATGCTAGTGCAGGCCGACGGCGGATTGTCGCTGGGCGTGAAGGCCGACAAGGTGGTGGCGCTGATCCCCGAGTTCGCCAACGGCACGCTGGACCTCAATGTCGACGGCAGCGGCAGCAGCGCCAGCCTGCTCGGCTTCGTGACCAAGAGCCCGATCGCCAGCAAGCAGGCCGACGTGCTGTCCAAACTGAAACTGGGTGGCAGCGGCAGCTTCGATTTCCACCTTTCGCTGCCGCTGGGCGCCGCGGAAAACTTCACCCTCGCCGGCAACGCGCAACTGCAGAACGTCGACGTGAGCGACGCGGACTGGAACCTCAAGCTGGACCAGCTGAGCGGCCCGGCCACGTTCGACGGCCACGGCTTCCACGCCGGTCCGCTGAGCGGCAGCGCCCACGGCCAGGCCTCCACGCTGGACCTCGCGATCGCCGGCGCCACCGGTGACCCGAATACCGTGCTGGCGGCGAAACTCGGCGGCAACTACAGCCTCGCCGACCTCACCGATGGCTATCCCTCGCTGGACTGGCTGGCTCCGCTGGGCAGCGGCCGCAGCGCCTTCAACATCGGCTTCAGCCTCACCCGGCCGACAAGTGGCGGTGCGCTGGTGCAGACCCTCAGCATGGATTCCACCCTGGCCGGCATGACGCTGGATGTGCCGGTGCCGTTGAAGAAGCCCGCTGCGACCGAGTTGCCCTTGCACCTCGTGCTGACCCTGCCGCTGCAAGGCGCCGACCTCAAGGTGGCGCTTGGCGAGGAGGCGCGCGGCCACCTGCGCCTGGCCGACGGCAGCAGGCCGCTGGCCGGCACGCTGGCGTTCGGCGCGCAGATGCCTGTGGAGCTGCCGGCGCAGGGGCTGCGCATCCGCGGCCACGCGGCGAAGCTGGATGTCACCGGCTGGGTGCAGCAGGCGATCGCGCTGACCGCGGGCAGCAAGGGCACCACCGGCGGCGCGGGCAATGCGGGCAATGCGGGCAACGCGAACAACACGGGCGGCGGCCCCACGCTGGAAAGCGTGGACGTGGGCACCGACCATGCCGAGTGGTTCGGCCGCCCGCTGGGCGCGATGACGGTGCAGGCCACGCCCGCGGTAGATCACCTGCAGGTGGACGTGAACGGCCCGGCGATGGCCGGACGTTTCACCGTCCCCACCAGCGAAATGGACAAGCGCGGCATCACCGCGCGCCTCGCCCACCTGCACTGGCCCGGCAATCCGCCTGCGCCCAGCGGCAAGGCGGCCGCCAGCCAACCCGAGGAGAATCCCGCCAACACCGGCATCAATCCGGCCTCGCTGCCGCCGTTCCACCTGTGGGTGGGCGAGCTGAGCTTCGGCGACGCGAAGCTGGGCGAGGCGCGGCTGGAAACCTGGCCCACCGCGCAGGGCATGCACATCGACCAGCTGCGCGCGCTGTCGCCCGGCGTGCAGGTCACCGGCAGCGGCGACTGGAACGGCACGCCCACCGACAGCCACACCCGCATGCGCATCAACTTCGCCGCCGACGAC
>DATEKS010000003.1:0-10667 GCA_035277325.1 Rhodanobacter sp.
CGCCGCGCTGCGCGACGCGGCGGCGCTGGCCGGTACCGGCGCGGCGCTGCGCGGCTACCTCAACCGCATCGATCCCTCCACCCGGCTGCTGCACCGCAACGCCTTCTTCGCCGACCTGCACGCGCAGCTGCCACGGGAAACCGACACCGCGTGGCTGGTGGTGATCGAGACCGCGCCGGTGGCGCGCTTCAACGCCTTCGTGCGCGCCATGGGCCATGCCTACTCCGACGCGCTGATGCGCGCGACGGCCGAGCGGGTGCAGGCCTGGATGCTGCCGGGCATGCAGCTCTACCAGGTGGCGTTCACGCGGCTGGCCGTGCTGCTTCCGGGAGCGCTCGAGGCGCCTGCGCCCGCGCAACTCGATGCGCTGGTGGCGATGCTGCGCGAGCCGGTCGACTGCCTCGGCGTGCCGCTCACCCTGCAACCGGGTGTGGGCCTGCTCGAGGTCGAGGCGGCCGAACTGCGCGGCGGCGACCCGCTGCGGCGGGCGATGAGCGCCTCGTGGATCGCGCTGGGCAGCGCCCGCGGCTGGGCCGTGTACGACCATCGCCAGGACGAGCGCCAGCGCCAGGAGTTCTTCCTCGTCACCGAGCTGGCGGCCGCGCTGTCGGAACGCGCCGAACTGGAACTCTATTACCAGCCGCGCGTGGAACTGGCCAGCGGCCGCTGCGTGGCGCTGGAGGCGCTGGCGCGCTGGCGCCACCCCACCCTGGGTGCGGTGTCGCCCGCCAGCTTCGTGCCGCTGGCCGAGCAGGCCGGCCTGATGCGCGCGCTGACCGACTGGGTGCTCGACCATGGCCTCGCGCAGCTGGCCGCGTGGCTGCGCGACGGGCTCGACGTGCGGCTGTCGCTTAACGTCTCCAGCATCGACCTGGACGCCACGCTGCAGCAGCGCCTCGCCGCGGCGGCGCAACGCCATGGCGTGCCGCTGGCCCGGCTGGAACTGGAGTTCACCGAGAGCGTCGCGATCCACCACAACGAACTCACCCGAGACGTGCTCGTCGCGTTGCGCCAGGCCGGCGTGGGCATCGCCATCGACGACTTCGGCATCGGCTACAGCAACCTCGACGCGCTGCGCCGGATGCCGGCCACCAGCCTGAAGATCGACCAGTCGCTGGTGCGCGGCCTCGACGTCCGCCAGCACGATGCCGCGATCGTGCGCGCGATGGCGGCGCTGGGCCACGACCTCGGCTTCCGCGTGGTGATGGAAGGCGTGGAGACGGCGAGCGTGCTCGCCGCGGTGCGCGACATGGGCTGCGACGAGGTGCAGGGCCACCACGTCGCCGCGCCGCTGCCGGCGTCCGAGGTGGCCGGCTGGCTGCACGGGCACGCCGCGCACGGCGCATGAACTGCTAAGGTTTCGGCAAGCCCGCTGCCGGAAGCCACACCATGCCTGCCGCCCTCGTCCTTGCCCTGCTGCTCGGCAACGCACCGGCAAGCCCGGACGACGG
Organism: Rhodanobacter sp.; assembly: GCA_035277325.1. Lineage (GTDB taxonomy): Bacteria > Pseudomonadota > Gammaproteobacteria > Xanthomonadales > Rhodanobacteraceae > Rhodanobacter_A. The sequence continues at coordinate 1,452 of DATEKS010000003.1, forward strand.
TTTCGACATGCGCGTGCACGCGGCGAAGATGGCCGAGGCCGCCGCCACCGGGCCGGCCTACCAGAAGACGCTGTGGGGCAGGATCGGCAACCCCACCACCGATGCCTACAAGGGCTGCCTCGCCAGCAACAAGCCGGCAGACAAGTCGCCGTTCACCCTGGTGCTGGACGTGGATGCGCAGGGCAGGCCGCAGCGCATCGCGGTGCAGCCGGCCACGCCGGTCGCCCGCTGCATGGCCGGCCAGTTCGCCACGTGGACGTTTCCCGCGCCGCCCGCTTCGCCCAGGCCCTATCCGCTGGAGATCGACTTCAGCGTGGCGCCCTGAACGTCCTCACGCGGCGGACGCCAAGCGCGCCTGCTGGTAGCGCCGGTGGTGCACCAGCAGGCCGGCGTAGTAGGCGATGTAGTAGCCCACCAGCAGGCCGATCAGCAGCATGGTCAACGGGCTGGACTGGTAGCCCATCGGCACGACTGCGCCGGGCGGCGCGCTGGCGGCCAGTGCCTCGGCGTGCTGCATCTGCGGCCATAGCACCAGGAAGCGCCACACCAGCCGACCCAGCAGCAGCGCGGTGAGCACGGCGCCGATCCACGGGTTAGGCAGGTAGCAGTCGCCTTTCACCGGATCGGTCTCGAAGCGGGTCAGGCGCAGGCCGAGCAGACCCAGCGCCGCGCCGGCGACCGCGCCGCCGAGCACGCCCTCGGCGAGCCGGATGTCGCGCAGGCCGCCCAGCATCAGCAGGCCGCCGATCACCGCGAAGATCACGATGCGCGCGATCATCCGCTTGCGCCGGATCGGCTGACGGCCGAAGTTGCGGCCGATACGACGCCAGATCATCAGCGCGATCAACGGCACGATGACCATGTAGTTCATCAAGTGGGCTGGCATGGGCTCGACTCGACCTCAGGAAGGATGTGCGCAGCCTAGCCGAGGCCCGTGCATCGCGCGATTGGCACATGGCAGGCGCCGCGCATGACAAACGTCAGGAGGTCCGTTGCCGCATGCCCTCGCTTCGGCGGCAGCTGCCGCTTGCCGCGATTTACAGCGGATAGTCGATCGAGAGCGACAGGCTGTTGTTCCAGTAGCCGCTGCCGCCGTTGCTGTCGGACGCGGCGGAGCTGCGCGCCAGGTGCAGCTGGAGGCGCCCGTTGTGTGGCAGCCGCCCTTCGAGCGCCACGTCCACCGTGTAGATGCCGGCCCCGTTGCCGTCGATGGTCTGCCGCCCGGCGTCGGCCGTCAGCCGCAGTTTCCAGCGCGGATCGAGGCCGTACACGCCGATCAGGCCCACCTGGGTGGCGCTGTAGTGGGCAGGGTTGAAATAGGTGCCCCTGCTCGGCTGGGTGCTGCGGTAGGCCCGGCTGGACAGTTCCGCGCCGACCGCACCCGCCGTGCCGGGAATGTCCCACGGACTGAACAGGATGCGCAGACTGCCGCCGTCGCGCTGGTTGCCGTCGCTGAAATCCTGGTGATAGTAGGTGGGCAGCACGTACCACCGGGCCGCCGGGCGCAGGCTGGCGCCGAGGCTGTAGATGTCGCTGGCCAGCCGCTGCGCGAGCGCGTTGCCGGTGAGGACGGGGGCGCGTTCGGCGTCTGCGCTGAGGTTGAAGCTGTCGCTGGCCTGCCAGGTCCAGCGCGCATCGCCCTGCAGGGTCTGCCAGCTGCCGCTGCGTACCAGGCCGAGATCGAGGTCGAGGTAGTGGCTGTCGGCCACGCGCAGCTGGCCCCGCAGCGCGAGATCGTCCAGCCGTCGGCTCGACTGTGCGTCGTCGACCCAGCTGGAGCCGGCCGCGACACCCCAGCGCTGCACCAGCGCCTCCCCCGTGATCGGTGCGGAAAGCAGCTGCGCGCCCACCTGGTAGATGTCCAGCCCGTCGCTGTCGTGGCTGTAGCCGAAACGGCCCTGCACCTGCGGCGCCAGCGCCAGCCGCATGTCGTCCGCCAGCAACGGGTACTGGGTGCCGAGGTAGCCCGCCGTGGGTGGTGTCGCGGCCTGCAGGTAGGCCGGGGTCTTGTCCTGCCAGTCCAACGCCTGGGCCGCCCGTAGCAGTTCCAGCGTGGCGCGTGGCTGGCCCAGCGCGAACGGCGCCACCAGCGCATAGGCCTGGCGCGGATAGCCTTGTGCGTTCAGCGCCTGCGCCAGGCCGGTGTCCGCCGCCTGCCGCACCTCGCCGTCGACGGCCTGCGCGCGCGCCGTGCGGAAGGCTCCGGCGGCTTCCGCGTAATGGCCCAGCCACAGGTCGGCCTGGCCCAGGCCCAGCGCCGCCGCGGCGGTATCCGCGCGATCGCCATCCGGATGCGCCAGCGCCGCCGCGAACAGGTTGCGCGCCTGCTCCGGCTGGCTCGCAACCAGTGCGGCGCGCCCCTGGCGGATCGCCGTGGCCATCGGGCCGGCTTGCGCATGGGCCCCCGTGGCCAGCAACAGCAGCAACGCCGGCGGCCACTTCTTCACTTGGTGCCCCAGTGCTTGCGCAGATTGAGCAGCTCCGCCGCGTAGCCGAGCACGCAGCCTGGCTGCAGCAGCATGCCGTAGAACAGCGCATAGACCAGGAAGCCGATCGGGTTGCGGCGCACCTTGAGGCCCTGTGCCCGGAACATCCGCGACTGGATGGAATACATCAGGTAATTGACGACGCAGGCCAGCGGCAGCACCAGCAGGGTCATCGGCCCGGCCAGCCAGTAGAAGCCGAACAACGCCAGGATCACCCCGGGAATGAAGCCCAGCGTGTAGACCACGTCCATGTACGGGAACAGCAGGTTCCACCAGATGAACAGGGTGCTCATGCGGGCGCGGAACAGCAGTCGCCAGTAGGCCTTGAACGCCTCGATCAGGCCGCGCGACCAGCGCTGGCGCTGGCGGATGAACTGCCGGAAGGTGGTCGGCGCGTTGGTGAAGGTGACGGCGTCCTCGCAGTAGCCGACGCGGTGGCCGCGGTCGAGCATCGACCAGGTGAGCACGATGTCCTCGCCCACGCACTCGGGCCAGCCGCCCACGTCGCGCAGCACGTCGGTGCGGTAGAGCGAGAACGCACCCTGCGCCACCAGCGTGCCCTGGAACAGGCTCTGCAGCCGCTTGATCGCGGCGATGCCGTGGAAGTAATCCCACTCCTGCATCCGGGTGACCATGTTCAAGCGCGAATTGCGCAGCAGCACGCAGCCGGCCACGGCCGCGGTGTTCGGTGGATCGCTGAGGAAGCGGCCAACCAGGTGCCTCAGCGCGTTCCGGTACAGGTAGGAATCGCCATCGAGGGTGATGGTGAACGGGTGGCGCGCCAGCTTGAGGCCTTCGTTCAGCGCACCGGCCTTGCCGCGGTTGCGCTCGAGGTCGAGCACCTGCAGCCACGGATAGCTCACGCTGCGCAGGCGCTCCATGGTGGCATCGGTCGAACCGTCGTTGATCACCAGCACCTGCATCGGCGCCGGATAGTCCTGCTTCGCCAGGCTCTCCAGCGTGGCAAGGATGGAATCCTGCTCGTTGTACGCGGCCACCAGGATGGTGATGCCCGGAAAGCGGTCGATCACCGCGCGCGGCGGACGCCGGTCCAGCAGCAGGCCGGTCATCAGGAAGGCATTCATGAAGCCCGGCAGCACCGCAATGCCGACCACGGTGATCCAGGCGAGCACCGGCCCCGCGAGCCGGGACAGCTCGTCGATCCAGCGCTGTGCCATCAGCAGCGAGAGCAGCATCCAGGCCAGCGCGACCGCGAGCGTGATGAAGAACTTCACGCGCACCGACAGGTAGCGGCGCTCCCGGCCGTTCTCGCCGGGGGGCGCTCCCGCTGGGCCGACATGATCCATGTCGGTTGATGCCAGTTTGTGCAGTTGCGGGTTCATGGGCTCGCGTCTCGATCCGCCAGGCAAACCGCCGGTCCTTGCACGGCACGCACCTCCCTGCGATGCCCGCAAGCGGGGCGTCGGTGACAGGCGAGTTGCCTCGACTCATCCGGCAGGGCGTGCCGTGGCCCGAGAGCCGGGCAAGCCCATGACAGATCAAGCACATTCCGTACCATCTGCGGTCCCGCCCGGCGCCCCGTCTCCGCCCGGCGGGCGTTTCCCCGGCAATCGGGCACGCTTCGCGCGGCGGCACCTGGCCGCGACGCACGGACACGGGGCGGACAAATGACCACCCCACGCACAGGCAAGGCACCAGGAATGGTCACGACGCGTCACATCTGCCCGCCACGGGCAGGACCGGACACGCCGCAATCGGCGACGCTACTTCGCCTTGCCCTGGTTCGCCACCGCGGCCATCTTCGCCTCGATCGCCGCGGCATCGCCCAGGTAGTAGCGCTTCTGCGGCTTCAGGTCCGCATCGAACTCGTACACCAGCGGCACGCCGTTCGGGATGTTCATCTCCACGATGTCGGCGTCGGAGATGCCGTCGAGGTACTTCACCAGCGCGCGCAGCGAGTTGCCGTGCGCCGCCACCACCACGCGCTGGCCGGCCTTGATCGCCGGCGCCAGCACCTCGTGCCAGTACGGCAGCACGCGGGCCACGGTGTCCTTCAGACATTCGGTGTCGGGGATCTGCGCGGGCGCCAGCGCGGCGTAGCGCGGGTCGTGCACCGCCTCGTTCTTGTCACGCTCCAGCGGCGGCGGCGGGATGTCGTAGCTGCGGCGCCACACCTTCACCTGCGCGTCGCCGTACTTCGCCGCGGTCTCGGCCTTGTTGAGGCCGGTGAGCGCGCCGTAGTGGCGCTCGTTGAGGCGCCAGTCGGTGTGCACCGGCAACCACATCAGGTCCATCGCGTCGAGCACGCCCCACAGCGTGCGCACCGCGCGCTTGAGCACCGAGGTGTGCGCCACGTCGAATGCGTAGCCCTCGCGCTTCAGCAGCGCGCCCGCCTCGCGCGCCTCCTCGGCACCCAGCACGGTGAGATCCACGTCGGCCCAGCCGCTGAAGCGGTTGTCGAGGTTCCACTGCGACTGGCCGTGGCGGATCAGGACGAGCTTGTGCATGGCGGGAATTCTCGGCGGGAAAGGGCGAAATGGTAGCGGCAGCCGCCGCCCCTGCCAAAGGTCACGCCAACCTTTCGCCGCGGGCGAGCATCCCAATCCCGACTTTCAAGCCACGGAGCCATGCCATGCGCCGCATCCTGCTCGCCCTCGCCCTTTCCCTGCCACTGGTGGCCATCGCCGCAAGCGACAACATCAGCAAGATCAGCGACGACATCCACGTCGGAGCCGGCCAGCAGGCCGGTCATCTCGACACGGTCAGCGGTGACATCGACGTCGGCGACCGCGCCACGGTCGGCAACGCCAGCACCGTCAGTGGCTCGATCACGCTGGGCAGCCAGGCGCAAGCCCGCAAGCTGGGCACGGTCAGCGGCGACATCCAGCTCGACCGCGGCGCCATCGTCGCCGGCAATGCACAAAGCGTCAGCGGCAGCATCCACCTGGCGCAGGGCGCGCAGGTGCAGGGGCACCTATCCAACGTCAGCGATGCCATCACCCTCGACGACGCGCACGTCGCCAACGGCATCGAGACCGTGGCTGGCGACATCACCGTGGGTACCGGCTCGCGCGTCGAAGGCGGCATCCTGGTCGACCGGCCGAACAATGGCGGCATCCACTTCGGCAACCGCCACAAGCCGGTGATCGTGATCGGCCCGCGCGCGGTGGTGCAGGGCACGCTGGAGTTCCGCCAGCCGGTGGTGCTCAAAGTCAGCGACAGTGCGCAGATCGGCACAGTGACGGGCGCCACGGTGGAGAAGTTCAGCGGCGCCGCACCGTAATCGCCACGCGGCTGCGGCAGCCAGTCCATGCCGAAGGTCACGCCAACCGTTTGCCACCGGCACGCATCCCAGTGATACCCCTTGCCGAACGGAGTCCCGCCATGCGCCGCATCCTGCTTTCGCTCGCCCTCCTCCTGCCGCTGGCGGCCACCGCCGCGGACAACGACATCGACAAGGTCAACGGCAGCGTGCAGGTGGACGCCGGCCAGCATGCCGGCGACGTCAGCTCGGTGAACGGCAGCGTGCACGTCGGCGATCACGCCGTGGTGCAGAAGGCCAGCACCGTCAACGGTTCGGTGGACCTCGGCGCGCAGGCCCGCGCCGGCGAACTGGGCACCGTCAACGGCGCGATCCGGCTCGCCGGCGGCAGCCAGGTCAACGGCAAGGTCGAGGCCGTCAACGGCGCGATCAGCCTCGCGCAGGGCGCGCAGGTGGACGGCCACCTCTCCAACGTCAACGGTGCCATCACGCTCGACGCCGCCCATGTCGCCGGCGGCCTCGAAACCGTGTCCGGCGACATCACCGTCGGTGCCGGCTCGCACGTCGAGGGCGGCATCCTGGTCGACAAGCCGAACAATGGCTGGTTCCGCTGGGGCAGCGAGCGCAAGCCGGTGATCGTGATCGGCCCGCACGCGGTGGTGCAGGGCACGCTGGAGTTCCGCCGCGAGGTGGTGCTCAAGGTCAGCGACAGCGCGCAGATCGGCACGGTGAAGGGCGCGGCCGTGGAACGGTTCCACGGGGATGCGCCGTAAGCCGCGGCCCGGCATTCGTCACCGCAACAGAACATCCGACCCATCACAGCGGGCCACCGTCCGGTCGCCCGCCAGGAGATCGCCATGAACACCCGCATCGTCGTCGCGGTCATCGCCGCGGCACTGGCCGGCTGCGCCGGCAACCCCATGAACCGCGACGCGCTGCGCCAGCACGCCGAGCGCAGCTGCCGCGTCCAGTCCGCCGTATCCAAGGCCTATGCGATCGACGGCACGGGCGTCGGCATGCGCAGCGTCGCCCGTGCCCGCTGCCTGCGTGCCGCAGGCTTCAAGACCGAAGCCTGAGGCGGGCGCTACACCCAGTCGCGCGGCTTCAGGTAATCCGCCAGCCGCGCCTCGGCGGAGCCGGGCTCCGGCTGGTAGGCGTACTCGAAACGCACCCGCGGCGGCAGGCTCATCAGGATCGATTCGGTGCGCCCGCCCGACTGCAGGCCGAACAGCGTGCCGCGGTCGTAGACCAGGTTGAACTCCACGTAGCGGCCGCGCCGGTACAGCTGGAACTCGCGCTCGCGTTCGCCGTACGGCGTATCGCGGCGGCGGGCGGCGATCGGCAGGTAGGCGTCGAGGAAACCCTGGCCCACGGCCTTCGTGAAATCCAGGCAGCGCTCGAAGCCGCCTTCATCGAGGTCGTCGTAGAACAGGCCGCCCACGCCGCGCGTCTCGCCGCGGTGCTTGAGATGGAAGTACTCGTCGCACCATTTCTTGTAGCGCGGGTAGACGTCCGCGCCGAACGGTGCGCACAGGTCGCGCGCCACGCTGTGCCAGTGCACCACGTCCTCGTCGAACAGGTAGTACGGCGTGAGGTCGAAGCCGCCGCCGAACCACCACACCGGCGCCACGCCCTCCTTGCCGGCCTCGAAGTAACGCACGTTCGCGTGCGTGGTGGGCACGTAGGGATTCTTCGGGTGCAGCACCAGCGACACGCCGGTGGCGATGAAACTGCCGCCGGCGAGGTCCGGCCGGTGCGCGGTGGCACTGGGCGGCAACTGGTGGCCGGAAACGCGCGAGAAGTTCACGCCTGCCTGCTCGAACAGTGCGCCGTCGCGCAGCACGCGGGTGCGCCCGCCACCGCCCGCCGCACGCGTCCAGGCATCCTCGACGAAGCGCGCTGAGCCGTCCAGCTGCTCCAGCCCGGTGCAGATGCGGTCCTGCAGTGCGCGCAGGAAGGTTTCGGCGCGGTCGGCTTGTTCGCTCATCGCGGTGGCTCCATGAACATCGATGTGAGCTTAGCAAGAGCGGGCTTCGTCGCCGCTGCGGCGCGGCGTCGCGCGGACCTGCGCCGGATCAAGCAGGTGCCACAGCTGAACGGGCGCGGCGCGCAAGCTAGGCAGGCTCGGGGGCGCTCGCTAGGCTGGCGCGATGACGACACCGATGCGCCCGCTCGCGGTCAGCGCCTGCACTGTCACCTCCGCGCTCGGCCGCGGGCTGGCGGCACAGCACGACGCGCTGCGGCACAGTCGAAGCGGGCTGTGTCCCAACGATTTCGGCAGCGCGCCGCGGCTGGGCTGGATCGGCCGCGTCGACGGCGTGAAAGCCACGGCATTGCCCGACGCGCTCGCGGACTGGGATTGCCGCAACCATCGCCTCGCCTGGCTGGGCCTGCAGCAGGACGGCTTCCTCGACCGCGTGCATGCGGCGCGCGCGCGTTACGGCGCGCGCCGCGTGGCCCTGCTGCTCGGCACGTCCACCGCCAGCATCGGCGCCACCGAGGAGGCGTACCGCCGGCTCGATGCCGACGGCCGTTTCCCCGCCGACCTGCGCCGCCCCGCGCTGCACGCGCCGGACTCGCTGAGCGCATTCGCCGCCGCGGCCCTCGCGCTGGAAGGGCCGTGCCTCACGATCTCCACCGCCTGCTCGTCGAGCGCCAAGGTGTTCGCCAGCGCCGCCCGGCTGATCGAGCTCGGTCTCGCCGACGCAGCCGTGGTAGGCGGCGTGGACAGCCTCTGCGACAACGTGCTGTTCGGCTTCAACGCGCTGGAGCTGATCTCGCCCGCCGCCTGCCGGCCGTTCGACGCGGCGCGCGACGGCATCTCGATCGGCGAGGCCGCGGGCTTCGCCCTGCTGGAATGCAGCGAGGCCGCGCCGCGGGCGCCGCGCCTGCTCGGCTACGGCGAAGCCAGCGACGCCTGGCACATGTCCTCGCCGCACCCCGAGGGTCATGGCGCGGAACTGGCGCTGGACGCGGCACTGGCGCGCGCCGGCCTGGATGCGGCGCAGGTGGGCTACGTGAACCTGCACGGCACCGCCAGCCGTGCGAACGACGCGATGGAAGCCGCGCTGCTGGCACGGCGTTTCCCCGCGCACACCCGCGCAAGCTCCACCAAGGGCTACACCGGCCACACCCTGGGCGCGGCGGGCATCGTCGAGGCAACGATCGCGCTACAGGCGATCGAACACGGCTTCGTGCCCGGCAACCACGGCGCCACCACGCCCGATCCCGTCTGCGGTCCGCAGTTCGCCTGGCGCAACGAAGAGCGACGCGTGGACGTGGCGCTGAGCAATTCCTTCGGCTTCGGCGGCAACAATGCCTGCCTCGTGTTCGGGCGCGCGCGATGAAGCCGCTGGATCTCTTCGTCGAAGGCATCGGCCTGTGGTCGCCGCGACTGGGGGACTTCACCGCGCTGCGCGCGCTGCTTGCTGGCGACACGCCGGCGGCACCCGCCGCGCCGGCCGCCGCGCTGCTGCCGGCGAACGAGCGCCGTCGTGCGCCGGAAAG
>DATEKS010000004.1:0-16777 GCA_035277325.1 Rhodanobacter sp.
TCCGGCCCGGCCTGGTCGGCGGCCACTGCATCAGCGTCGATCCCTACTACCTCACCCACAAGGCGCAGGAAGTGGGGCACCACCCCGACGTGATCCTCGCCGGGCGGCGCACCAACGACGGCATGGGCCCGTACATCGCCGGCGAGGTGATCCGGCTGATGGTGCGCAAGGGCATCAATCCGGTGCATGCGCGCGTGCTGCTGCTGGGCCTGGCGTTCAAGGAGAACTGCCCGGACCTGCGCAACACGCGCGTGGTGGACATCGTGCAGGCCTTGCGCGGCTACAACGCGCAGGTGGACGTGCACGATCCCTGGGTGAACGCGGCCGAGGCCGCGCACGAGTACGGACTCACCCCGTTGGCGGAGCCGGCCAGGGGCGCCTATGACGCGGTGATCGTGGCGGTGGGCCACCGCGAGTTCGTGGCGCTGGGTGCGGACGGCGTGCGCGCCTACGGCAAGCCCGAGTCCGTGGTCTACGACGTGAAGTACGTGCTGCCGCGCGAGGCAGTGGACGGGAGGCTGTGATGACGACGCTCCACACCCTGCTGCCGGCCGACCTGCAGGCGCGCGTGCGCGCCGGCTCGGGCACCTGGCTGGTCACCGGCGCCGCCGGCTTCATCGGCTCCAACCTGGTCGAGGCGCTGCTGGGCCTGGGCCAAGGCGTGGTGGGCCTGGACAACTTCGCCACCGGCCACCGCCGCAACCTCGACGAGGTGGAGCAGCTGGTCGGCCCGGAGGCCTGGTCGCGCTTCCGTTTCATCGAGGGCGACATTCGCGAGATCGACGACTGCCGTGCCGCCTGCGCCGGCGTGTGCCACGTGCTGCACCAGGCGGCGCTGGGTTCGGTGCCGCGCTCGATCGAGGATCCGCTGGCCACCCACGCGGCGAACGCCACCGGCTTCATCAACATGCTGGTGGCCGCGCGCGACGCCGGCGTGGCCAGCTTCACCTATGCCGCCTCCAGCTCCACCTACGGCGACGAGCCCAGCCTGCCCAAGGTCGAGGACCGGATCGGACGCGCGCTGTCGCCCTACGCGGCGACCAAGCTGTTCGACGAGATCTACGCCGAGGTGTTCGCGCGCTGCTATGGCTTCAAGTCGATCGGCCTGCGCTACTTCAACGTGTTCGGGCGGCGACAGGATCCGGAAGGCGCCTACGCCGCGGTGATCCCGCAGTGGATCGCCACCATGATCCGCGGCGAAGAAGTGTTCATCAACGGCGACGGCGAGACCACGCGCGACTTCTGCCACGTCGCCAACGCGGTGCAGGCCAACCTGCTCGCGGCACTGGCCGCGGACGAGCACCGCGACCTGGTCTACAACGTGGCGGTGGGCCAGCGCACCAGCCTCAATCAGCTGTTCGACGGACTGGTGCAGCAGCTCGCGGCCGAACGCGTGCGCTACGACCAGCCCCCGGTCCACCGCGAATTCCGCGCAGGCGACGTGCGTCATTCGCTGGCCGACATCAGCCGCGCCGCCACCCGGCTGGGCTACGTGCCCACCCATACCCTGGTCCAGGGCTTGGGCGAGGCGATGCCGTGGTACCTGGGCTTCATCGCGCAGCAGACCAGCGCCTGAACCGAGGCATCCCGGCCCCGACATAGTCCCGCCGGGCCGGCCCGTCGCCAACGCCGTCCACGCACCGCGTGCGCGTCGCCTCCTACCGCAGCTAATTCGGCCACCCCGCCAGGCCCGGCGGGCCTGGCGCTCCGTCGCGCCTGCCAGCACGCTCCCCGTCCTTGCGGCGCTACGGCCCCGGCATCGATCCGCCGCAAGTGGATTCCAGCGGCATGGCCAATCGGGTGACGATTCTTTCCTCATTTTGTGATTTATTTCGCAAAATGCGTATTGCGGAACAGTCACATAAATGCTATGGACAGCGGCCCGCTGCGTTGCTACTCTTCCACCCCCGCTGGCACCGGATGCCGCGGAAGGGGGAGAGGGATGTTGCGGTTCTTGCACCGACAATCCACGCGCTGGCTGCTTTTGCTGGCCGTGGCGGAAATGCTTCTGCTCTGCACGTCCCTGAGCGTCGCCATCTGGTTGCGCTTCGGCAGCACTAACGAACTGAGCCACCTGCCCGCGCGTTCGTTGATGTTCGCGGGGGTGCTGATGCTCGGCCTGGCGGCGATGGGCCAGTACCAGGCGCACATGCGTGCAACCTGGTTCGGCCTGCTGGCGCGCCAGGCGGTCGGCTTCGCGCTCGGCGGCCTGGGCCTGGTCGTGGCCTATTACGTGCTGCCGAAAGCCTACGTGGGCCGCGGCGTGCTGGGCATCGCACTGGCGCTCGGCTTCGTGGCGGTCACGGCGTTCCGCGCGGCGTTCCTGCAGCTGGTCGAGGTGGAGGCGTTCAAGCGGCGCATCCTGGTCCTCGGCGGCGGCACGCGCGCTTCGCAGATCCACAGCCGCATGCGCCGCCGTTCGGACCGGCGCGGTTTCGTGGTGGTCGGTTTCGTGCCCCGGCCGGGCGAGACCGTCGACGTGCCGGCGGGGCTGCTGGTCACGCCCGATGTGCCACTGGATGTCTGGGCCGAACGACATGGCATCGACGAGATCGTGGTCGGCGTCGACGACCGCCGCGGCAGCCTGATGATGGACGAGCTGCTCGAATGCCGGCAGCTGGGCATCGAGGTGACCGATCTCACCACCTTCTTCGAGCGCGAATCCGGCCGCGTGCAGCTGTCGCTGACCTACCCCTCCTGGCTGGTCTACTCGGGCGGCTTCTACGCCTCACCGATGCGCCGGCTCAGCAAGCGCTGCTTCGATCTCGCCGCGGCGCTGCTGGTGCTGGCGCTGGCCTGGCCGATGATGCTGCTGACGGTGCTGGCGATCCGCATCGAATCCGGCCCGGGCCAGCCCATCCTGTACCGCCAGGAACGCGTGGGCGTGCGCGGCCGCACCTTCTGGCTGATCAAGTTCCGCAGCATGCGCACGGACGCCGAACGCGACGGCGTGGCGCGCTGGGCGGCCAAGGACGACGACCGCGTGACCCGCGTCGGCCGCTTCATCCGCAAGGTACGGCTGGACGAGCTGCCGCAGCTGTGGAACGTGCTGAAGGGCGAGATGAGCTTCATCGGCCCGCGCCCTGAGCGCCCGCAGTTCGTCGCCGACCTGGCGCAGAAGATCCACTACTACAACCTGCGCCACTGCCTCAAACCCGGCCTGGCCGGCTGGGCGCAGCTGCGCTATCCCTATGGCGCGTCCGAGGACGATGCCGCCGAGAAGCTCAAGTACGACCTCTACTACGTCAAGAACAACAACCTGATGTTCGACCTGCTGATACTGATCCAGACGGTCGAAGTGGTGCTGTTCCGTCGAGGCGCACGCTGACCGGGAGCATCCGCCGGGATGCGACCCGGCGGACCCATCTGATCCGAGGATTCGCCATGCCGAGCCGAAGCTTGCCGGGTCACCCGGACACCTCCGCCCCGCACGCGCGGGAACCTGCCACGCCCCGCCATCGCCGCTGGCCCTGGCGCGCCCTGCTGGCCACGGCCGGAGCCCTGCTGGCAGCCGTGGTGATGGCGCAGGCGATCATGCGCATCCGCAACGAACGCACGGTGTCGTTGCCGGCCAGCCCGACAGCGACGCACGCCGCGGTCCCGGCAGCGGATTCCGCCGAGCCCTCCGCACTTGCACCGGCAGCGTCGCCCGCACGGCCCGCGCGCGCCGTGCCGATGGCGCAAGCAGTGCGGCGAGCCGCGCCGGATGCCAAAGCCGCCGTGACGCCGCCACCGGAGAGCCTGGCATGGATGCATCAGGACCTGCCTTGCGAGGCCGGCGCCGACCCGTGCAAGCCCTCGCGCGTGCTGGCCCTGGTGGATGCCAAGAAGGCGATGTCGCCTGCGCACCCACCCGCTTCCACGCCCACGCCGGCCGTCTTCGGGGTGCGGGCGCTGGCTGCCGTGACGCTGGCGCCACATCCGCGGCTGCTGCTGGACGGCACCACGCTGGCCGCGCTGCGCCAGCGCGCCACCGCCTCCAACCCGCAATGGACGGCGCTGAAGGCGAAGTGCGACTCCTACATCGGCGGCACGGTCGAATATCCCACGGGCAACGCCTATCCGGACCTGCCCAACCTCGGCCAGGGCTACCAGGGCAGCGACTACGTTCCCGCACTGCTGGCCGAGGGCATGTGCTACCAGGTGCTCAAGACCAGCAATGCCTCGGCGGCCGCCAGCTACGGCGCCAAGGCGGTGGACATCCTGATGAAGATGTCCGCTTCCGGCAGCCAGGGCCAGCCGCCCTGCACCGACAGCGGCTACGGCATGCGCTTCTACGGCGTCGGCATGGGCCTGGGCTACGACTGGGTCTACGACCTGCTGACGCCGACCCAGCGCACGCAGGTCTACACCACCGCGAACGCCTGGCTCACCGCCTGGGAGGCCGCCAACGGCTGCGCCGATTTCGAGTACGCGCATCCGCAGAGCAACTACTACGCGGGCTACTTCCACGCCAAGGCCGCCATCGCGCTGGCCACCTACGACGAGAATCCCTCGGCGCCGGCGGAGTGGGACGACTGGCTGAACAACCAGTTCGCCAAGCGCGTACAGCCGTACTACCAGCAGCACCTGCTGGGCGGCGGCTGGCCGGAGGGTTACGCCAACTACGCACCGCTGGGCATCTTCAACATGACCCTGCCCCTGCGCGAGGTGAAGACGGCCACCGGCCAGGACCTGGTGCACGCCGCCGCGCCCTACAGCTACCCGCTGGACAGCGCCGAATACGCGATGCACTTCACCTGGCCCTCGCGCACCTATTTCGACGACCGTGACACCAACCACTCGGACTCCAACAGCCAGCCGCCGGGCACCACCCAGGTGGGCCTGTTCCAGCAGCTGCTCGGCGCGCTCGCCTACTGGGGCTCGCCGCACACTGCGATCTTCCGCCAGTACCTCGCCGACGTGGACGCCGCCACCAGCGGCTACGGCTACGCGGACGAATGGCTGCGCTTCCTCTCGCTGGATCCGGCCGGCACGACGGCGCCGGTGAGCGGGTTGCCGCTGTCGTATTTCGCGCCGGGGCTGGGCGCGGTCGCCGCACGCTCGGACTGGGGCAGCGGCGCCGCCTGGATGTCCTTCCGCGCCGCGCCCTACGCCAACAATCCCGAACAGGGCGAGGAGTACTTCGACCAGGGTAGCCTGGCCCTGGTGCGCGGCGGCACGCCGCTGCTGCTCAATGCCACCGGCTGGCTGGTGCACAACCCCAACGGCACCACCGACGAGAACCTGGTCTACACCGACAACTTCGGCAGCTTCAGCAGCGGCAACGTCTACTCGGGCAACCGCCAGATCTACAACATCTTCTACGTGCGCAACCTGAGCAATGGCGCGCCGGCCGAGCAGTACGGCCAGTTCGACAGCACCACCGAAAGCAACCAGGCCAGCACCAGGGTGGCCGCGTTCGAGGATGGCAGCAGCTACGTCTACGTGCTGGCGACCGGCCTGCAGGACATGTACCGCAGCTTCGCCGCGGGACCGGCCGTGACCAACTGGTCGCGCGAGATCGTGTACCTGCGGCCCGACCGTTTCGTGGTCTACGACCGCACCACGGCGGGCAGCGCGAGCTACGACCAATACCTGGCCTGGCACTTCCCGGCCAACCCGACCGGCAGCACAACCGGCAGCGGCGGCAACCGGCTGGATGTCAGCTACGGCGGCAACTACGCCGGCGCGATGATCACCGTGTTGCCGCAGAACGCCACGCTGTCCACCACGGCGATGTATCCGTCCAGCAACCCGGCCAAGGCCTGGCAGGTACAGGTGCGCTCGCCGGTCGCGGGCGCCAGCCAGCAGTGGCTGACGGTGTTCGACCTGTCCACCGCGTCATCCACGGTGGCCAGCGCCAAGCCGGTGACCGTCGTCCAGGGCGGCATCCTCGGCGTGCAGCTGGCGGCGACGGACGGCAGCGCGGTGGTGGTCAGCAGCACTGGCGCGGCCGGCACGCCGCTCAGTGGCGCGATCGGCTACACCGTCGACAACTACGCCGCGCTGCACGTGATCACCGACCTGGCCCCGTCGACGGGCTACACCGTGAGCGTCGCGACCAGCGGCAACCAGCAGACCATCACGGTGACTCCGGGCGGCTCCACCACCAGCAGCGTGCACGGCGTGCTCAGCTTCACGGTGAACGGCAACAGCGTGCAGCCGACGACGCTGCGGCCGCCGCCGGTGTCCAACCTGCCGGTATCCGGCTATCCCAGGCCGTACACGGGATGAGCGCAGCGGTGGAGATGCCGGCCGTGTGCAAGCGCCTTTCAACCATCCTGCCCGATGTCGCCGGGCACACGATGGGGAAACACCCATGAGTCCACAGGCCGGCCTGGTGCAGATCGACTGGAACGCGTTCGATCCGTGGGCGATCACCCCGGTGCGCCATCAACTGATGCAACATCCGCTGCTGCAGATGGACGCGCTGCTGGAACTGGGCCGGCGCCTCGACGCGCGCGGCTGCGTACGCACGCACAGCAACGATGCCGCCGCCGGCACGCCATTCAACAACGCCCCGCGGATGCACCCCAATCGCGCGGGCACGGTGGCCACCCTGGCCGGCATCGCCGAGGCGAAGGCCTGGATGTCGCTGCTGAACGTGCAGACCGATCCGGTCTACCGCGGCCTGGTCGACGAGGTGTTCGACGGCCTCGCGTCCGGCATCCTCCGCCGCGACCCGGGCATGTGCTACCGCGGCGGCTGGATCTTCGTCACCTCGCCGCGCACGGTCACGCCGTTCCACTTCGACAAGGAACACAACTTCATCCTGCAGGTGCGCGGACGCAAGACGCTGTACGTGTGGGAGCCCGGCGACACCGTGGCCGCCAGCGAGCAGGCGCGCGACCTCTTCCATGCCAGCCACAGCCGCGAACGCCTGCACTGGGACGAATCGCTGCGCGCGCGGGCGCGGGTGTTCCATCTCGAACCGGGCATGGGCGCCTACATGCCTTCCACCAGCCCGCACCTGGTGGAGAGCGGCGACGAGCCTTCGGTCACTGCCAGCTTTACCTACTACACCGACGCCACCCGCCGCGACGCACTGCTGCATCGCGCGCACGAGCGCGTGCGCAGCTGGGGCTACGAGCCGCCGCCGGTTGGCCGCAACGCCCTGCTGGACGCCGGCCTGCTCGGCGTCTTCCGCGGCGCCGCCCTGTTGCGCCATTGGCGTGCCCGCCTGGCGCGGGCACCGCTGCCGCGTTCGGATCGCTCGGCGTACGCCTACGCAGGGAGGCAGTAAGCCGCCATGAATGAGCGTGCCGTCTCTCCCGCACCACCGAGCCTGCAGGACGTGCTGCCGTGCACAGCCATGGATGGCCACGGCGTGGGCGAGGCGGCACGGCCGCTGGATGCCGCGCTGCCGGCGGCGCTGGCGCAACGCGCGGCGGCGGGGGGGCTGCCGCGCACGCGTTTCGACCAGGCAGCGCTGGCCCTGCTGGCATCGCGGCTCACGGGCACGACGGAGGTGGTGCTGGCCGAATCGCCGGCCACGGTCTGCCGCCTCGACGTACCGGTCCAGGGCAACGTGGACGCATGGCTGCAACGCTGCGCCAAGGTGCTGCCGCAGGCCGATGGCGAAGCCAGCGCGGTCGGCCGCTGGCAGGCCAACGTGGCAGCGGGCCAGCCGCTGGCCTGGGCCATCGTCGATGGCGCCACGCCAACGTTGCGCCTGCGCCACGACCTGGCCGTGTTCGACACGGCCGCGGCCGAACTGCTCGTGGCCTGCATGCAGCGCGTGCTGCAGGGCCTGGCCACGGCGACGCGTCTGGAAGCGGTGGGCACGGTCGATCCGGCCGAACAGCAGTGCATCGTCAGCAACTGGAATGCCACCGCCGTGCCGCGCGACCCCGCCGCCACCGTGCACGGCCTGTTTGCCGCCGTGGCCGCCGCGCACGCCGACGCACCCGCGGTGATCGACCGCGACGGCACGCTCGGCTATGCCGCGCTCGACCAGCGCGCCGAACGCATCGCCGCGCACCTGCTTGCGGCCGGCGTGATGCCCGGCGACGCGGTGGCGATGCTGCTGGAGCGCTCAGCCAGCGCCATCGCCGTCATGCTGGGCATCCTCAAGGCCGGCGGGACGTATCTGCCGCTGGATCCGCACGACCCGCCAGCGCGACTGGCCGCGCTGGTCGCCGACGCCGGCGCGCGGCTGGCCATCGTCGCCGCGCCGATCGACCTCGGCGTGCCGGTGCTGACACTGGCCGCGCTGCAGGAAGCCGTCGCGCCCCGCGCCTTGCCGCCCACCGACGGCGAGGCGCTGGCCTACGTGATGTACACCTCCGGCTCCACCGGCATGCCCAAGGGCGTGGAGATCGCCCATCGCGGCATCATCCGGCTGGTGCGCGGGGTGAGCTACGCGAATCTCGACAGCCAGCCGCGCGTGCTGCACGCCGCGCCGCTGGGCTTCGATGCCGCCACCTTCGAGATCTGGGCGCCGCTGCTCAATGGCGGCTGCTGCGTGGTGCACGACGAGCGCGTGCCCAGCGCCGCCGGCCTGTCCGCCACCATCGCCGCGCATGGTGTGAGCATGGCCTGGCTCACCGCCGCGCTGTTCAACGCGGTGGTGGACGAGGATCCGCGCCGCCTGGCGGGACTGGCGCAACTGCTGATCGGCGGCGAGGCCTTGTCGGTGGCGCACGTTCGGCGTGCGCTGGCCGCACTGCCCGGTACCACCCTCATCAACGGCTACGGTCCCACCGAGTGCACCACCTTCGCGGCCACCTGGACGATCCCGCGCGAGCTGCCTGCCGCTGTGCGCTCGATCCCCATCGGGCGGCCCATCGCCGACACCAGCCTGCATGTGCTGAACGCGCGCGGCGAGCCGCTGCCGGTGGGCGTGGTGGGCGAGCTGCACATCGGCGGCGCGGGCGTGGCGCGCGGCTACCGTGGCCGCGCCGAACTCACCGCCGAGCGCTTCGTCACCGATCCGGCCAGCGGCGAGCGCCGCTACCGCACCGGCGACCACGTGCGCTGGCTGGCCGACGGTACGCTGGAATTCGCCGGCCGCATCGACGGCCAGGTGAAGCTCCACGGCCACCGCATCGAGCTGGGCGAGATCGAGGCGGCCTTGCAGGCCTGCGCCGGCGTGCGCGCCTGCGCCGTGCTGGCGCGCGAGGACAGCCCCGGCCGCAAGCAGCTGGTGGCCTACGTGGTGACGGAAGCTGCGCTGGACGTGCCTGCGCTGCGCGCGCGGCTGGTCACGCACCTGCCCGATTACATGCGCCCCGCGCGCTACCTGTCATTGGATACCTTGCCGGTCACCCGCAACGGCAAGCTGGATCGCCACGCACTGCCTGCGCCGGACCGCCGCCGTCCCGAACTTTCGCAGCCCTGTGCGCCGCCGCAAGGTGCGCTGGAAACCGCCATCTGCGCCGCCTTCGCCGAGACGCTGGACCTGGAGGCCGTGGGCCGACTCGACCACTTCTTCGAGTTGGGCGGCAGCTCGCTGCTGGCGTTGCAGGCGATCACCCGCATCCATGTGCGGGCGGGGCAGGCGCCCACGCCGGCCGGCTTCTTCGACGATCCCACGCCCGCCGGCATCGCGCGCGCGCTGCAGGCGTCCAGCATGTCGACGACGGCCGCCGTGCCGGCGGCGGACAGCGACGAGCCCATAGCCATCGTGGCGATGGCCGGGCGCTTCCCAGGCGCGAGAGACGTGGAAGCGTTCTGGGACAACCTCTGCGCCGGCCGCGAATCGATCCGCCATTTCGCCGACGACGAACTCGACTCCTCGATCGCGCCCGCGCTGCGCAACGACCCCGCCTACGTGCGCGCCCGCGGCGTGCTCGACGGCGTGGAACTGTTCGACGCCGCCTTCTTCGGCATCCCGCCACGCGAGGCCGAGCTCACCGACCCGCAGCAGCGCGTGTTCCTGGAACTGTGCTGGGCGTGCATGGAACACGCCGGCCACGTGCCGGACGCGGGTGTAAGCCGGGTCGGCGTGTTCGCCGGCATGCACAACGCCACCTATTTCCAGCATCACCTGCTGCCACGGCCGGACCTGATCGAGCGGCTGGGTGCCTTCCAGGTGATGCTGGCCAACGAGAAGGACTACGTCGCCACCCGCGTGGCGCACCGGCTCAACCTGGACGGCCCCGCAATCAGCCTGAACACCGCCTGCTCCACCTCGCTGGTGGCAGTCTGCGAAGCGGTGGAAGCGTTGCGCAGCGGCCGCTGCGACATGGCGCTGGCTGGCGGCGTGGCGATCACCTGCCCGCCGATGAGCGGTTATCTCGGCCAGGAAGGCACCATGCTGTCGCCCGACGGCCACACCCGCAGCTTCGACGCGCAGGCGGCCGGCACGGTGTTCAGCGACGGCGCGGGCGTGGTGCTGCTGCGACGGCTGTCCGACGCGCTGGCCGACGGCGATCCGGTGATCGCGCTGATCCGCGGCGGCGCGGTGAACAACGACGGCGGCGCCAAGGCCAGCTTCATGGCACCCAGCAGCGCTGGGCAGGCTGCCGTGGTGGCGCAGGCGCAGGCGCGTGCGGGGGTGCCGCCGCGCAGCATCGGCTATGTGGAGGCGCACGGCACCGCCACACCCATCGGCGATCCCATCGAGCTGGAAGGCCTCAATCGTGCCTTTCGCCTGGGCACCGCCGACACCGGCTTCTGCCGCATCGGCTCGCTGAAGAGCAACGTGGGCCACATGGTGATTGCCGCCGGGGTGGCCGGCGTGATCAAGACCGCGCTGGCGCTGGAGCGTGAGCAGTTGCCGCCCAGCCTGCACTACTCCGCGCCCAATCCCGCGCTGGCGCTGGAAAGCTCGCCCTTCGTGGTGAACGACAGCCTGCAGCCCTGGCCGCGCGGCGGGTCGCCGCGCCGCGCCGGGGTGAGCTCCTTCGGCGTGGGCGGCACCAATGCGCACGTGGTGATGGAGGAAGCGCCGCCGCGCGCGCCCTCCGCACCCGCCGACGGTCCGCAACTCCTGCTGCTTTCCGCACGCACGCCCGCCGCGCTGGCCGCCGCTGCGGAACGGTTGGCCGCGCAGCTGCAAACGCAGCCCGACATCAACCTCGCCGATGTGGCGTGGACGCTGGCGGTGGGCCGCAAGGCCTTCGCCCATCGCACCGCCGTGGTGGCCAGCGGCACTGCCGAGGCCACTGTGCGATTGGCCGAAGCCGCCGCCGCCAGCACGCGCAGCCGCGCAGCGGTGCCGACCGGCGTGGTGTTCCTGTTCCCTGGGCAGGGCGCGACCTACCCCGGCATGGGGCGCGAACTGCACGCCACCGAGCCGGCCTTCCGCACGGCCTTCGACGCCTGCGCCGAGGCCGCGCACGACGTGCTGGGCTACGACCTGCGCGAGCGCGTGTTCGGCGACGACCCCGAGGCGCTGTTGCCCACGGCGGTGATGCAACCGGCGATCTTCGCGGTGGAATACGCGCTGGCCAAGCTGTGGTTGAGCCTGGACGTGGAACCCGCGGCGATGATCGGCCACAGCGTGGGCGAATTCGTCGCCGCCACCCTGGCCGGCGTGTTCGAACTGCACGATGCGATGCGCCTGGTGGCGCGCCGCGGCGCGCTGATGCAGGCGCAGCCCGGCGGCGCGATGCTGTCGGTGCGGTTGTCGCGACAGGACGTGCTGGCCCGCCTGCCGGCCGGCCTGTCGCTGGCGGCGGAGAACGCGCCCGCCGCCTGCGTGGTGGCCGGCGCGCACGCGGACGTCGCCGCCTTCCAGGCCCACATGGAGGCCGACGGCGTGGCCAGCCGTCTGCTGCACACATCGCATGCCTTCCACTCCGCGATGATGGAGCCGGCGCTGGCGCCGTTCCGTGCCGAGGTGGAGCCTGTGCCGCGCCAGCCGCCGCGCCTGCCCGTAGTGTCCACTGTCACCGGCGACTGGCTGGGCACGGACGAGGCCTGTTCCGCCGACTACTGGGCCGGGCACCTGTGCCATCCGGTGCGCTTCGCCACCGCGCTGGAGCGCGTGCTGGACACCTCCGCGCGCGTGCTGCTGGAAGTGGGCCCGCGCGCCGTGCTGTGCGCGCTGGCGCGCCAGCAGCCGAAGCTGCGTGAGCTTGGCATCCACGCGCAGGCCTCGCTGGGCGAGGCGCCGTCGGTGGAGGCGCAGCGCGTGCGCGAGGCTGCCGGCGCGCTGTGGAGCCACGGCGCGGCCATCGATACCAGCCGGCTGGATCGCCGTGCGTCGCGTCGCCGCGTGTGCCTGCCCAGCTATCCCTTCGAGCGCCAGCGCCACTGGGTCGACGCCACCGCCGCGATGCCGGTCCGCAGCTCCGTGCCCGCCAACCTGGATGCCGCAACACCGATGCCGTCTGCCGAGGGAACGCCCATGTCCGCTGTATCCGTGCCGCCGGTCGATCGCCGACCGCGTCTCGTCGCCCAGCTGAAGTCGGTCTTCGAGGATGTCGCCGGCCTCGACCTGGCCGATGCCGACCCCGCCAGCCACTTCATCGAGCTGGGGCTGGACAGCCTGATGCTGACCCAGGTGGCGCTGCAGGTATCCAAGGTCTTCGCGGTGCAGGTGAGCTTCCGCCAGCTGATGGGCGACTGCGCCAGCTTCGCGCAACTGGCCGCGCTGCTCGACGCGCAGTTGGCGCCGGAAGCGCCGGTCGTCTCCGCGCCGGTTCCGCAGCCGCCAGCAGTACCGATGACGTCGCTGGCCGCCACCACGATGCCGGAAGGCTACGTGCAACAGGTGATCGCGCAGCAGATGCAGCTGATGGCGCAGCAGCTCGCCCTGCTCAACGGCACCGCCGTCGTGCCGCCTGCCGCACCGACGCCCGCGCCCGTGACGGCCCCGGTCGCCACGACCGCCGCCGCTCCTGTCGCCGGCGACGAGGAAGCGGCGCTCGCGCACACCTGCTACGACGTGAAGAAGGCCTTCGGTGCAATCGCGCGCATCGACACCGGCAAGGCCGAGCTGTCGCCGCGCCAGCAGGGCCGGCTGGACCGCTTCATCGAGCGCTACGTGGCGCGCACCGGCAAGTCGAAGGCATACACCGAGGCGCATCGCCCGCACATGGCCGACCCCCGCGTGGTCAACGGCTTCCGTCCGCTGACCAAGGAGATCGCCTACCCGCTGGTGGTCGAGCGTTCCAAGGGCTCGCACCTGTGGGACCTGGACGGCAACGAATACGTCGACGCGCTGAACGGCTTCGGCATGAGCCTGTTCGGCTGGCAGCCGGATTTCGTGCTCGACGCCGTGCGCCGGCAGCTGGAGCTGGGCTACGAGATCGGCCCGCAGCACCCGCTCGCCGGCGAGGTGGCGAAGCTGCTGTGCGAAGTCACCGGGCACGAGCGCGCGGCGCTGTGCAACACCGGCTCGGAGGCGGTACTGGGCGCGCTGCGCATCGCGCGCACGGTGACCGGGCGCGAGACCGTGGCGCTGTTCACCGGCTCCTACCATGGCATCAACGATGAAGTGATCGTGCGCGGCACGAAGAAGCTGCGCGCGGTGCCGGCCGCGCCGGGCATCCTGCGCAACACCGCCGAGCACGTGCTGGTGCTCGACTACGGCACGCCGGAGTCGCTGCAGGTCATCCGCGAGCGCGCACACGAGCTGGCTGCGGTGCTGATCGAGCCGGTGCAGAGCCGGCGGCCGGATTTCCGCCCGGTGGAGTTCCTGCGCGAAGTGCGAGCGATCACCGAGGCCAGCGGCGCGTTGTGCATCTTCGACGAGATCGTCACCGGCTTCCGCTGCCACCCGGGCGGCACGCAGGCGCTGTTCGACATCCGCGCCGACCTCGCCACCTACGGCAAGGTGGTCGGCGGCGGCTACCCGATCGGCGCGATCGCTGGCCGGCGCGCATACATGGACGCGCTGGACGGCGGTGCGTGGCAGTACGGCGACGACTCGGTGCCCACCGTGGGCGTCACCTACTTCGCCGGCACCTTCGTGCGCCACCCGCTGGCGCTGGCCGCGGCGATGGCCGTGCTGGAGCACCTGAAGCATGAAGGCCCCGCGCTGCAGGAACGGCTCAACGCGCGCACTGCGGCGATGGCCGACGAGCTCAACGGCTTCTTCGTGGAAGTGGGCGCGCCGGTCGCGGTCAGGCAGTTCGCTTCGCTGTGGCGCACCCAGTTCCTCGAGGACCATCCGCTGCAGGACCTGCTGTTCGCGATGATGCGCAGCCGCGGCGTGCACATCCTCGACAACTTCCCGTGCTTCTTCACCACCGCCCACGGCGAAGCGGATTTCCGCCAGATCACCGAGGCGTACAAGGCGTCGGTGCTCGAACTGCAGGAGGCCGGCTTCCTGCCGCGCAACGTCCCCGCGGCACAGACGGTGATGGACGCCGCCAGGCCGCCGGTGCCCGGCGCACGGCTGGGCCGCGAGCCCGACGGCCGGCCGTGCTGGTTCGTGCCGAACCCCGCGCAGCCCGGCAAGTACCTCAAGGTGGAGTCATGAACACGCCCATGGACGCGCACGCCGGCCTCGCGGCCGTCGATTACGACCCGTTCGCCAGCCCCGCGCTGGAGCGCGTGGTGCCCAGCACCGAGGCGCAACGCGAGATCTGGCTGGCCGCGAAGCTGGGCGAGGAGGCCTCGCTGGCCTACAACGAGGCAGTGGCGCTGCACCTCGCGGGCGCGCTGGATCGCAACGCGCTGCACGATGCGCTGCAGGCGCTGGTGGATCGCCACGACGCCCTGCGCTCCACCTTCGACCCGAACGGCGAAACCCTGTGCGTGGCCGGCAGTAACACGCTGGCCTGGCAGCTCACGGATCTCTCCACGCAGAACGCGCCCGCGCGCGAGGCGGCCCTGGCCGCGCGCCGCGCCGCCGCGGTGCTCACGCCCTTCGCGCTGGAGCACGGCCCGCTGTTTCGCGCCGAACTGGTATGCCTGGGCGAAGCCGAGCACGTGCTGGTGCTGTGTGCGCACCATCTGGTCTGCGACGGCTGGTCGTGGTGGGTGATCGTGCGCGAACTGGGCGCGCTCTACGGCCTGCACAGCGGCGCCACGACCGGCACCATGCCTGCCGCACCCGCCTTCGCCGACTACGCGCAGCAGCAGGCCGAACCAGCCAGCCGCCGCGCTGCCGCAGCCGACGAAGCCTGGTGGGTGGCGCACTACGCCATGCGGCCAGCCGCGCTGGATCTACCCGGCGACCGCCCGCGTCCCGCGCAGCGCGGCTTCGCCTCCGGCCGCGAGGACCACATGCTGGACGCCGCACTGGTTGGCAGCCTGCGTCGCCTTGGCGCACGCCACGGCGCCAGCCTGTTCGCCACCCTGCTGGGCAGCTTCGCCGGCCTGCTGGGTCGGCTCGCCGACCAGCACGAAGTGGTGCTGGGCATCCCTGCCGCGGTGCAGGCCAGCGAAGGCCTGGGTGAGCTGGTGGGCCACGGCGTCAGCCTGCTGCCGCTGCGCTGCACGGCCGATCCCGCGCTGCCATTCGCGCAACTGCTGGATGCGGCCAGCGGCGAGCTGCTCGATGCGCTGGAGCACCCACGCTGCACCTTCGGCAGCCTGCTGCGCCAGCTGGATCTGCCGCGCGACACCGCGCGGCTACCGCTGGTGTCGGTGCTGTTCAACATCGACCAGGCGCTGGACGGCGAGGGCGAGGCGTTCCCGGGCCTGCGCCTGCACTTCGAGAGCGTGCCGCGGCAGTTCGAGAACTTCGAGCTGTTCGTCAACGCGGTGCAGGAGCATGGCGGCCTGCGGCTGGAATGCCAGTACAACGCCGGCCTGTTCGACGCCGCCACCGTGCGCCGCTGGCTGCGCGCCTACGAAACCCTGCTGCGCGCCGCCGTGGCGCAGCCCGAAAGCGCGCTGGGCGAACTGGCCCTGCTCGACACGGAGGCGCGCCGCGAGCTGGAGGCGCTGCAGCCGCCCGCCCGCGACTGGGGCGAACGGTCGCGTATGCACGATGCATTCGAGCGCCAGGCCGTGGCCACGCCGCAATGCAGCGCATTGCGCTTCGGCAACGGAACGATCGACTACCGCACGCTGGACGAGCGCGCCAATCACATCGCCCACGGCCTGATCGCGCAAGGCGTGACGCCCGGTGCGCTGGTGGGTGTGGCGCTGGAGCGCAGCCCCGACATGGTCGCCGCGGTGCTGGGCGTGCTCAAGGCCGGCGCCGGTTACGTGCCGCTGGATCCCGGCTTCCCTGCCGAGCGTCTCGCCTGGATGGCCGGAGATGCGCGCCTCGCCGCCCTGCTCACACAGGGCTCGCTGGCGGATCGTTTCGCGCTGCCCGGCGTCGCCACGCTCGCGCTGGATACGCCGCCCGCCGGCTGGGACACGTTGCCGAACACCAGGCCCAACATCGCCATCGACCCGGCTTCCGTCGCCTACGTCATCTATACCTCCGGTTCCACCGGCAAGCCCAAGGGCGTGGCGATCCCGCACCGCGCCGCGGCGAACCTGCTGGCCAGCATCGCCGAGCGTCCCGGCTTCCACGCGGACGACCGCCTGCTCGCGGTCACCACGCTGTCCTTCGACATTGCGGTGGTGGACGTACTCGGCTTGCCGAGCGTGGGTGGCGAAGTGGTGCTGGCCACGCGCGAGCAGGCGATGGACGGCCAGGCGCTCAAGTCGCTGCTGGCCGAACACGCCATCACCGTGATGCAGGCCACTCCCGCCACCTGGCGCCTGCTGCTGCAGGCCGGCTGGCAAGGCGGCCCGCGCTTTCGCGCGATATCCACCGGCGAGGCCTTGCCGGCAGACCTGGCCGCGGCACTGCTGCAGCGCTGCGGCGAAGTGTGGAACCTCTACGGCCCCACCGAGACCACGGTGTGGTCCACCTGCGCCAGGGTGGAGTCGGGCCAGCCTATCCACATCGGCACGCCGATCGCGAACACCACGGTGTGGGTGCTGGACGAGCGAC
>DATEKS010000005.1:0-19535 GCA_035277325.1 Rhodanobacter sp.
TCGTGTGCAAGACACTCGTGCCGCGAGCGCAGGAATGGACGGCGATCGCGGCCATCCATCCCGCCGTAGTCGCCCCGCATTCATGCAACCTGCAAGTTGCGTTCTTCCCGGAGCCGTCGCAATATGCAACTTCAAGGTTGCCTTTATTGAGCCACGGAGCATCCCCATGAGCACGAACGCAAGCAGTGATCGCATCGAGCGACAGATCCTCCTTGAGGCCCCGCGCAGCAAGGTCTGGCATGCACTGACCGACGCCGAGGCGTTCGGCGACTGGTTCGGCGTGAACCTGAAAGGCCAACGCTTCGCCGTCGGCGAAACCGCCCGCGGCCACATCACCTATCCCGGCTACGAGCACTTGGTGTGCGAGATGCAGGTCGAAAGGATCGAGCCCGAGCGCCTGTTCGCGTACCGCTGGCATCCCTACGCGGTCGATCCCGCCGTGGATTATTCGCAGGAGCCGACCACGCTGGTGGAGTTCACCCTCGAAGCCGACGCCGGCGGCATCCTGCTGCGCCTCGCCGAGTCCGGCTTCGACCACATCCCGCTGGCGCGCCGCGCCGAGGCCTACCGCATGAACAGCGGCGGCTGGGACGAGCAGATGGGGAACATCCAGCGCCATCTGGCCGCGCACTGAGCACCATGGCAAGAATTCCCTCCTGGCAGAAGAGCGCGCCGGTATTCGCCGCGCTGGGCGACCCCACGCGGCTGCGCCTGCTTGCAACCCTGTGCGCCGGCGGCGCGCTGTCGATCGCGCAGCTCACCGCAGGCACCGCGATCACCCGTCAGGCCGTCACCAAGCACCTGCAGGTGCTGGCGGACGCCGGCCTGGTGCGCGACAGCTGGCAGGGGCGCGAACGGCAGTGGGAGCTGGAACCGTCTCGGCTGGTCGAGGCGCGCCGCGCACTGGACGCGATCGCGGCGCAATGGGACCAGGCGCTGGTGCGCCTGAAACGCCTCGTCGAAGACTGAGCCTCACGCCGCCTCGCTGCAGTCCTCCATCACCTGACGCACTTCGCACTCGATCTCCCACTCGTCGCCATGCACCTCCAGGAAGCGGCGGGTCAAGGCCAGCGCCTCGTCCATCGACGCGGCCTGCAGCATCGCGTAGCCGCCGATCACCTCCTTCGCCTCGGTGAACGGACCGTCGATCACCGTCTGCCGGCCACGTGACAGGCGCACCCGCTTGCCTTGTGACGTCGGCTGCAGGCCGGCGGTGTCCAGCAGCGAACCGGCCGCCGTCAGTTCGGCCATCAACCTGCCCATGTCCTCCATCAGTCTTGCACCGGGTTTCTGGCCGCTACGTTCGTTGATCCGTACCATCGAAAGGAATCGCATCACGTCTCTCCTGTGGGCATCGACGCCGCGGGACATGCGGCGTTCGTCTGGACGACGAATGGCGCAACGACGGATCGACAAGCGGCTGGACGAGTGTTCCATTGGAGCCTAGGCGGCATCGCCTCACCCGGCCACGAGCAATAACGTCTTGTCGCGTCGTGCTAGCCTCGCACGAGCCAGGCATGCGCCATCCGCGGCGTGCCTCGACCAGCCCATCCAGCAGGAGATCACCATGTCGCGCCTCGCCATCGTGTTCGGCCTCGTGTCTCTCGCTGTTGGCCTGCCGACGGGTCTGCACGCCCAGACCGGAATGAACAGCATCGTCAACGGTGTAACGGCGCTCGACAAGAGTTTCGACGCCGCCGACCGGAACCATGACGGCAAACTCAGCAAGGCTGAGGCGCAGGCCGGATCCGTCGCCTTCATCGCCAACCATTTCGATGCCATCGACGCGCATCACAGCGGCTTCGTGACCAAGCCGGAAGTGCACGCCTACATCGCGCACATGCTGATGCGTTCGCAGCCGGCGCCGGGTTCGTCGGCCGGCAAGCCGTAGCAGGCACCGCGGCCACGACCGCGAAGCCCGTGATCGCGCACAGGGCGCGTCTACCGCGCCGCGATGATCTGGTCGAGATAGTCCGGCGTGCCCGCTATGCGCTCCAGGTGCGGGTACTGCAGGCCGCCGTGGTAGTCCACCGGCACGGTCAGCAGGCTGCCCTGGTACTTCAGCAGCAGCCGGATCGGCGCGCCGCCGCCCTTGGCCGCCACGATCGCCTCCTTCAGCGCGTCGCGCGAATACGCCTGGCCGTTCACCGCCACCAGGGTGGCGCCGGTGCTGACGCCGGCCTTGAACGCGGGGCCACCCCAGCGCACGTCGTTGACCTCACCGCCCTTGGTGAGGGTCAGGCCGATCGACCAGGCGAAGTTGTAGATGTGGCGCGGGGACTCCGGCCGGCTGTCGTATTGCTTCTCGAAGGCGCTGGGCTGGTCGGTGTAGACCAGCTTCCAGCCCGAGGCGGCCAGGCCGTCCAGCAGCGGCGGATCCAGCGCATCGGCGCGCGCCTTGAGGAAGCCGGCCCAGTCGTACTTCGCCACGCCGTCGAGCGCCGCGACCACGTCGTCGAAGCTGTAGGTCTTCGTCACGAAGCTGCCGTTGTCCACGCCGAAGAAGGCCTGCGCGAAATCGTCCAGCGACTTCTTGCCGTGGGTGAGTTCGCGCAGCTTGGCGTCCGCCGCCAGCCACAGCATCTGGCCACCCGAGTAGTAGTCCTCGCTCATCTGCCAGCTGCGGTACGGCAGCGCGGAGCGGTGCGCGGCGGTGGCGTCGTTGGTGGTGTCCTCCAGCGTGCGCCACTGGAAGCCGGGGCGGTTTCGGTCGTAGTTGGCCGCCGTCATCGCCAGCGCGTCGCGGAACTGCTCCGGCGTCCACAGGCCGGCGCGCGCGGTGAGCACGTAGCCCCAGTACTGCGTCTGCCCCTCGTATACCCACAGCAGCGAATCCCCCATCGGCACGTTGAGGTTCGGCGTCCACAGGTCGGCCGGGCGGCGGAACTTGCCGTTCCACGAATGCACGTACTCGTGCGCCAGCAGGTCGCGGTTGGGCGCGTTGCCGTCCCAGGCGGTGAAGTAGTCGGCGCCCATGCCGTCCTCGCTGGACTGGTGATGCTCCAGTCCGTTGCCGGCCAGCTGGTCGGACAGCGAGAACAGGAAGTCGTAGTGGTCGTAGTGATGCGAGCCGAACAGCTTCACCGCCTGGGTCACCAGCGCGCGATGTTCCTTCAGCTGCTCGGGCGTCATCTCCAGGTACTTCGGCTCGTCGGCCACGACGTCCAGGTGCACCGGCGCCTTGCCGCCGGGATTCAAGTCCACGCGCTTGAAGTAGCGGCCCGCGTACATCGGCGAGTCGACCAGCGTGTTGTAGCTCACCGGCTTGAAGGCGGTGCTGTCGCCGGACTGCGAGGCCTGACTTCCATCAGCACGTTCCAGCGCACTGCCGAATTGCCAGCCCTGCGGCAGGGTCACGCTGGGCGCGAAGCGGATGTCGCGCGTGTAGTGGCCGGCCGGGTACAGCGAGACCTTGTCCCATTCCAGCATCAGCATGCGGTCGGTCATCTCGTAGCCGCCGTCGCGCGGCGACAGGTACTGGAAATCCGCGTCGAGGCTGGTGACGCCCGCGGGCACGTCGAGATGGAAGGCGTACACGTCGTACTTGTCGCGCTTCCACGCGACCGGCTTGCCGTTGGCGCTGAGCTTCAGGCCCGCCAGCATCGCGATCGGGCCGCTGGGCGAGTGGTTGCCGGGAATCCATTCCGGATACAGCAGAGTCAGCTTTCCGGCCTCGACCGGAATGGTCTCGTGCACGCGGAAGATGCCCTGCCGCGTGTCGCTGGCATCGACGTGGATCGCGATGGTGCCGGGATACGGCGTGTCCTGCGGCGCCGGCACCTGCGTGCTGCGCGACACCTGGGCAGTAGCGGCGCCGGCAGCGAGCGCCAGCGCCACGGCCAGGGCAATGCGGCAATGGGCGCGTAGCGGACGCACGGACGAAGCGAGGGACATGGCGGCACCTGCGGACGGTTGGGGATTTCCCCAACTTAACACCAGCAGCGGCCTGCGCGAGGGTGACGACTGGCACTGTGCGACCATGAGATATCGCCGCCATCGAGGAACCCGCCATGACCGCAAGCCATCAGCCGCAGGACGTCGTCCGCTTCTGGCGCGAGGCCGGCTCCGACAAGTGGTTCGACAAGGACGAGGCATTCGACCGCAGCTTCACCACGCGCTTCCTCGACGCGCACATGGCCGCCGCGCGGCGTGAGCTCGACCACTGGCTCGACGAGGCCGATGGCGCGCTGGCGCTGCTGATCCTGCTCGACCAGCTCCCGCGCAACGCCTTTCGCGGCACGGCGCACATGTTCGCCACCGACCCGCTGGCGCTGGCCTTCGCGAAGCAGGCCGTGGCGCGCGGCCACGACCGCGCGGTGGAACCGGCGCTGCGCGTGTTCTTCTACCTGCCGTTCGAGCACAGCGAGGCGCTGGCCGACCAGGACCGTTCGATGGCGCTGTGCGAAGGACTGGGCGACTACGCCAGGTACGCGCGCATCCACCACGACGTGATCGCCCGCTTCGGCCGCTTTCCGCACCGCAACGCCGTGCTCGGCCGCGAAACCACGGCCGAGGAGCGGGCATTCCTTGATGAAGGCGGCTTTTCCGGCTGAGCCTTACGCCAGCTTGCGCGCCGCCGCCACCACGTCCGCCTCGCCCGGCAGCACGAGGAAGGCCGCGCCGGCCAGCGGGGTGAAGGTGTCGGCGCCCACCACGCGCTCCAACGGCGTGGCGCCAAGGCCCGCCTCCACGATGGCGGTGATCACACCCTCGCCCACGCCGGCGCTCTTGCGGCCCTCGTCCAGCACCAGGATGCGCTTGGCGTCCTTCGCCTGCGTGGCAATGAAGGCGTCGTTGAGCGGCGCCAGCCAGCGCAGGTCGACCACACGCACCTTCCACTCCAGCTCGGCCTCGATGCTGCGCGCGGCGCGCAGCGCCATCGGCACGCCGTTGCCGAAGGTGAACACCACAAGGTCCTTCGCCTGCTCGTTGTAGACGCGGCCCTCGCCCAGCGGCATCGCCTCGCCCGGCGCGGGGTAGGCGAACTGCCACTGCCCGTCGCCGGCTTCGTACAGGTCCTTGGTCATGTACAGCGCGATGGGTTCGAGGAAGGCGCAGACGCGGCCGTCCACCTTCGCCAGCGCGGTGAACGTGCGCAGCATGGTCGCCGCGTCGTCGCCGCGCGACGGACAGCCCACCACGAGGCCGGGGATGTCGCGCAGCGCGGCGATGGAGTTGTCGTTGTGGAAGTGGCCGCCGAAGCCGCGCTGGTAGCCCAGCGAGGCCACGCGCATCACCAGCGGGTTGCGGTACTGGTCGTTGGAGAAGAACTGCAGGCTGGCCGCCTCGCCGCGGATCTGGTCGCCCGCGTTGTGGAAGTAGGCGAGGTACTGGATCTCCGGGATCGGCAGCATGCCCATGTTGGCGTAGCCCTGGGCGAGGCCGAGGATGATCGTCTCGTCCAGCAGGGTGTTGAACACGCGCGTGTTCTTGAACGCCTTGTGCAGGCCCTTGGTCACCGTGTACACGCCGCCCTTCTGCGCCACGTCCTCGCCGAACAGCAGCGACTCGGGGTACTTGGCCATGACGTCGTGCAGCGCCTGGCCGATCTGGATGGCGAGATGCCGCGGCGGCTGGTTTTCCGGCAACTTGTCTTCGCTACCGAAGGCCTTGATGCGCGCGTCGGCGTAGTCGGCGCGCTCGGCTTCGGCCTTCACCGCGGCCGGCGTGTACGGCGCCAGCGGCTTCATCACGTCGTCCAAGCGCTCCAGCTTCGGCCGACGGTCGGCTTCCTCGGCGGCGGCGAAGCAGCGCTTGCGGATGGACTCGTTGAGTTCGAGCAGCGCATCCTTCGTGTACAGCCCCGACTCCAGTGCGATCGCCGCCGAACGCAGCAGCGGATCGCCCGCCTCCACCGCCACCAGCTCCTCGATGCTGCGCCACTCGATCTCGAAGTCGGTGCCCGCGTGGCCCATGATGCGGGTGGTGCGCAGGTGCAGGAAGGTGGGGCGGCGCGTGCCGCGGCAATGCTCCACCGCGCGCTGCACCTGCGCGTAGCCTTCGGCGAGGTCGAGGCCGTCGGCGTAGAAGTAATCGAGGTTGGAGCGCGCCTGGAAGTTGCTGGCCACCCAGCCGGTCGGCGTCTTCACCGAGATGCCGATGCCGTTGTCCTCGCACACGAACAGCACGGGCGCGGGCAGCTTCTGGTAGGCCGTCCATGCCGCCGCGTTGAACGCGGTCTGCGCGGTGGCGTGGTTGCTGGAGGCGTCGCCGAACGAGCAGATCGCGATGGAATCCTCCGGCACCGGCAGCGTGTGGCCGATGCGCTTCGCATGATCGATGGCGACGGCCGTGCCCAGCGCCTTGGGCAGGTGCGAGGCGATGGTCGAGGTCTGTGGCAGCACCCAGAGCGGCTTGCTGCCCCATACCTTGTGGCGGCCGCCGGAGGCTGGGTCGTCCTTGCTGGCTGCAAAGGACAGCGCCGAATCCATCACCGGATCCATCCCCGGCAGCTTGCGGAAGCGCTCGGCCATGAAGCCGCCGCTGCGGTAGTGCAGGAAGGCCGGATCGGTGTGGCGGGTCAGCCGCGCCACCATCGCGTTGCCTTCGTGGCCGGACGAGCCGATGGTGTAGAACACCTTGTTCTGCACGCGCAGCACGCGCGCCATCAGGTCGAGGTGGCGCGAGATCAGCTGCGATTCCAGCAGTTCGCGGAAACCGCGTGCATCCAGCGCGCTGCCCGGCAACACCGGCGCATCGTCGCGCGGTGCGGCGCGTACCTCGTCCCGCCACTCGCCGACGAACTCGGTGAAGTTCTGGTCGACGATCTCGGCGCGGTTGAAGCCCTTGTGGCGGGCGGCGATGGGAGCGGGCGTGGTGGTCATGGCGGTATCGTCAGGAAGAGGAAACGATGGAAAGCACGGAAGGCTGGCGCAAGCGGCGCAAGGCGGTGGCGCGCTCACGATCCTTGTCGCGGCCGAAGGATTCGAGGATGCGGATCTGCTCGTCCAGCGCCGGCACCGGCACGGCCATGCCCTGCACGCCGGCCAGCACCAGCCGGCCCGGCGACACCGGTTGCCAACCCTCGCCCTGGTCGAGTTCCAGCCCGCCCATCACTTCCACCGGCATGCCGGTGAAGCGGAAGCGGGCGAAGTGCGAGCGGAAGCGGTCGCCGTCGGCCGGTGCATGCGCAGTGTCGCGGCGATCGGCCCACAGCGTCGCCAGCGTGTCGGCATCGGCAGGCGAAACCAGCACGTCGACGTCGGCCACGCTCACCTCGGCGCCCAGCAGGCGCGCCGCCGCGCTGCCGATCAGGCACCACGGCTCGGCGCAATGCACGTGCAGCTCGGGCACCAGCTCGGTAAGCGCGACGAACAACGCGGGCGGGATGTGGCTCATGCGTCGAAATGGGTGCGCGGGATCAGGCGGTTGGTTCCGATGCGGATGCGATAGTTGGAACGGGGCTTCTTCCTCTCTCCCTCGGGACGCAGGGAAGGGCCATGGATGGCCCTGCCTTGAGGAGCGAGGAAGAGGATCGAGGTGAGGGGTCGCTCTTGCGATGACGCCTGATCGAAGCATGCTTTAGCACGAAAGCTGCCGCGAACCCGGCCCCTCACCCTTGCCCTCTCCCCGAAGGGGAGAGGGAGAAAGGTCAGAACGCGTTGATGCCGGTCAGTTCGCGGCCCACCACCAGCTCGTGCACCGTCTCGGTGCCTTCATAGGTGATGACCGATTCCAGGTTCAGCGCATGGCGGATCGCGCCGTGCTCGGTGGTGATGCCGGCGCCGCCCAAGATGTCGCGGCACTGGCGCGCGATGTCGATGGCCATGCGGCAGTTGTTCCACTTCGCCAGCGACACCTGGGTAGGCTGCATGGTGCCGGCGTCCTTCAGGCGACCCAGCTGCAGCGAGAGCAGCTGTGCCGTGGTGATGCGGCGGGCCATGTCGGCGAGCTTCAGCTGGATCGCCTGGTTCGCAGCCAGCGGACGGCCGAACAGCACGCGCTCGGCGGTGTAGTCGATGACTTCCTTCAGGCAGGCCTGCGCGGCGCCGATCGGGCCCCAGGTGATGCCGTACCGGGCCTGCGTGAGGCAGCCCAGCGGACCTTTCAGGCCCTTCACGTTGGGCAGGCGGTTCGCGTCCGGCACGCGCACGTTGTCGAGGAACAGTGCGCTGGTGACCGAAGCGCGCAGGCTCATCTTCTTGTGGATCTGCTGGGCGGTGAAGCCGGGCGTGCTGGTCGGCACGATGAAGCCCTGAATGCCGTCCTCGGTCTGCGCCCAGACCACGGCGATCTGCGCGAGGTTGCCGTTGGTGATCCACATCTTGGCGCCGTTGATCACCCAGTCGCCGCCGTCCTTCTTGGCATTCGTCTTCATGTTGGCCGGGTCGGAGCCGCCGTGCGGCTCGGTGAGGCCGAAGCAGCCGATGATCTCGCCCGCCGCCATCTTCGGCAGGTATTCCATCTTCTGCTCTTCGCTGCCGTAGGCGTAGATCGGGTACATCACCAGCGAGCTCTGCACCGAGGCGAAGCTGCGCAGGCCCGAGTCGCCGCGCTCCAGCTCCTGGCAGATCAGGCCGTAGCTGACGCTGCTCATGCCGGCGCAGCCGTACTTCTCGGGGATGGTGGCGCCGAGCAGGCCGAGGCTGGCGATTTCCGGGATCAGCTCGGTGGGGAAACGTGCCTGGTCGAACGCATCGCCGATGATCGGCAGCACCTTCTCGTCGACGAAGCGGCCGACGGTGTCCTGCACCATGCGCTCCTCGTCGGAGAGCAGCGAGCGGACGTCGTACAGGTCGAGCGGATTCAGGCGGGCAGCAGCCATGTGCATTCCAGTGGCGACAGGGAAAACGGGGATTCTACCCGTGGTGCCCCGTATCGGTCATGGGCGGGCGCAGCAGCCGCATCGTGCGATCATGCGGATCCATCCCCTCCCGCCACGGAAGCCCCATGCTCAAGGGTGTGCTGCTCGGCTTCGCCAGCTTCGCGGCCTACGCGATCAGCGACGCCTTCGTGAAGGCCCTGCACGGCAGCGTGCCACCGTACGAATCGGTATGCATCGGCGCCGCGCTGGGCCTGGCCGCCCTGCCCTTCATCATGGACAAGGGCGACCGCTGGCGCGACGTGTTCGCCGCGCGCCGCCCGGCGCTGTGGTGGGTGCGGGCGCTGGCCGGCGCCGTGGGCAACATCGCCTCGGTCACTGCGTTCACCCTGCTGCCGATGGCCGAGGTGTTCTCGATGATCTTCCTGATGCCGATCTTCGTGACCATGCTCTCGGTGCTGCTGCTGAAGGAGCACGTGGGCTGGCGGCGCTGGACCGCGGTGTTCGTGGGCTTCGCCGGCGTGCTGGTGGTGCTGCGCCCCGGCTTCCGCCACCTGGGGCTGGGCCATTTCGCGGCCATCGCCTGCGGCATCGCCGCGGCGGGATCGATGGTGGCGCTGCGCATGGCCGGCGGCGACGAGAAGCGCATCAGCCTGTACGGCGCCGGGGTGATCGGCCCGCTGATGGCCGGCGGTGTGCTGATGCTGCCCCACTTCGTATGGCCGGACCTGGCGCAATGGGGCCTGCTGGCCGGCTACGGCCTGCTCGCCGCGCTGGCCGGCGTGCTGCTGATGTACGCCACCCGGCTCGCTCACGCCAACCGCGTGGCACCCACCCAGTACAGCCAGATGCTGTGGGCGATCGCCTTCGGTTACTGGCTGTTCGGCGACCGGCTCGACTGGCCGATGCTGGTCGGCATCGTGATGATCCTCGGCGCAGGGCTGTTCACCCTGGTGCGCGAGGAGCAGGTCACCTCTTGGTGGAAGCGCACGAAGATGGTCTGATTTCCCCTGTTTCCTCTCCCAGCGAGCCTGCCATGACCACGCCGTCCCCGCGCCATCCCGACCCCGCGCTCTCCTCCGTCGTCGCCGGCCTCTGGCGCATCCGGGAGTGGCATCTCGACGTGGCCGGGCGCGTGCGCTGGATCGAGCAGGCCCTGGAGCTCGGCATCACCTCGTTCGACCTCGCGGACATCTATGGCGACTACCAGGCCGAGGCGCTGTTCGGCGAAGCGCTGCAGGCCGCGCCCACCCTGCGCCGGCGCATGCAGCTCGTCACCAAGTGCGGCATCCGTCTGCGCTCGGCCAGCCGGCCGTACCGGATCAGCCACTACGACACTGCGCCTGCCTACGTGCGCATGCAGGTGGAACAGTCGCTGCGCAATCTCCATACCGAGCAACTGGATCTTGTGCTGATCCACCGCCCTGACTACCTGATGGACGCCGCTGAGCTGGCGGACAGCTTCGCCACGCTGACGCGCGAAGGCAAGGTGGCGCACTGGGGCGTCTCCAACCACACGACCAGCCAGTTCGCACTGTTGCAAGCGCACCACCCATTGGCGACAAACCAGGTCGAGTTGTCGCCGTTGGCGATGGATGCGCTGGACGACGGCACGCTGGACCAGGCCCAGCAGCTTGGCCTCCGTCCGATGATCTGGTCGCCGCTGGGCGGTGGCCGGCTGTTCAGCGGAGAGGACGTGCAGGCGCTTCGCGTACGCACCGAAATGGAGTCCATCGCCGCCCGTCTCGGCATCAGCCTCGCCACCCTGGCCTTCGCCTGGATCCTGCGCCACCCGTCACGACCGCACCCGATCACCGGCAGCGGCCGCATCGAAGGCCTGCGCGAGGCCGTCGCCGCGCTGGACGTACGGCTCGATGCCGAGGACTGGTACGCGATCTGGACGGCGAGCAAGGGACATCCCGTGCCGTGAACGCATGCACCGGCCTTATGGACGCCACTCCATGTCGACCCGGTGCATGCCGGGGCCCCAGCCGTCCGGCATCGTCGCAAGCACGACCGCGCCGAAACGCGCGAAGAAAGGGGCTGACTTGTGGCTGGCGGCGATGCGAACCAGCGCACTCCCCGAAGCGTGCGACAACGCTTCGACGCGACGCATGATGGCCGAGCCGATACCCATGCCTTGAGAGCCAGGATCAAGCAGTATCCAGTTCAGACGCTTGCAACCCAGACCGTCGTCGGCAAGCCCGAACGCCCCCGCTACCCTGCCGTCGACCAGGCACAGCTCGTAGCCTGCCGGTCGACTCCCGAGAAAAGCCGCGTAATCCGCGCGCTCGTTGGGCGCAAAGAACTCCGGGCAGTTGCCGTCGAACAATCCAAGGCAGGCCGCGGTATCGGCCGCCACGCAAGGCCTGAACACGACACTGGGTGATGCGGAACCAGACACTTTCCTCGCCCTCCCGACCCACCCTACCGATTGCTCACTCCATGCGGCACGTGCCCGGTCGCCACATGCCTGCGTGCGGACTCCACGTTGGCCGGCGAGTCGTCAAAGAAGATGTCGGCGCCGAAGGCATCGAGGAAGGGGCCCTTGTCGCGGCCGCCGAGGAACAGCGCCTCGTCGATGCGCACGCCCCAGCGGCGCAGGGTGAGGATAACGCGCTTGTGCGCGGGTGCCGAGCGTGCGGTGACCAGGGCGGTGCGGATCGGCGAGTTCTCCGCGGGAAACGCCGCCTGCAGCCGGTGCAGCGCGGTGAGGAAGCCGCGGAACGGGCCCACCGACAGCGGTTCGGCGGCATGCTCCATTTCGCTGCGGTGGAAGGCGTCCAGCCCCTCCTCGCGCGAGACGCGCTCGCCTTCGTCGCCGAAGATCACCGCGTCGCCGTCGAAGGCGATGCGCAGCTGCTCGCTCATGCGCGGCGGCGCGGTGCTGGGCAGGATGGTCGCGGCGGCCACGCCGGCCTTGAGCGCGCGGCCCACGTCCTCGGCGTTGGCGGAAAGGAACAGGTCGGCCTTGAACGGCGCGATGTAGTCGGACGTGGGCGCGCCGCTGGTGAAGGCGGCGCGGCTGATCTCCAGGCCGTAGTGCTGGATTGCGTTGAAGATGCGCAGGCCGGTGTCGCCGGAATTGCGCGAGAGCAGGATCACTTCCACCGGCGGCACGTCGCCCGCCAGCTTGTTGAGGTCGAGCAGCTTCTGCACCAGCGGGAAAGCCACGCCGGGCTTCAGGATCTCGTTCTCGTGCGCGATCTGGAAATCGCGGTAGGCATCCAGCCCCTCGCGTTCGAACAGCTCGTGGCTGTCGCCGAGATCGAACAGCGCGCGCGAGGAGATCGCCACGACGAGGCGGTTGTCGGCAGCGGCGGAAGAGTCGTGGGCTGGCATGCGGTCAATCTAGCGCATGCCAGGCGCATGGCGTGAGACTGGCTTGCCGTAGCAGCGAACTCTGTGCGCGAATGTCTCGAGGCTTCGGCTCAGGCAAAAAGCATTCGCATACAGGGCTCGTTCCGCAAAGTCACTCATCACCCCGACCCTTTTCCTCGCTCTTCGAGCCAGGATCCTTCTCCGCGTCCCGGCGGGGAGAAGGAGAAATGCGGGTCAATCCGCGGCGAACTGCTCGTCGAGGATGCGCTGCTCCAGGTTGTGCTCGGGATCGAACAGCAGGCGCACTCCCTGCCCCTCGGCCTGGCGCACGACCACGTCGCGCACGTCGCGCACCTCGTGGAAGTCGGCGGTGGCGCTGACCGGCCGCTTGCCGGGATCGAGCACGCGCAGACTGACCTGGGT
The DNA here is from genome assembly GCA_035277325.1 of Rhodanobacter sp. GTDB lineage: Bacteria > Pseudomonadota > Gammaproteobacteria > Xanthomonadales > Rhodanobacteraceae > Rhodanobacter_A. Next base: position 12,506 of record DATEKS010000005.1, read on the forward strand.
GCGGTGCGGCAGGATCGCGCCACGCCAGCGGCGCGGGCGGAACGGGCTGATCGGAGTGAGCGCCAGCACGTTCGCATCCAGCGGCAATATCGGTCCGTGCGCGGAGAGGTTGTAGGCGGTGGAACCGGCCGGCGTGGCGACCATCAGGCCATCGCAGATCAGATTCGGCAGTTTCACCGCCTCGTTGAGCTTTACTTCCAGATGCGCGGCCTGGTTGCTCTGGCGCAGCAGCGAGACTTCGTTGAAGGCCAGCGCGCGATGGGTGTCGCCCGCGGCATCGGTGGTCAGCATTTCCAGCGGGAACAGTTCGGCCGCGTGCGCACGCTCCACCCGTTCGGGCAGGCCGTCGAGCTTGTGCTTGTTCATCAGGAAGCCGACGCGGCCGAGTTTCATGCCGTACACCGGCACCTTCAGCGCAAGATGCGCATGCAGGGTGCGCAGCATGAAGCCGTCGCCGCCCAGTGCCACGATCAACTCGGCTTCCACCGCCGGCACGTCGCCGTAACGCTCCACGAGCTTGCGCCTGGCCTGCTGGGCGACGCTGGTGTCACTGGCGACGAAGGCGAAGCGCATGGGCGAGCGGACTCCGGGGACGATGCCGGGAGCTTACTGCATGGAACGTCGCGACACGCCGCAAAAGCAAAGCCCCGGTGAACCGGGGCTTCGGATGACAAACGACAGATCTTCGCATGCCTGCTTGCCTTCTTTGCCCTCTCCCCCCGGCCCTCTCCCGCAAGCGGGAGAGGGGAGCAAAGCCTCAAGCCCCTCGCCCGCTTGCGGGAGAGGGGTTGGAGAGAGGGTAAAGGCGCCCTCAACCCACCGGCACCTGCGCCAGCTGGGCCAGCCGGCGCACCGCGACCGAGGCGATCGGGTAGTCGGCGTTCTGGGTGAGGATCTCGGCCAGCATGCCGCGGGTGTGCTGCAGCGTGGCGTCGTCGCGCTGCAGCCAGACCTGCACCGGCGAGACGTCGGCGCGGTTGCCGGCCAGCTTCAGCACCTGCTGGACCAATGCGCGATGCTGGTGGGTGAGCTCGTCCAACAGCGAGCCGCGCGCCTGCGCATGCCAGTGGCCTTCCACCGGCAGCGCCTCGATCTGGCCGCGCAGCCATTCTAGGTCCAGTACCTCGCCCAGCTCGTAGAACACGCCGGCGACCTTCTCGATCGGCTGGCCGCTCTGCTGCGCCACCTCGACCATGTCCAGCGCGGCACGCAGTTCGGACAGGCGCGCCAGCCGCACGGCCAGTTCGGCGGGCAGGCCGAGGCCTTCCCACTTTTCCTGGCTGCTGGCGAAGTCGCCCTTGCCAGTCGGCGTCAGCGCTTCCGGCAAGGCCTTGCGCAGCGCGCTCACGCCGGCCTGGTAGCGCTCGACGTTGGCGGCGATCTCCAGCGTGCCGCCGGGGCGGTTGAGCAGCCAGCGGGTCATGTGGCGCAGCAGCGACCAGATCTGCATCACCGCGTCGACCTGGGTGCCCTCGGCCACCTTGCTGTCCAGCGCCTCGATCTCGGCCCACAGCTCGCGCGCGTCCAGGATCTCGCGCGCGGCGGTGTAGGCCTTGGCGATCGCCGCCGGGCCTTTGCCGGTGTCCTCCTGCATGCGCATCATGAAGGTGGCGCCCATGCGGTTGATCGTGGAGTTGGTCACCGCGGTGGCAATGATCTCGCGCTTCAGTCGGTGGCGCTGCATGTGCGCGGCGTACTTCTCGTGCAGCGGCGCGGGGAAGTAGCGCACCAGTTCCTTGGACAGGTAAGGATCTTCCGGCACATCGGAGTCGAGCAGCTGCTGGAACAGGCGGATCTTGTCGTAGGACAGCAGCACCGACAGTTCCGGGCGGGTCATGCCCTGGCCGCGCGTCTTGCGCTCGGTGAGCTCCGCCTCGCTGGGCAGGTTCTCCACCTGGCGATCCAGCGAGCCCTCGGCCTCCAGCGTGCGGATGAAGTGTGCCATCGAGCCGATGCGCTTCGCCGACTGGTGCTCCATCAGCGTGATCGCCTGGTTCTGGCGATAGTTGTCCCACAGCACCAGCTGGCCGACCTCGTCGGTCATCGCCGCCAGCTGCTTGTTGCGGTCCGCCTCGCTCAGCTCGCCGCGGTGCACCGCGTCGTTGAGCAGGATCTTGATGTTCACCTCGTGGTCGGAGGTATCCACGCCGGCAGAGTTGTCGATGAAGTCGGTGTTCAGCAGCACACCCTTCTGCGCCGCCTCGATGCGGCCCTTCTGGGTCATGCCGAGGTTGCCGCCCTCACCCACGACCTTGCAGCGCAGCTCGCCACCGTCCACGCGCAGGCCGTTGTTGGCGCGGTCGCGGGCGTCGGCGTGGGTCTCGCTGCTGGCCTTGACATAGGTGCCGATGCCGCCGTTCCAGAGCAGGTCCACTGGCGCCTTGAGGATGGCGTTGAGCAGCTCGTTCGGCGCCATCTGGGTGACCTCGGGCTTGAGGCCCAGCGCCGCGCGCGCTTCCGGCGACACCGGAATCGACTTCGCCGTGCGCGGCCACACGCCGCCGCCGGCGGAGATCAGCGACTTGTCGTAGTCGTCCCAGCTCGAACGCGGCACCTTGAACATGCGCTCGCGCTCCACGAAGGAACGCGCCGCATCCGGGTTCGGATCGATGAACACGTGGCGGTGGTCGAACGCGGCCACCAGGCGGATGTGCTTCGACAGCAGCATGCCGTTGCCGAACACGTCGCCGGACATGTCGCCGATGCCCACGCAGGTGAAGTCCTGCGTCTGGCTGTCGCGACCCAGCGCGCGGAAGTGGCGCTTCACCGACTCCCACGCACCCTTGGCGGTGATGCCCATGCCCTTGTGGTCGTAGCCGTTGGAGCCGCCGGAGGCGAACGCGTCGCCCAGCCAGAAGCCGTGCTCGATCGAGATCGCGTTGGCGATGTCGGAGAACGTGGCCGTGCCCTTGTCGGCCGCCACCACCAGATAGGGATCGTCGGCGTCGTGACGCACCACGTCGTGCGGATTCACCACCTTGCCCTCGACCAGGTTGTCAGTGATGTCGAGCAGGCCGTTGATGAACAGCTTGTAGCAGGCGATGCCCTCGGCCTGCTGCGCGTCGCGGTCGCCGCCCACCGGCGGCTTCTTCACGAAGAAGCCGCCCTTCGAGCCCACCGGCACGATCACGGTGTTCTTCACCATCTGCGCCTTCACCAGGCCCAGCACCTCGGTGCGGAAATCCTCGCGGCGGTCGGACCAGCGCAGGCCGCCGCGCGCCACCGGACCGAAGCGCAGGTGGATGCCTTCCACGCGCGGCGCGCATACCCAGATCTCGCGGTACGGCACCGGCTTGGGCAGCTCGGGCACGGCGTGCGAGTCGAGCTTGAAGCTGATGTAGTCGCGGTACGCGCCGTTCCACTGCTGGAAGAAGCTGGTGCGCAGGGTGGCGTGGATCACCGCCACGAAGCTGCGCAGGATGCGGTCCTCGTCGAGGCTGGCCACGTTCTCCAGCAGCACGTTGATCGCGCCCTCGATCGTCTTGACCTGCTCGGCGCGCGGCTGCGCCAGCGCGGCGGCGAGGCCGTCGACCAGTGCCGGGTTCGCGGCCTGCACGTGCGCCGGGATCAGCGCCGACATCTCGCCGTGCAGCAGACCGGCCGCGGCCTTGCGCTCATCGGCCGACAGCGACTCGCGGCGCGGGTCGAACTTGGCCAGGAACAGCTCCACCAGCAGGCCAGCGATCGCCGGGTAGCGGTTCAGCGTGTCTTCCATGTACGACTGCGAGAAGGTGCTGCCAGCCTGCAGCAGATATTTGCAGTAGCCGCGCAGCATCGCGATCTGGCGCCAGCTCAGCCGGGCGCCCAGCACCAGGCGATTGAAGCCGTCGTTCTCGGCGTTGCCGCGCCAGATCTGCTCGAACGCATGCTCGAACAGCGAACCCACCTGCTCCACGCTGAAGGTGAGCTTGCCCACCGGCTGCACCTCGAAATCCTGGATCGACAGCGGCACGCTGGCGCCGGGAATCTCGTAGACGTGCTCGGTGAGCACGCGCAGGCCCAGGTTCTCCAACTGCGGCAGCACCTCGGACAGCGCGATGTCGCCGCCGGAGCGGTAGACCTTGAAACGCAGTGTCTCCGGCGCCTTCGGCGGGTGGTAGAACGACATGCGCAGCGCGTTGTCGCCCTCGAGCAGCGACAGCTGGTACACGTCCTCGGCAGCCACCGCCGGGCTCACGTCGTCAATGTAGCCGGGCGGCAGCACGCGCGCGTAGCGGTTCGCCAGCACCACGCCCTCGTGCTCGCCGCGCTGCTTCACCAGCGCGTCGCGCACGTCATCGTGCCAGTTGCGCACGATCGCCGCCACGCCCTGCTCCAGTGCGGCCAGGTCGTACTCGGGCTGATCGCCGATCTTCGGCCGCAGCACGATGTACAGGCGCGCCAGCGCGGCCTCGCCCAGCAGCACCGAGGAATCGACCTGCTCGGCGTGCAGCGCCTCGCCCAGCAGCATCTCGATGCGCTCGCGCACCGAGGTGTTGAAGCGGTCGCGCGGCACGAACACCTGACAGGTGAAGAAGCGGCCGTAGCGGTCGCGGCGCATGAACAGACGCGTGTGCGCGCGCTGGCGCAGCTCCAGGATGCCGCAGGCGATGGCGAACAGCTCATCCTCGCTGCTCTGCAGCAGCTCTTCGCGCGGCAGCGTTTCCAGGATGTGGCGCAGCGATTTGCCGGAGTACGAATCGCGCTTCAGGCTCGAGCGCGCCAGCACCGCCTCCACCTTGTGCCGCACCAGCGGCATGTCCTGCGGACGCGCCATGTAGGCGCTGGAGGTGAACAGGCCGAGGAAGCGCTGCTCGGACACGGCGCGGCCGTCGGCACCGAACTTGAGCACGCCGATGTAATCCATGTAGCCGGGGCGGTGCATGCGCGAACGTGCATTGGTCTTGGTCAGGATGATCGCGTCGACCGAGCCGGACCGCGGCAGCTCGCTGGCCGCCAGCGTCTTCAGCGAGCGCGGCGCCATCGACTGCTCGCTCTTGCGCAGGATGCCCAGGCCCGAGCTGTCGATCGCGCGCAGTACGCGGTCGCCGTCGGCATCGGTCACCTCGTATTCGCGGTAGCCGAAGAAGGTGAAGTTGTCGGCGGCGATCCAGCGCAGGAATTCGCCGGCCTCGCGGGCCGAGGCCGCGTCCAGCGCGGGCTTGCGCTGCGGCAGTTCGTCGGCGATCGCCAGCGCCTTGTCGCGCATCGCCGCCCAGTCGCCCACCGCCACGCGGACGTCTTCCAGCGCGGCCTCGACCTGCGCGACCAGTTGTGCCTGCTCGCCCGCATCCGCGACGCGGTCGATCTCGAAATGCATCACCGACTCGGCCACGCCCGCGTCGCCGCCAAACCCAAGCAGCTTGCCGCCGGCATCGCGCCGCACCGCCAGCACCGGATGGATCACGGCGTGGATCTGCAGGCGCGTCGAAACCACCATGCTCACCGTGTCGACCAGGAACGGCATGTCCTCGGTGACGATCTGCAGCCGACCGTGGCCGGTGTGCCCAGTCTCGGGATTCAGCACGCGTACTGCCGCTCGACCGGGCGTGCGCTGCTGCATGAAGTCCAGCAGACCGCCAGCCAGGGCGGCCCATTGCGCCGGTGTGTGCAGATTGCTGTCGCCCTCCGTGATCCGCTCGAAGAAAGCGCCGATAAAAAATTGCGCCTCATCAAGGCGCTGGGTGGGGTATCCGGCTTGCTTCAGTGCCTCGAACACGGCGGACTGAAGCGGAACTTCATGGGCTGCACGAATGGCATTCATGGCATCTACTGGTAGTGGAAACGAATTGACGCGATAAAGCCCCAAAAGGATACGCCTCGCACCAGGGTGAATCCACCGCACCAACATTGTGCATAGCGTCATGAAACGCCGTTTGTCGGCACCCCGCCATGGCATGCACGCGCACATCCAAGTCGCATCGCAGGCACGCATGGCTGGTACGTGATCGCGTGCGATGGAAACCGGCGGCATCGGCGGATGCGCCGGTCCCGGCACCCGCTCGCCATCGTCGTGTTCCCATGGCGCCGGCCTCGCGCCGCCGGTCCGGCTTGCGCACACGCAAAAAAGCCGCGCAAGCCCTTCAATAAATTGTGAACTGTACGGTATAGTAGCGTTCCGCACGCCCATGCCTCCCATCGAGCCCGGGAACTGCTCAACCTTTGACACACGACATGCAGGCGGTGGTGCCGTCATGCTCTGCGCCTGGCGCAGGCTGGATGCGCTCCCTCGCGATACCCCATCACGATCAGCACGCTTCGGAGTCCCCATGAAATCCCCGTCCCTGCGCGCACCCGCGTTGTGCCTCGGCCTGCTGGCCCTGACCGCCTGCGGCAAGAAGGAGCAAGGTCCGCCGCAGATGCCGCCGCCACAGGTCGGCGTGATCACGGCGCAGCCGCAGAACGAGCCGCTGACCAAGGACCTGGTCGGCCGCCTGTCGGCCTTCCGCAGCGCCGATGTGCGCGCCCGCGTGGCCGGCGTGCTGCTGAAGCGCGACTACACCGAGGGCACCGACGTCAGGAAGGGCCAGCCGCTGTTCCAGATCGACCCGGCACCGCTGAAGGCGGCGCTGGCCGCGGCCGAGGCGTCGCTGGCGCAGGCGCAGGCCACGTACACCAATGCCAAGGTCAACGCGCAGCGTTCGCGTGACCTGGCGCCGAAGGGCTACATCTCCAGGTCCGACCTCGACAACGCGCTGGCCGCCGAACGCACCGCCGCCGCCGCGGTGCAGGCGGCACGCGCCAACGTGCAGACCGCGCGCATCAACCTCGGCTACGCCAACGTCACCTCGCCGATCGACGGCCGCGCCGGCCAGCAGCAGGTGACCGAGGGCGCGCTGGTGGGCAGCGGCAGCGCCACCCTGCTCACCACGGTGGACCAGATCGATCCGCTGTACGTGAACTTCACCATGAGCGTGGCCGACATGGAGCAGCTGCGCCAGGCACAGACCAGCGGCGGCGTCACCCTCGCCCAGCCGAACCAGGCCAGCGTGCAGGTGACCCTGCCCGACGGCAGCGCCTATGCCGAACCGGGCACGCTGGACTTCACCGC
>DATEKS010000006.1:0-9485 GCA_035277325.1 Rhodanobacter sp.
GGGAGGTGCAGTCAGCGAACCTCCGGAGCCGCTTGCGAAGTCGATTGGGCAGGGATGCCCAATCGACCGCGGCCGCGAGGGTGCCCTTCTCTTTGGTTACTTTCTCTTGGGCAAACAAGAGAAAGTGACTCGGCCCGCGGCAGCGGGACGAAACCCTCGCCAACGGCGAGACACACAAGCGTCAGCACGACAACCAGCCGATACCGAAACTGGATGACTCGCTGCGCTCGCCCCTTCGGGGCCGCCCTGCGGGCGTTCTGCGCGCAACGCGCTTGTCTTGCTTTCGCAGGAATGACGAGCGAGAAGCCGATTGATCAGACCTTCCCTAGGGAGAGGAGCGCGCGGGCCGCAGGCCATGCCGCGCCGCGCGCAGCAGGGCGTCGGTGACCTTGGCCAAGGCGGCTGAGCGGATCGACCAGTGCTGCCAGTACAGCGGCACGTCCAGCCAGCGCCCGGGCGCGGTCGGCTGCAGCGTGCCCTGGGCGAAGGGCTGTTCCAGCATCGCCTCCGGCGCCATCGCCCAGCCCAGGCCCAGCGCCGCGCCTTCCACGAAGGCGGTGGACGAGGGCAGGTAATGCATGGGCGGGGCCAGCCGGGCGTGGGTCACGCTGCGCAGGAAGCGCCATTGCAGGGCGTCCTTGCGGTTGAACACCAGCATCGGTGCGGCGCCCAGCGAGGCGGCGTCCAGGCCATGGGCGAAATGCCGGGCGACGAAGTCCGGCGAGGCGATCGGCAGGTAGCGCATCACGCCCAGCTTCTTCACCGTGCAGCCCTGCACGGGGCGGGCGTCGGCGGTGATCGCGCCAAGCACCGAACCGTCGCGCAGCAGGCCGGCGGAGTGGTCCTGGTCCTCCACGCGCACGTCGAACAGCAGTCCGTCGCGCCGGTGCGGTTCGACCAGGGCGCCGAGCACCCAGGTGGCGAGCGAATCCGCGTTCACGGCGATCGACACCGTGGCCGGTGCGGCGCCTGCGGTCTCGACGGCGAAATCACCCAGGATCTCGGCCTCCAGCAGGCGCATCTGCTGCACGCCGCGCAGCAGCCGTTCCCCCGCAGGCGTTGCGCGGCTGGGCGACTGGCGCAGCACCAGCACTTGGCCCAGGCGATCCTCCAGCGCCTTGATGCGCTGGGAGACGGCCGAGGGAGTCAGCGCGAGCCGTCGCGCGGCGGCGTCGAAGCTGCCTTCGTCCAGCACGGCGACGAAGGCGGCCAGCTGGGGATTGAGCATGTGCACGGGTGCCTCCCGAAATTAGAAAAACTGAATCAAGTTAAGCAAATATAGTTTTACTGATGCGGACGGCCATACGAAAGTAGGCCACTTTCCGCGAGGTTCCCATGCTCCCATCCGCCTATTTCGCCGGGCTCGGCACCGGCGCCGGCCTGATCGTCGCCATCGGCGCGCAGAACGCCTTCGTGCTGCGCCAGGGACTGCAGCGCCTGCACGTCGGCGCGGTGGTGCTGGTCTGCGTGCTGGCTGACGTCACGCTGATCGCCCTGGGCGTGGCCGGCATGGGGCTGGCGGTAAAGCAGCAGCCCGGCCTGCTGCAGGTGCTGCGCTTCGTGGGCGCCGCCTTTCTCGCCGCGTATGGCCTGCTGGCTGCGCGGCGCGCCTGGCGCGGCGAAAGCGGCCTGCGTCCCGCCGATGCGAAGGCGAACGGACGTGGGCGCACGGTGCTGGCCTGCCTCGGCTTCACCCTGCTCAACCCGCACGTGTACCTGGACACCGTGGTGCTGCTCGGCAGCCTGTCCACCCATTACGACGGCGGCGGCCGCTGGTTGTTCGCCGCGGGCGCGGGCACTGCCAGCCTGCTGTGGTTCACGGCGCTCGGCTACGGCGCGCGGCTGCTGCTGCCGGTATTCCGCAGCCCGGTCGCCTGGCGCATGTTCGATGTGCTGGTGGCGTTGCTGATGTGGGGGCTGGCCTTCCTGTTGCTGCTGCAGCCGATGGCCTGAGGGGGGCAGGGCGTCCGGGGCCTCTTGTCCGGATGGCGATGCACTACCATTCCGTCCCCGAATCCATCCCCCGAAGAGCTTGATCCATGGCTGTCCTGAGACTGGCGCTGGCCCAGCACGATTTCCCGGTCGGCGCGGTCGCGGCGAATGCCGCGAAGGTGGGCGACCTCATGGTGCAGGCCCGCAGCGGCGGTGCCGACCTGGTGGTGTTCCCCGAGCTGGCCCTCTCGGGCTACCCGCCGGAAGACCTGCTGCTGCGACCCAGCTTCCTCGCCGCCTGCCAGCAGGAGCTGGAGGCGCTGGCTTCCGGGACGAACGGCCTGTCCGCGCTGGTGGGCTTCCCGCATAGCGAGGGCGAGGTCTACAACGGCGCCGCGCTGCTGCGCGAGGGCCGCATCGCGCAGATCGCGCACAAGCAGGCGCTGCCGAACTACGGCGTGTTCGACGACAAGCGCTATTTCCGCCCCGGCCATGCCAGCGTGATCACCACCCTCGCCGGCGTGCGCATCGGCCTGCTGATCTGCGAGGACGTGTGGCGGCCCGAGCCGGCCGCCGCCGCGGCGCGAGCGGGCGCCGAGCTGATCGTAGTGATCAACGCCTCGCCCTGGAACGACGCCAAGCGGGCCGAGCGCGAGGCGGTGCTGGCCGCGCGCGCGCAGGAAACCGGTTGCGCCTTCGCCTACCTCAACCTGGTCGGTGGCCAGGACGAGGTGGTCTACGACGGCGGTGCGCTGCTGGTGAACGGCGACGGCACGGTCGCCGCGCGCGCGCCGGCCTTCGTCGACGCGCTGCTGTGGGCCGAGTTCGATCCGGCCACGCGCACGCTGCAGGCCGAAGCGTGGCCGGAACCCGGCGACGTCTGCGACGAGGCGGTGCTGTACGCCGCGCTGGTGCGCGGCATCCGCGACTATGTCGACAAGAACGGCTTCCCCAGCGTGCTGCTGGGCCTGTCCGGCGGCATCGACTCGGCGCTGACCCTGGCACTGGCGGTGGACGCGCTGGGTGCCGGGCGTGTCACCGCGGTGATGATGCCGTCGCGCTACACCTCGCAGCTGTCGCTGGATGGCGCGCGCATGCAGGCCGAGCGGCTGGGCGTGGACTACCACGTGATCGACGTGGAGCCGACAGTGGACTCCTTCATCCGGGCGCTGACGCCAGCGTTCGCGGGCAAGGGCGCCGACACCACTGAGGAGAACCTGCAGTCGCGCACCCGCGGCGTGATGCTGATGGCACTGTCGAACAAGCATGGCAGGCTGCTGCTCGCGACCGGCAACAAGAGCGAGATGGCGGTGGGCTACTGCACGCTGTACGGCGACATGTGCGGCGCCTACGCGCCGCTCAAGGACGTCTACAAGACCGCGGTATACCGCCTGGCGCGCTGGCGCAACGCGCAGGCCGGAGGCGAGGAGACGATTCCGGCGGCCGTGATCGACCGCCCGCCCTCGGCCGAGCTGCGCGACAACCAGACCGACCAGGATTCGCTGCCACCCTACGAGGAGCTGGACGCGATCCTCGCGCGTTTCATCGAACGCGAGCAGTCGCAGGCCGAGATCATCGAAGCCGGCTTCGCCGCCGACGTGGTGCACCGCGTGGTGCGCCTGGTGCTGGCCAACGAGTTCAAGCGCCGGCAGTCGGCGCCGGGCCCGCGCGTCACCACCCGCGCGTTCGGCCGCGAGCGGCGCTACCCCATCACTTCCGGCTGGCGCTAGATCGTCGACGCGGAAGATCGCGACTGCCTTTGTGCCGGCGAACCCGCTCGGCACGGGTGCCCACTCTCCCGTCGGGGAGAGGGTTGGGGTGAGGGGCGAGCTTGCCTCGATCGACAAAAAAAACCGACGATCGCTCGCCGGTTTCCTGTGTGCCTTGACCCGTCGGCTCAGTGATGCCGCGCGAACGGAATCATCTTGCGCCAGATGGACACCTGGTGCGGCCACTTCGCATCCTTCAGGTAGGGATGGTCCGGGTAGTTCAACGCCAGCACCTGGCGCACCTGGGCCGCCTGCTTGTCCTGGCCCAACGCGAGGTAGCTGCGGGTGAGGATGGCCAGCGCGTCGCCGGTCTGCGGCGCCTGCTGGTAGTGCTCGACCACGTACTGTGCGCGGTCGGCGGCGCCGATGTAGATGCGGTTGAACAGGTAGAACTCGGCCACGTTGATCTCGTACTGCGCCAGCACGTTGCGCAGGTAGATCATGCGCTGGCGCGCGTCGGCCGCGTAGGCGCTGTTCGGGAAGCGGCGCGACAGCTCGGCGAAGTCGTCGAAGGCCTGCAGGTTGTAGGCCTGGTCGCGGCGCGACTGCGCCTTCTTGTCGCGGGAGACGCGGTCCATGAAGCCGGTGGTGCGGTCGAAGTTGATCAGGCCGCGCAGGTAATAGGCATAATCCACATGCTGGTTGGCCGGATAGGTCTTGATGAAGCGGTTGATCGTCGAGTACGCGTCATCCGACTGGCTGTCCTTGTACTGCGCGTAGGCCAGCTCCAGCTGGGCCTGCTCGTTGTAGTCGCCGGACGGGAAGCGGGCGATCAGGCGCTGGTAGGCCTTGATGGCCGCCGAATAGTCGGCGTTCTCCAGCGAGGTGTGCGCGTTGTTGTACAGGGCGCCCACCGGCATGGTGTCGATGTTGTCGCGCTTGTGGCCGAACAGCGAGCAGGCGCTCATCGTCAGCGCCAGGGCGAGCACGGCGAGCGTCCTGAGGCAGAACCGGGTGGTCATCGGCAGCTTGAGCGAGTCGATAGTTGGACGCATGTAAGGGATTCAGATGTTTGAGCGAAAAGGCATGATAGCCGAAACCGGCGCCACCCCGCGGCCTGCCGCCGCCTGCCACGCGGGAGACGGTGCATGACCGCGATACGCCACGAAGCCCGGGTGCCGCTGGCTGCGGCCGGACGCAGGTTCGACCAGGCGCTGGCCGAGTTGTTCCCCGACTACTCGCGTTCGCGCCTTGCCGGCTGGATCAAGTCCGGCGCGGCCACCCTGGATGGCGCCACGGTGCCGCCCCGCCAGCTGCTGCGCGGCGGTGAGCAGGTGCGGCTGGAAGCCGAGCTGGAGGCCGAGGTGGAAAGCGCGCCCGAGGCCATCGCGCTCGCCATCGTGCACGAGGACGAACATCTGCTGGTGCTGGACAAGCCTGCCGGCCTGGTGGTGCACCCCGGTGCCGGCAACCCCTCCGGCACCCTGCTCAACGCGCTGCTGCACCACGACGCGAAGCTGGCCGAGCTGCCGCGCGCCGGCATCGTGCACCGGCTGGACAAGGACACCTCCGGCCTGATGGTAGTGGCGAAGACCCTGCCCGCGATGACCGCGCTGGTGGAGATGCTGTCGCGCCACGACGTGGAGCGCCAGTACGAGGCCGTGGTACTGGGCAGTCTCGTGTCCGGCGGCACGGTGGACGCGCCGATCGGCCGCAGCATGGGCGATCGCCTGCGCCAGGCCGTGCGCGACGAGGAGAGCGGCAAGCACGCCGTCACCCATTACCGCCTGCGCGAGCGCTTCCGCGCGCACAGCCTGATCCAGTGCAATCTGGAAACCGGCCGCACCCACCAGATCCGCGTGCACCTCACCCACATCGGCCATCCGCTGGTGGGCGACCCGCTCTACGGCGGCGGCCTCAAGCTGCCGAGGCGCGCCACGCCGGAGCTGGTCGCCGCGCTGCGCGGCTTCCGTCGCCAGGCGCTGCATGCCGAGCGGCTGGCGTTCGGGCATCCGGTCACCGGCGAGGCGCTGGCCTTCACGGCCGAGCGCCCGGCCGACATGACGGCACTGATCGCCGCCCTGCGCGATGACCTCGCTGCCCACGGCCACGACGACGATTGAGCGTCGCGTGTCGCCCTCTCCTGCGTGAAGGGAAGGGCTGGGGGTTGGGTGCTCTTGTCGCGTCCGGCCTGTCCGAGCGTCAGCGGCGCGCCTATGCGATGCTTGTCGCTCCCCAGCCCCACCCGCGTCGATGGACATGACCGACACCTGGATCTTCCCCGACTGGCCGGCGCCCGTGCGCGTGCACGCGGCGGTGAGCACCCGCGAAGGCCCCGGCGTTTCCGCACCGCCGTTCGGCCGCTTCAACCTCGGATTGCGCAGCGGCGAATCCGCCGAAGTGGTGGGCAGCAACCGCAGCGTGCTGCAGCAGGCGCTGGACCTGCCCAGCGCACCGCGCTGGCTGCACCAGGTGCACGGCACCACCGTCGCCGAGCTGGGCCCGCTGCCCAGTGCCGCCGAACCGCAGGCCGACGCCGCCGTTTCGCGCATCCCCGGCACCACGCTCGCCATCCTCACCGCCGACTGCCTGCCGGTGCTGTTCTGCGCCGACGACGGCAGTGCCATTGGCGCCGCCCATGCCGGCTGGCGTGGCCTGGCCGCCGGCGTGCTGGAAGCCACCATCGAGCAGATGCAGGCTTCGCCGTCGCGCCTGATGGCCTGGCTGGGACCGTGCATAGCCGGGTCGTCCTACGAAGTGGGCGACGAGGTGCGCGCCGCCTTCGTGGACCACTCGGCCGGGGCGGCCGCCTGCTTCGCGGCGACACGGCCGGGGCACTGGCATTGCGACCTCGCGGCGCTGGCGCGGCAGCGCCTGGCGGCTGCGGGAATCATGCGGGTGCACGGTGGCGGGTTCGATACTTTCGCCGATCCGCAGCTCTACTCCTACCGGCGGGAAGGGGCACGGAGTGGGCGGTTTGCGAGTCTGATCTGGCTGGCGGACGGCTGATCCCCCCGCGTCGCGACCGGCTCTCGACGTCGTCATTCCGGCGGAACCCGGAATCCAGTGCCTTTGGTCCGCCGGTGCGAGCAGTAGCGAGGATCGAAGCCCTTGTCGCCTGCATCTGCGCATGCGATGCGGCGAAACCGTCCTTCGACTCCGCTTCGCTGCGCTCGGGGCGAACGGTGTTGGCGCCCGCCGCCAGCTGAAGCCTTGACGCCGGCTAGCCGCCCCGCCTGCTTGAATCGACTGGCGCCGTCCGCATCTCCCTGCCCAGTGGCGGCGCAGCCGCCAGACCTTTGTGGGGATTGCTACCGATGCGTATGGACAAACTCACCTCGCGTTTCCAGCAGGCGCTGGCCGACGCGCAGTCGCTGGCCGTCGGCCGCGACAACAACATGCTCGAACCCGCGCACGTGATGGCGGCGCTGCTGAACCAGCAGGGTGGTTCGACCGCGCCGCTGCTCACGCACGCGGGCGTCAACGTGCCGGCGTTGCGCCAGCGCGTGAACGAGCTGCTTGAACGCCTGCCCAAGGTCAGCGGGCAGGAGGGCAACCTCAACGTGGGCAACGACCTCAATCGCCTGCTCAACCTCACCGACAAGCTGGCGCAGCAGCGCGGCGACCAGTTCATCGCCAGCGAGCTGTTCGTGCTGGCGGCGCTGGAAGACAAGGGCGAACTGGGTTCGGCGCTGAAGGCGGCGGGTGCGACCAAGGCGAACCTCGAAGCCGCGATCGAGCAGGTGCGTGGCGGCGAGAAGGTGCAGAGCGAGAACGCCGAGGACCAGCGCCAGGCGCTGCAGAAGTACTGCATCGACCTCACCGAGCGCGCCGAGTCGGGCAAGCTCGATCCGGTGATCGGCCGCGACGAGGAGATCCGCCGCACTATCCAGGTGCTGCAGCGGCGCACCAAGAACAACCCGGTGCTGATCGGCGAGCCCGGCGTGGGCAAGACCGCGATCGTGGAAGGCCTGGCCCAGCGCATCGTCAAGGGCGAGGTGCCCGAGGGCTTGCGCGACCGCCGCGTGCTGGCGCTGGACATGGGCGCGCTGATCGCCGGCGCGAAGTTCCGCGGCGAGTTCGAGGAACGGCTGAAGGCGGTGCTCAACGACCTCGCCAAGAACGAGGGCCAGATCATCCTGTTCATCGACGAGCTGCACACCATGGTCGGCGCCGGCAAGGCCGACGGCGCGATGGACGCCGGCAACATGCTGAAGCCCGCGCTGGCGCGCGGCGAGCTGCATTGCATCGGCGCCACCACGCTGGACGAGTACCGCCAGTACATCGAGAAGGACGCCGCGCTGGAGCGCCGCTTCCAGAAGGTGTTCGTCGGCGAACCCTCGGTGGAGGATACCATCGCGATCCTGCGCGGCCTCAAGGAACGCTATGCTGTGCACCACGGCGTGGAGATCACCGATCCGGCCATCGTGGCCGCGGCCACGCTCAGCAACCGCTACATCACCGACCGCCAGCTGCCGGACAAGGCCATCGACCTGATGGACGAGGCGGCCAGCCGCATCCGCATGGAGATCGACTCCAAGCCGGAGGAACTGGACCGCCTGGAGCGCCGGCTGATCCAGCTGAAGATCCAGCGCGAGATGCTGAAGAAGGAAAAGGACAGCGAATCGAAGCAGCGCCTCGCCGACCTGGAAACCGACATCGCCAAGCTGGAGCGCGACTTCTCCGACCTCAACGAGGTGTGGAAATCGGAGAAGGCTGCGCTGCAGGGCACCACCAAGGTGAAGGAGCAGATCGAGGCCGCGCGTCTTGAACTGGACACGGCGCAGCGCCGGCAGGACTACGCCAAGATGAGCGAGATCCAGTACGGCAAGCTGCCGGAGCTGGAGAAGCAGCTCGCCGCCGCGCAGGCCGCCGAGAAGCAGGAATTCACCCTGGTGCAGGACAAGGTCACCGCCGAAGAGATCGCCGAGGTAGTGGCGCGCTGGACCGGCATCCCGGTGTCGAAGATGCTCGAGGGCGAGCGCGAGAAGCTGCTGCACATGGAGGAGGAGCTGCACAAGCGCGTGGTGGGCCAGGACGAGGCGGTGCGTGCGGTGTCCGATGCGGTGCGCCGCGCACGCGCGGGGCTGTCCGATCCCAACCGGCCCAGCGGCTCCTTCCTGTTCCTCGGCCCCACCGGCGTGGGCAAGACCGAGCTGTGCAAGGCGCTGGCCGAGTTCCTGTTCGACACCCAGGATGCGATGGTGCGCATCGACATGAGCGAGTTCATGGAGAAGCATGCCGTGAGTCGCCTGATCGGCGCGCCCCCGGGCTATGTGGGCTACGAGGAAGGCGGCTATCTCACCGAGGCCGTGCGTCGCCGTCCGTACAGCGTGATCCTGCTCGATGAGGTGGAGAAGGCGCATCCCGACGTGTTCAACATCCTGCTGCAGGTGCTGGACGACGGCCGCCTCACCGACGGCCAGGGTCGCACGGTGGATTTCCGCAACACCGTGATCGTGATGACTTCCAACCTCGGCTCGCAGCTGATCCAGGAGCAGGCCGGCGATTCGGAAGCGGACTACGTGCAGATGAAGGCCGCCGTGCTCGGCGTGGTGCAGGCACACTTCCGCCCCGAGTTCATCAACCGCCTCGACGAGCTGGTGGTATTCCGCCCGCTGGAGAAGAAGCAGATCCGCCGCATCGCGCTGATCCAGCTCACCGCGCTGGAGAAGCGCCTCGCCGAGCGCCAGCTGAAGCTGGAAATCAGCGAGAAGGCGCTGGACCTGCTCGGCAACGTGGGCTTCGACCCGGTGTACGGCGCGCGGCCACTGAAGCGTGCGATCCAGCAGCAGCTGGAGAACCCGCTGGCGAAGGAGATTCTCGAAGGCCGCTACGCACCGG
>DATEKS010000007.1:0-15508 GCA_035277325.1 Rhodanobacter sp.
GTACGAGCGCCAGGTGATCGACCTGGTCGAGGCAGTGCTGCTGGCGCCGCGCGTGGGCGACATCTTCCAGGGCGCGATCGTCGAGGCCAACGGCGCGGAGCGTGATCGCGGCATCGGCCACGCCCATGCCGCCGCTGCACACAGCGGCGTGGTGATGCTGCGCGATCCCGCGATCGAGGCCCGCGTCGGCTCCGCCACGCCGCTGCCGCTGGGGCAGGAGGTGATGGTGCGGCTGGCCGAGGCTGATCCGCTGCAGCGGACGGTGCGCTTCGAGCTGGTGTCCGCGAATCCGTGAGGCAGTGCCGCACGCGTCGCCCGTCGGCCAGGATGCCGTTGCGGGCGGACGGATGCGCGCATGGCGGTTGTGTCTGCCCGGTCGTCCGCCGGTGGCGATGCTGTACTGTATGCCACTGGTTGCGTGCGACGGGAACGTGCGCATGAACGGATGGGCTTCCGCATGCATGGCTTGGCTGCTCTGCGGGCTGGCGATGGCGCCGGCCGCGGTGGCGCGCGCGCCTGACACGGCAACGCCCGCGCAGATCCGGGTGGTCAGCGACAACAACTACCCGCCGTTCCTGTTCCTCGACGGCGACGGCAAACCGCAAGGCTACGAAGTCGACATGTGGAAGCTGTTCCAGGCGCATACCGGCATCCGGGTCGAACTGGTGCCGACCGACTGGGCCGACGCGCAACAGGAACTGCTGTCCGGCCGCGCGGACGTGATCGACATGCTCTACCGCACGCCCTCGCGCGAGGCGCAGTACGACTTCTCCGCGCCCTATGCCGTGCTGCCGGTCGGCATCTACGTGGATCGCCGCGTCAGCGGCGTGCACAACGCGGCCACGCTGCGAGGCTTTCCGGTGGGCGTGGAACGTGGCGACGCCTGCGCGGAAAAGCTGCGCTCGATCGGCATCACCGACCTGCACGAGTTCACCGGCTATCGCGACATCATCCAGGCCGCGACCCGGGGCGACCTGCGCATCTTCTGCATGGACGAATACCCGGCGGATTTCTACCTGTACCGCTACTCCGCGTCGGAGCGTTTCTACCGCGCCTTCGAGCTCTACACCGCCGAGTTCCACCGCGCCGTGCGCAAGGGCGACACGGCCACGCTGCAGGCGGTCGAGCGTGGCATGGCCCTGGTCACGCCGGCCGAGCGCGCGGCGCTGCGCACGCGCTGGCTGGAGCATCCGCCGATCCAGCAGCACTACGAACGCATGGCCGGCGTCGCGCTGGCGGTGGTGCTGGCGCTGATCGCGCTGATGCTGCTGTGGGTGTGGACGCTGCGCCGCACCGTGGCGGCGCGCACGGCCGCGCTGCGGGCGGAAAAGCGCAAGCTGCGCGCGATCTTCGAGGCCAGCCCGGACGCGATGTGGGTGAAGGACCGCGCGGGCATCTATCGCGACGGCAACGGCCGCGTGGCCGAGCTGTTCCGGGTCGGGCGCGAAGGCCTGATCGGCCACAGCTGCGACGAGCTGTTCGACGCATCGTTCGCCGCGAAGGTACGCGCGATGGACGAGGAGGTGATGCAGCTGGGGCGGCAGCGCACCTACCAGCTGCCGCTGGACACGCGCGAGGGCCCGGCCCGGCTGTTCGAGATCATCAAGGTGCCGCTGTTCACGCCCGCGGGCGCGGTCCGCGGCGTGCTCAGCGTGGCGCGCGACATCACCGAGCGGCAGCAGACCGAGGCGAGGCTGCGGCTGTGGGCGCACGCGTTCCAGAACGCCACATTCGGCGTGGTGCTGTTCGACGCGCGGACCCACTGCATCATCGCGGTCAATCCCACCTTTGCCCGCGAGCGCGGTTACACGCCGGAGGAGATGGTGGGCATGCCGGCGGATGCGCTGTACCCGTCCGACCTGGTCGCCGAGCGCGCGGTCGCGCGCGCCGAGATCGACCGGCTGGAACATGCGATGCAGGAAACCGAGCACCTGGCGCGCGACGGCCGGCGTTTCCCGGTACTGCTGGATTGCTCGGTGTTCCATGACGCCGACGGCAGGGCGGAGTACGCGCTGGTCTACGCGCAGGACATCACCGCGCGCAAGCGTGCGGAGAGCGAGCTGCGCCTCGCCGCCGCCGCGTTCCAGACCCAGGAAGCCCTGATGGTGACGGATGCGGATCGCCGGATCCGCCGGATCAACAAGGCGTTCACCGCGCTCACCGGCTTCCAGCCCGGCGAGGTGGTCGGCAAGCATTCCTCGGTGCTGCGCTCGCCGCAGCGCGAATCGGCGTTCCACGAGCGGCTGTGGGAGCGCGCGCGGCGCGAGGGCTATTGGCAGGGGGAGCGCTGGCTCAAGGTCCAGGAGGGTGAGCCCAAGGTGGTCCGCGTGCGGCTCTCGGCGGTCACCGATGCCGACGGCCGGCTGAGCCATTTCGTCTGCTCGATGGTCGACCTGACCAGCGTGCGCGAGGCGCATGCGAGCGTCGACCGCATGACCTTCTTCGATCCGCTGACCGACCTGCCGAACCGGCACTTCCTGCTCGGCCGGCTGCAGCACCTGCTGGGCGAGGCCGGCACGCGCGGCGTCGCCCTGCTGATGATCGACCTCGACCACTTCAAGCGGGTCAACGACCTGCGCGGCCATGCCGCCGGCGACCGCCTGCTGGCGCTGATGGCGCAGCGCCTGCGCAAGCTGCTGGACGAGGACTGCCTGCTGAGCCGTTTCAGCGGCGGCACGTTCGCATTGCTGCTGCCCTGCCGCGCGGCGGACCCGCACGCGCGCTCCGCCCAGGTGCGCGACTGCGCCGAGCAGGTGCGCGAGGCCCTGCGGGTGCCGTTCCAGCTGGACGATGACGTGCCGGTGGGGATGACGGTGAGTATCGGCTGGACCGAGCTGGTGCCGGGGAGCGACTCGCCCGAATCGGTGCTCAAGCAGGCGGAGCTGGCGATGTACGGTGCCAAGGCTGGCGGCCGCGACCAGTTGCGCCACTACGAGCCGGCGATGCAGGACGAGCTGGTGCGGCGCGAGGCGCTGGTCAATGACCTGCGCCGCGCGATCGCCGACGAGACGCTGGACTTGCACCTGCAGGCGCAGGTCGACAGGTACGGGCGCGTGGTCGGCGCCGAGATGCTGCTGCGCTGGACCCGCCCCGGCGGCGAGCAGGTGTCGCCGGAGCATTTCATTCCCGTCGCCGAGGAGAACGGCCTGATCCTGCCGTTGGGCGACTGGGTGCTGCGGCAGGCTTGCGCGCAGCTGGTGGCCTGGTCCGCGCGGCCGTCCAGCCGCATGCTCGTGCTCGCGATCAACGTGAGCGCGCGGCAGTTCGCGCAGCCGGACTTCGTGGACGACGTGTGTCAGTCGCTGGCCGCGAGCGGGGCCGACCCCGCGCGGTTGATGCTGGAGATCACCGAGACCGCGATCCTGGGCGACCTCGCCGAGGCCGCCGCCAAGCTGGCGCGCCTGCGTGCGCAGGGCATCCGGATCTCGCTGGACGACTTCGGCACCGGCTATTCCTCGCTGGCCTACCTCTCGCGCCTGCCGCTGGACCAGCTGAAGATCGACCACGCCTTCGTGGCCCGCCTGCCGGAGGACGCCAATGACGCGATGGTCGCGCAGACCATCATCGGCATGGGCCGCGGACTGGGCCTGGAGGTGGTGGCCGAGGGCGTGGAGACGGTGGCGCAGCGCGACTTCCTGATGCGCGAGGGCTGCGACGGCTTCCAGGGCTACCTGATCTCCCGGCCGATGCCGCCCGCGCTGTTCGAGCTGATGCTGGAGGAGCATCTCGCCTCGGTGTGAGCACGTGCGGCGCCAACGAAAACGCCCGGACGAGCCGGGCGTTTTCGTGTCTCGCGATGGCTGGTGCCGGCCTCAGGAGGTGGCCGGTGCCGAGGCCACCGCGCCGGCACCGGTGGAGTCCACCGTCAGCGAGGCGCGGCGGTTGTCGGCGCCGCGATCGTGGCTGGCGCCCTTCACCACCTGGCGGTTCGCATCCTTGCCGTAGCTCACCGCGCGCACCTGGTCGGCGTTGATGCCGTTCTGTACCAGGAAGTCGCGCACGGCCTCGGCGCGCTTCATGCCGAGGCGGCGGTTGTAGGCACGCGAGCCGGCGGGGTCGGCGAAGCCTTCCACCGTGACCAGCACGTTCGGGTGGTACTTGCTGATCGTCTGGGCGAAGTTCTGCAGCGCCGGCTTGTCCTGGTCGTTCAGCGTGGAACTGTTGAAGGCGAAGTGTGCCACGGTGTCCACGCTGACGCGGCCCTGCATCGCGGTGATCTGCGTGTCGTACTTGGAGAACTGCTCCTGCATCTGCTGCTTGATCGAATCGATCTGCTGCTGCTGGTCCTGCTGCTTCTGCTGCAGCTGCTGGATGGCGGCGCTGAAGTCGTCCTTCTTCACGTACTGCGAACAGCCGGCCAGGCCAACGACCAGCATGCTCGCTGCCAGCACAGCGATTCGAGGGGAGGGGAGGTTCATCGCGTGTCTCCTGGGTGCGTGCCTGCGACGTGATCGACAGCGGTGTGCAGGTCGTTCGAGGAAGCGTGTGGGTGCTGCCGCTTCGACCCTACCCCAATGTCGCGCGCGTCGGCGCATTTCGCGGCATCGCTGCTGCGCTGGTGTTCAGGTTCCTGTGCGGGTGGTGAAGATTCCATTGCGGCATCGTTCGGAATGGAAGGTCGCCCACGCGCGATGCATCGAGCCGCGTCAATGCAGTGGCGCGCGGATCGCTGCCGAGAAATCCTGGTCCGAACGGCAGGCGCGTGCCCGCGCGGTGATGTCTGCGCGCGCGTTCCACTGCTGCAGCGTGAGGCGATGGTCCAGCGCGCCGATCTGGTACAGGTAACCGGGCAGGTAGCCGGTGAGCAGCAGGCGCAGATCCAGCGGCAGGCCGGGATCCAGCTGGCGTGCCATGCGGTACACCATCGAGGCGCAGTTCGAGGTGACGGTGTTGTAGAACGCGGGCTCGCTCGCCAGCCGGTTCGCCTTGTCCACGTAGGACAGGAACAGCGCGCGCATCGTGGCGCGGTCGATCGCCAGCGGGTAGAGGTAGTCGTCCTCGCCGCGCACGTTGGTGCGCACGCGGATCAGGTCGCTTTCCGGTGCGGCGATCATGATCGCCTCGTAATCCTTGAAGAAGCCGCCGATCGAGGAAAACTGCTGGCCGCGCCGCTTGCGGATCTCCACCGAGAACACCAGGTGGCGGCCATCGTCGAAGCCGAACGAGATCATCGCGTGGGCGATCGCCTTGCTGCCCCAGTGCGAGAGCACGGCGTCGGCGGAAACCAGGTGGTCGAGATCGTAGCGCTGCGTTTCCCAGTGCGCGTCGTAGTCGCTGTCGCTGCGCCAGCGGAAGTCGCGCACGTTGTGCAGGGTCACCACGCTGCCGTGCACCTCGCCGCCGAGCAGGCGTGCGACGTCGTCGGCCCAGGTGCGCTGGTTGCTCGGCGCGATGCCGGACCACCATGCCAGCAGCAGCCCGTACAGCAGCACGTAGACGCCCAGCGGCCACCACGTGCGGCGCAGGATCGCCAGCGCGAACAGCACCAGCACAAGCGCGGCCCACAGCACGGCGCCCAGGCTGCGCAACGCGACGCCGCCGGGCAGCTGGTACCACAGGGCCAGCGCGCCCCAGGCGCCGGAGACGAGTGCGACCAGCGCGCCCAGCAGCAGCGCCAGACCGCGTGTCATCGCGCGCAGGAAGTTCGTCATGCCCGTCCATGCCCTTGCCGGATGCCGCCAGCCTGACGCGATGCGCGGGGGAAGACAACGGGGCCGCCTGCTGTGATTACAATCGCGCAGGTCTCATGGCGGAGGCGGCGGGGCATGCGGGGTGATCCGATCGGGTGCGGCTGGTTGCCGCGGTTCCTCGCGCCGCTGTTGCTGCTGGGTCTCAACGCTTGCGCGATGGTGGGCGTGAGCCAGCTCAAGCCGGGCGACGTGGTGAACGAGCAGCGCACCGACGTGATCGGCGGCAAGCAGTTCAGCGACAGCACCGTGCAGGTGCTGAACGTGGTGGCGCTGAATCCTAAGCAGTGCACGCAATCCTTCGGCAGCTGCACCGGGATCGTCGAGCACGCCAGCGGGCTCGACGAGGAGCGGCGGCTGTCCGCGCTGTCCGAGCTGTGGCTGGGCCGCGCGCTGCGTGGCGACCACGCGCCGGCGATGGATGACGCCACGCTCGATGCCTACCTGCAGTGCGCGCGCTACGCCTATGCCTACCTGTTCTACACGAAGCGCACGCCGGCCGAGCGCGTGTTCGACCAGCGCCAGGCCCAGGTGATCGCGTTCTACGACTACGCGGTGGAGCGCGTGGTGGGGCGCTGGTTCCAGGAGCTGCCCAGGCTCAGCACCGGCTGGACGCAGACCGGGTTGGCGGGCTGGACCGTGCTGCGGCCGGATACCGACCTGCACCTGCGCGCCGCGCCGACGGAACTGATCCCCGCCTCGGCGTTGCGCTTCAAGGGCCTGCGCAATGTCTACCGGCGCGACGGCTTCGGTTCGAACTTCGTGGCAGTGGCGCCGCCGTCCGCGGCGGATGCGCCGGCGGTGCCATGGCGCGAGCCACGCTACGCGGCGATGACCGGCGTGCTGGTGTTCGGCGGACACACGCTGGACGAGGTGCTGGGCACGCATCAGGCGCAGCTGCTGGCGCGCGATCCCTATCGCGACGCCAGTGTCGACATCGCCGGCCGCAGCGTGCCGCTGGGCGCCAACTTCACCGCGCCCTACGGCCTGTGGCTGGCGCGCTCGGGTTTCGCGATGCAGTCGATCCGTTCGCTGCTGGGGCGCGATGGCGGCATCAAGGAGCCGCGCGTGCTGCTGATGCAGCCGTACGACCCGAACCGGCTCACGGTGGTGATGCTGCACGGCCTGGCCAGCAGCCCCGAGGCCTGGGTCAACGTGGCGAACGAGGTGCTGGGCGACGAGGAGCTGCGCCGCCACTACCAGGTGTGGCAGGTCTACTACCCCACCAATGCGCCGATCGCGGTGAACCTGATGCAGATCCGCCACGCGCTGGACGCCACCATCCGCCATTTCGATCCCGCCGGCACCGCGCGGGCCACGCACGACATGATGCTGGTGGGGCACAGCATGGGCGGGGTGATCGCGCGCCTGCTGGTGTCGTCCAGCGGCGACAGGCTGTGGAGCCTGCTGCCCGAGGATCGCCTCACCGCGTCCCGGCGCGCGCGCCTGCGCCAGAAGCTCGCGCCCTACCTGCAGTTCTCGCCGATGCCGCAGGTGGATGCGGCGGTATTCCTCGCCGCGCCGCATCGCGGCACGCCGACGGCGCGGCACCGTCTCGCGCGCTGGGTGGCCGAGCTGATCCGCCTGCCGTTCAGCGTGCTCAAGGAAGTGGCCAACATCTCCGACCTGCTGCAGGACGATACGGGCAAGAGCGCCCCCATCCACGTGTCGAACAGCGTGGACAACCTAAGCGATACCGATCCCTTCATCGTCGCCACCGAAAACCTGCCGATCTCGCCGGACGTGCGCTACCACTCGATCATCGGCCTGTACAAGCCGCATGGCCCGCTGGTACAGAGCAGCGACGGCGTGGTGCCCTACGCCAGCGCGCATCTCGCCGGTGCCGCGTCCGAGGTGGTGATCCCGTCCTGGCACAGCGTGCAGGAGACGCCCGCGGCGATCCTCGAACTGCGCCGCATCATGCGGCTGCACCTGGAGCGGTTGACGGGCCAGTCGCCGTAGGCGATGCGTCCCCCCGAATCGTTGATTCAATCGACCACGAAAAGACGTGCGCCGGTCGGCGTGGACGAGCGGTGCGCCGCGTCGCCGCAGTCGGAAACCTGGTAGCTCATGCCAGGCGTGAGCACGAAGCGGCGGCCATCGCGCAGCTCACTGTGCAATTCGCCTTCCAGCACGTACAGCACATGGCCGCGATCGCACCAGTGGTCGGCGAGGTAGCCGGGGCTGTACTCGACCAGCCGCACGCGCAGTTCGCCAATCTGGAACGTGCGCCATAGCGCCTCGCCGGTTTCGCCGGGATGACGGGTGGCGGGCATGCTGCTCCAGTCCGTCACGGTGAAGGGCAGGGTGGGCAGTTTCATCGTGCGCTCTCGTGTATGGCCGGGCGCAATCTGACACGCCGGATGCGCGCGGAAATGCCCCGGAAGTCACGGCGTGAAAAAGAACGCCCGGAACAGGTCCGGGCGTTCGTCTGGCACGAGCCTGCGGCGTGGATCAGGCGATCGCGGGCAGCGTCGCCACGCCGGCTTCGATCGCGGCCTTGTGCATCAGCGTGCGCGGCAGGATGCGTGCGAAGTAGAACGCGGCGGTGTCGCGCTTGGCCTGCTTGAATGCCTCGCCCTGCGTGCCCGCCTCGGCGGCGGCCACCGCGCGGGCCTGGAAGTAGGCCAAGGTGACGTAGCCCGAGTACCACAGGTAATCCACCGCGGCGGCGCCCAGTTCCTCCGGGTTGGCTTGCACGCGCTGCGCCAGCGCGAGGGTGAGCTCGCCCCACTGCTTCACCGCGGCGCCCAGCGGCGCGACGAACGCGGCGAGCTTCGTGTCGCCCGCGTGCGTCTTGCAGAACGCGCCGATCTCGGCGGCGAAGTGCTTGAAGCCCACGCCCTGCAGCTGGAGGATCTTGCGGCCCAGCAGGTCGGCGGCCTGGATGCCGGTGGTGCCTTCGTACAGCGTGATGATGCGCGCGTCGCGCACGAACTGCTCCATGCCGTTCTCGCCGATGTAGCCGTGGCCGCCGTACACCTGCAGCGCTTCCTTGGTGCATTCCTGCGCCAGCTCCGTCACCACGCCCTTGGCGATCGGGATCAGGAAGGCCACCAGCTCGCCCGCCGCCTTGCGCGTGGCCTCATCCACGCCGCGTGCCTCGATGTCGGTCTGCAGCGCGGTGTAGTAGAGCAGGGCGCGCGAGCCTTCCACGAAGGCGCGCTGGGTCAGCAGCATGCGGCGCACGTCCGGCTGCACCAGCAGGTTGTCGGCCACCTTGTCGGGGAATTTCGCGCCGGACAGCGCACGGCCCTGCAGGCGCTCGCGCGCGTAGTTGAGGCTGTTCTGCCACGCGCGCTCGGCCAGCGCGAGACCCTGCACACCCACTGACAGGCGCGCGGCATTCATCATGGTGAACATCGCGGCCAGGCCCTTGTGCGGCTGGCCGATCAGGAAGCCTTCCGCGCCGTCGAAGTTCATCACGCAGGTGGCCGAACCCTTGATGCCCATCTTGTGCTCGATGGCGCCGGCGAAGGCGGCATTGCGCGCGCCCAGCGAACCATCGGCGTTCACCTTGAACTTCGGCACGATGAACATCGAGATGCCGCGGCTGCCGGCCGGCGCGTCGGGCAGGCGCGCCAGCACCAGATGCACGATGTTCTCGGCGAGGTCGTGCTCGCCCGCGCTGATGAAGATCTTGGTGCCGCTGATCGCGTAGCTGCCGTCGGCGGTCGGCTCGGCGCGGGTCTTCAGCAGGCCGAGGTCGGAGCCTGCCTGCGGCTCGGTGAGGCACATCGTGCCGGTCCAGCGGCCTTCCACGATGGGTTTGAGGTAGGTGTGCTGCTGCGCCTCGGTGCCGTGCAGTTCCATCGCGTGGCAGGCGCCTTCGCTGAGCAGCGGGTACAGGCTCCATGACAGGTTGCCGCTCTGGAACAGCTCGGTGGTGGCGATGCCCAGCACGCCCGGCAGCGCCTGGCCGCCGAACTCCTCCTTCGCGGTGAGGCCGGCCCAGCCGCCTTCGGCGAAGGCCTTGAACGCCTCCTTGAAGCCCTTCGGGGTGGTCACCGAGTGCGTGGCCTTGTCGTAGTGGCAGCCCTCGGCGTCACCCGGCGCGTTGGTCGGCGCCAGCACCTGCTCGGCGAGCTTGCCGGCTTCCTCCAGCACCGCGTCCAGCAGGTCGCGGCCGTGTTCGGCGCCACCCTGCAGCTTCGTGAGGATGGCCTCGGCACCCAGCAGGTCGAACAGGGTGAAGCGTTGGTCGTCGAGCGGGGCCTTGTAGATCGTCATGGTCGTTCTCTCGGGAAGTGGGAATCAGCGGAAGGTGTTGGCGATGCCCGGCACCGGCGACAGGAAATCGCTGTGCTGGAACGGGAAGTCCTGCGCACTCTTGTTGTCCGGGTGGTCGGCCAGGTCCGGCTGGGCGTGGATCGTGCCGCGGATGGCATAGGCCAGCGAGCCAGCGCTGCCCTTGGCGGCCGCCGCGGCGAGCGCGCTGCCCATGGCCGGCGTGGGCAGCACATCGATGGTGGTCACGTCGCCGGCGAAGGAGGGAATGTCGAGGTCGAACGTGGCATGCAGGCGCACTGGCATCCCGCTGGCCACCTGCAGCGTGCCATCGATGGCGCTGAAATCCATGCCGCCGTAGCTGTTGTTCTGGATGCGCACCGTGAGCCGCCACGTACCGTTCGGCAGCACCTGCATCTGCTGCACGGTGAGCGAGGGCGGAAACACGCTCTTGCGTTGCGGACCGCAGGCGGCGAGGCTGGCGGCGAGGACAAGGAGCACGAGACAGCGGAGCAATCGCATGGCGGTCATTCCTCAAACGATTGTTTGAATCTTGACCCGGAGCCGACGCACGCGTCAATGCCGGGAGCCTGGATGGTTTCCGCCGCTCGTGTTTCCGGGACGGTTTCCACCGACATGGACTGCAGGCATCATGATGCGTTCCCCCATCGACATCGAATGCCATGACCCGTCGCATCGCCGCCCGCCGCTCCCCCATCCACGGCAATGGCGTGTTCGCCGTCGCCCCGATCCGCAAGGGCGAAGAGATCATCCAGTACAAGGGCACGCTGATGAGCCACGCCGAGGCCGACGACATGTACGGCGACGGCGGCGAAACCGGCCACACCTTCCTGTTCACGCTCAACGACGACTACATCATCGACGCCAACCGCAAGGGCAATTCCGCGCGCTGGATCAACCACAGCTGCGCGCCGAACTGCCGCGCGGTGGTGGAGGAGAGCGCCGACGGCAACCCGCGCCACGACAAGGTGCTGATCGAGGCGATCCGCAACATCAAGCCGGGCGAGGAACTCACCTACGACTACGGCATCATCCTCGACGTGCCGCACACCGCGCGTCTCAAGAAACTGTGGAAGTGCCTGTGCGGCGCGCCGAACTGCACCGGCACGCTGCTCAAGCCCAAGCGCTGACGGCAGGCGGACAGCGGCCGTTTTTCGCATCGCAGGTTCCTGCCGCCGGCTCCTAGCCAGACGGCAAAAAGCGCCCCTATACTCGCGCGGCACACCCGGCATGGGGACGGGTGACCAGGGACTGCACAGGGGATGACGATGGAAAGCAATCCGTACGCCGCGCCAGCCGCGGTGGTGGAAGACGTGGCCGGCCATGACGCCGACGATCTGGAAAGCCGCAAGGCCGGCCGCGGCAAGCGCCTCGGCGCGGCGGTCATCGATGGCCTGACCAACCTGCCTTGGCTCGGTTTGTTCGTGGGGGCGGGCGTGATGTATTACAACGCGACCCGACAGGGATTTCCGGCGCCGCAGACTGGCGGCATGCTGATCTTCCTCGGCTTCCTGCTGATGCTCGGCCTGTTCGTGGTCAACTGCGTGATGATGCACCGTAGCGGCCAGACCATCGGCAAGCGCGCATTGGACATCGCCGTGGTGCGCAGTGACGGTAGCCCGATCACGCTGCTCCGCTACATCTTCCTGCGCGTGGTGCCGGTGGTGCTGCTCGGCATGATTCCGCTGGTGGGACGCTTCGTCGGCCTGATCGATCCGCTGCTGATCTTCGGCAAGGAACGGCGCTGCCTGCATGACCTGATCGCCGACACCATCGTCGTCGACATTTGATGCTGGACTCCGTCCGCGAGATCGAGACGCCCGAAGGCATCTCGCTGCGCCTGCGTGCGGCCGGCCCGCTGCCGCGCGCGCAGGCGTGGATGATCGACACGGTCATCCGCCTCGTGCTGCTGATGCTGGCGATGATCCCGCTGGCGCTGCTCGGCACCGGCGGCCGCGGGCTGGCGATGCTGGCGATGTTCGCCCTGCTGTGGGCGTACTGGGTGGCCTGCGAGCTGTGGCTGGACGGGCAGAGCCTGGGCAAGCGCGCGCTGGGCCTGCGCGTGGTCAACCTGGACGGCACGCCGGTGACCTGGCTGCCGTCGGTGACGCGCAACCTGCTGCGCGTGGTGGACGCGTTGCCTGGCGTGTATGGCGTGGGCCTGGCCAGCACCCTGGTGGATCCCTGCGCGCGCCGGCTCGGCGACATCGTGGCCGGCACGATGGTGGTGCACGCGAAGGAGCCGTCGATCGGCCACCAGGTGCCGGCCGCGCCGGCGCAACGCCTGCCCGTGCCGCTGGCACCCGAGGAGCAGGCGGCGCTGGTGGACTTCGCCGAACGCGCGGACCGGCTCACCCCGCAGCGCCAGGAGGAACTGGCGAACCTGCTGGAACCGCTGACCGGCTGCCGCGACAGCGCCGCGGTAAGGCGCCTGCTCGGCTACGCCAACGGCCTGCTGGGGCGCCCATGAAGCAGGAGCGCTTCGTGGCCATGCACGCGCAGGAGTGGGACCACCTGCAGCTCTGGCTGGCCGAGCTCGACCGCCAGCCGAAGCGTGGCATGCGCCGCGAGCAGGCGCTGGATTTCCCGGCCGCGTACCGGCGCGTCTGCCACCACCTCGCGCTGGCACAAGGGCGCGGCTACAGCCACGAGGTCACCGAGCGGCTGCAGTTGCTGGTGCAGCGCGGCCACCGCGTGCTGTACCGCCCGCCGCCGCCGCGCTGGCATCGCGCGGCGGCCTTTCTCGTTGCCGACTTCCCGCGCCTGGTGCGTGCGCAGTGGCGTTGCATGGCGCTGGCAGCGGCGCTGTTCTACGTGCCGGCGCTGCTGCTGCTGGCCTGGTTGCAGGTGCACCCGGAGTTCGCGCACACGCTGTTCGGCAGCGCGCAACTCGCCCAGTTCGAGCGCATGTACGACCCGGCCAATCCGCACCTGGGCCGCAGCAGCGGCACCAACCTGCAGATGTTCGGCTTCTACGTGTTCAACAACGTCAGCATCGCCTTCCGCACGTTCGCCTCGGGCCTCGTGTTCGGCGTGGGTGCGATCTACGTGCTGGGCGCCAACGGCATCCTGATCGGCGGCGTGGCCGGCCATCTCACGGCGATCGGCTACGGCGGCCCGTTCTGGCGTTTCGTGGTGACGCATTCGGCGTTCGAGCTGAGCGCGCTGGTGATCGCCGGCGGCGCCGGCCTGCAGCTGGGGCTGACCCTGCTCGCGCCCGGCCGGCGGCGGCGCGGACCGGCGCTGGTGGAGGCCGGCTGGATCGGCGCGAAGCTGGCGCTGGGCGCGTTCGCGATGCTGGTGGTGGCGGCGTGCATCGAGGCGTACTGGTCGTCGCTGGCATCGCTGCCCGATCCGCTGCGTTTCGGCAGCGCTGCTCTCGCCTGGCTGCTGGTGCTGGGATGGCTGGGCTTCGGCGGCAGGGTGGCGCGGCATGGAGCTTGAGCGGATCAGCGTGGTGCTGCGCCCGCGCGAGTCGCGCGAAGCCCTCGACCTGGGCGCCGCGATGCTGCGCGCGAACGCCGGCGCCGTGTGGCCGGCGTGGTTCGCCTTCACCGTGCCGGTGTTCGCGCTGTGCAACACGCTGGGCCTGCTGCTGGGCCTGCCGTGGCTGGGCCTGCTGCTGGTGTGGTGGCTGAAGCCGCTGTTCGACCGCGTGCCGCTGTACGTGCTCTCGCGTGCCGTGTTCGACCGCGCGCCGCGCTGGCGCGAGACGCTGCGCGGCCAGCGCACCTTGCCGTGGGGGCCGACCGTGGCCGGGCTGAGCTGGCTGCGCATCGACAGCCATCGCGCGCTGCGCCTGCCGCTGGAATTGCTCGAAGGCGCGCCGCGCCGGCAGCGCGCCGCGCGCTGGAAGGTGCTGCGCCGCAAGCTGGTGGGCGAGGCCAGCCTGCTCACCTGGGGCTGCCTGCAGTTCGAGCTGGTGCTGTTCCTCAGCGTCTGGCTGCTGGCGCTGTGGCTGCTGCCGCAGGAATGGCGGCCAGTCTCGTTCGCCAGTTTTTTCCGCCACGACGTGCATGGCGCCGCCACCGCCTGGACGCTGGTGGCGGCCGCGGTGGACTACCTCGCGATGAGCGCGGTCGAGCCGCTGTACGTGGCCTGCGGCTTCGCGCTGTACCTCAACCGGCGCACCGAACTGGAAGCCTGGGACATCGACCTCGCGTTCCGCCGCCTGCGCGCGCGCCTGCAGGACCTGGGAAAGGTGCTGTGCCTGCTGCTGTGCCTGGGCCTGCCGTTCGCCAGCCATGCCGCGACGTCCACGCCGAAAGCGTCGCCGGTGAACACGCCGCAGCAGGTGTTCCGGCAGCCGCTGGACGACGGCGACCAGCGCTTCGCGGCAGCCGCGGCGCAGGTGTATCGCGATCCGCGCTTCGGCGGCGAACGTCACGTGCGTCGCTGGGAATTGAAGTACAGCCGCCAGCCCGCGCAGCCAGTGAACATGGGCATGGCGCCGCTGCGGCTGCTTTCCGGCGTGTTCAATGCCTTGCTGTGGCTGGCGCTGGCAGCGGCAGTGGTGGCGTTGGCATGGTTCGCGTGGCGCTGGAGCAACGGCCTGCGCGAGCAGTCGCCGCCGCCGTCGCCCGAGGCTCGCCAGTCGACGACGGTGGAGGAGACGCCCGAAGCCCTGCCGCGCGACGTGGCTGCTGCCGCGCACGAACTGTGGCAGGCGCAGCGTCGGCGCGAGGCGCTGGCACTGCTCTACCGCGGCTGTGCGGAACGCATCGCGCAGCAGCTGCAGCTGCCGTTCGCGGTCGATGCCACCGAGGCGGACTGGCTGCGCCACGCCGCCACGCTGGGCGATCCGCTGCGCACGCAGCGCGTCACCGCGATCGTGCGCACCTGGCAGTTCGCCGCCTACGCCGACCGCTATCCTGACCAGGTCGCGTTCGAGCGGTTGCTCGAAGGCTGGCCGTTGCAGCAGGGGGCAGACGCATGAAGCATCGCGGCCTGCTCGTCGCCGGACTGGTGCTGCTGGGAGCAGCGCTGCTGGTCAGCCTGTTCCTTGCCACCTTCCAGCGGCGCGACACGATCGAGCCGACCCCGGCCAGCGGCGCGGCACAGAGCAACCCGCTGTTCGCGCTGGAACAGACGTTGCGGGACGTGGGCGAACCGGCGGCGTCGCTGACCACGCTGGATCCGGGCCAGATGCCGCTGCAGCCGGGTGACACCCTGTTGATCGGCGCTGACGCGGGACGCATCGATGCGGAAACCGCCGCGCGGCTGGCCGGCTGGGTGCGGCGAGGCGGCCATCTGCTGCTGGCACCCGGTGCGGGGGCGCGCGCGCCGGTGTTCGCCGCGCTGGGTCTGCTCGATTCGCGCCCGGACATCTTCGCCTGCAGCCGCCTCGGCGAAGGGAAAAAAGCCGCCAGCCTGTGCGGCCTGCGCTTCCGGCTGAAACCCGCGGCTGCGCAGGCAGTGGACGCGGCAATCGGCGACGCGGACGACGGCTACCTGTTCGCACGCGCCGCCGTCGGCCGCGGCCACGTCAGCCTGCTCGCCAGCTTCGCGCCGCTTGAACGGCTGCAGCTGAAGCAGCCCGAGGCGCAGCGTTTCGCCTGGCGCCTGCTGGCGCC
>DATEKS010000008.1:0-9522 GCA_035277325.1 Rhodanobacter sp.
TGAAAGGTGGTCGGGCAGGAATTCGTCGTCGTCGTCCAGGTGGGCGATCCATGCGCCGCGGGCGATGCGCAGACCGAAGTTCATCGGCTTGATGCCGGCCACGTACCACATCGGTCCCTTCGTCGCCGGATATTTCCCGCGACGTCGCAGGTTGTGGAAACGTATGCGTGGATCGGCCTGTGCCGCCTCGCGCAGGATGGCCGCCTGGGACGCATCCATGCAGTCGCCGACGATCAGCAGCTCCCAGTTCGGATAGTCCTGGCGCTGCACGCTGGGGATGGTGCGCTGGGCGATCAGTTCGGCGCGGTTGTAGGTAGGCACGATGATCGAGATCAGCGGCTGTCCGCCGTAGGCGTCCTCGTAGCCGGCCCGGCGGCGGATGCGTTCGAGGCGGTCCGCGTCGCCGGTGCGCCATCGTGGCTTTTCACGCAGGGCGTGTTCGTCGAAGAATTGCTGCATCAATCCGATGCGTTGCAGCAGTGTCTCGCACCGTTGCTGCATCCGGACGGTATCCAAGTCACTCATCGGCTGCCCGCCTGTGGGATTGCGCCGGCCGCCTCGCCAAGCAGATGGGCCAGCGACTCGCAGACGCGGCGGATCTGCGCCGTCGTGATGTCGAGGTAGAACGGCAGGCCGAGCAGGCGTTCCGAAAGCGAGTGCGCCACGGGCAACGGTTCGGCGCCGAAGCTGGAGAAGGCAGGATGGCGGTCGAGGGTGGGGCAGTACCACTGCCGCGTCTGTATGCCACGCGCCGCCAGCGCCTGCTGTATTTCCTTGGCGCGCACGCCGGATGGCAGCGCCACCACCAGGATCGGATACACGCCGCCCACGGCCCGTTCCTGCAGGGCGACTCCCGGGCAGGATCGCTGCAATTGCCGGAGGTAGCGTGCCTGCAGTGCGCGGCGCGAACGTTCGATGTCTGGCCATTGGTCCAGCGAGGCCAGCGCGACCGCGGCGTGGTATTCGCTGAGCTTGCCGTTGCCGCCGGGGAAGAACACCTGGCTGCCGTGTTCGAGGTCGATGCCGAAATTGCTCAGCGTGCGTATCCGCGCGGCCATCGCGCGGTCGCGGGTGACGACGAAGCCGCCTTCGCCGGCGGCGAGGGCTTTCGTGGCGTGCAGGCTGAAGGCCACGTGGCAGCGCCGCGCGGCCCGCTGGTTGCCGAAGGCGCCTGCGGCGTCGATGAGCACGGGAATGCCGGTGTCCTCGACGAAGCGGTCCCACGCCGCGGTGTCCTGCGCGAGCCCGAAGGTCGCGACGGGCATGACGGCATCGATCCGCCGGGATGCCGCGATCCGCCGTGCGATTTCCGGCGTGAGCAGCCAGTCGCCGGCATCGACGTCGCCGATCAGCGGCATGTGGCCGGCGCGGATGACCGCAGTGGCCGTGGCGACGAAGGTGAGGGCCGGCAGCAACACGCGTGCGCCGGACGGAAGCTGCATGGCGCCCAGCGCCAGCTCGAGTGCGGCGGTGCCGCTGGACAGGCTGACCACGGCTGGACTGTCGCCGGGGTCGAGCCGCATGGCCAGCCGCTGCTCCAGTTCGTTCGCGAGCGGGCCGAAGTTGGTGTACCAGCGTGCGGCATCGATGCGCCGGAGATACGGCAGCAACGCATCGGCGTCCGGCAGTTGCGCGCGCATCAACGGAATCGTCGTGGCGTGCTCGATTGCCTCGTGTTGCATGGTGGCCGCTTGCATGTGCCCTGTGCCTCGCGATGAAAGTTTCGGCGCTCGCGGCATCGACGGTTTTCCGTCGCGGAGCGGCGTTTCATCGGCTGGAGCAAGGTTGGTGCCAATCCGCGGTGCGATCCCGCATTCGCGATGCCGTGCCGGCTGGAGGTCCAGGCAACACGCGTCTTGCGGAAGGTCGCATGGCCGGTGCCTGCAGCAGGCAGGCGCTAGCGCATATCCCGTGCCAATGCAAAGAAATTTTCGAAAAAGGCTCAAGAAGCCGGTGCCACCGCCGAAACATCCCCTGAGGCGGTTGGCACTCCGGTCTAGGAGCACCGCCGGAGAAGGTATCCGACAGCTTCAAGACCGCTTAATTAGGAGACATCCCATGTCACTGGTCATCAACACCAACGTTTCGTCGCTGAACGCGCAGAACAACCTGTCCAAGTCGCAGAGCGCGCTGGCCACCGCCACCATGCGCCTGTCCTCGGGCCTGAAGCTCAACAGCGCGGCCGACAACGCCGCGGGCTTCGCGATCGCACAGCGCTACACCACCCAGATCGGCGGCCTGTCCCAGGCCAGCGCGAACGCCTCCGACGCGATCAACCTGGCGCAGACCGCCGGCAGCGCGCTGGACCAGGTCACCGCCAACCTGCAGGCGATCCGCGACCTCGCCGTGCAGTCCGCCAACGGCACCTACACCTCCTCGGATCGTTCCTCGATCGATCAGGAAGTGCAGCAGCGCCTGGCGGAAATCACCCGCATCGCCAACCAGACCACGTTCAACGGTTCCAAGGTGCTGGACGGCTCGCTGGGCACCAAGAGCTTCCAGGTCGGCGCCGACGTGGGCCAGACCATCAGCGTGAGCCTGGGCACCAGCGTGAAGGCCGCCGACATGGGCAAGATCGCCCAGATGGAAACCGGCAACCTGAGCGGCGCGTTCGTCGACGCCAGCGGCAATGCCCAGACGATGGACCTGAGCAAGATCGCCATCACCGGCACCGACGGCAAGTCGGTCACGCTCGCCGGCAAGGCCAGCAGCGTGCAGGACTTGGCAGACGCGATCAATGCCGCCGGCGTCACCGGCGTCAGCGCGGCGGTCGACGGCAACGGCGGTATCAGCCTGTTCGCCAACGGCAGCTTCCAGGTGGCCGACAGCGGTGCGGCCGCAAGTGGTGCGGTGGCTTCCGGTGCGATCACCAGTGGCGCCTACGTGAACGGCTCCACCACCGCCACCAATGCCTCGGGCAGCATCTCGACGGCCGGCTCGCTGTCCACCGGCAACGTGCTGAGCGTCAACAGCGCCAACGCGCTGATCTCCCAGGTCGACGTGGCGCTGAAGTCGGTGGCCGACTTCGCGGCCCAGCTGGGCGCGGTGCAGAACCGCTTCCAGTCCACCATCGCCACGGTGGCGGCGCAGAGCACCAACCTGCAGGCTTCGCAGTCCACCATCCAGGACGCGGACTTCGCGGCCGAGACGGCGGCACTGAGCAAGGCGAACGTGCTGCAGCAGGCGGGCATCTCGGTGCTGGCCCAGGCCAACTCCAACCCGCAGATGGCGCTGAAGCTGCTGCAGTGACGGCGGCAGGGGCCGCCCGCGCGACGCGGGCGGTTCCGTCTCGCGATGGCGGCCCGTCCGGGCCGCCATCGTCCGAGGGTTTCAGGCAAAGCCCATGCGGCTGGCGTGAGTTTTGCCTGTGACTCTTGAATCCCGTCGAGCGGGATCGGATCACTACAGGAACCATTCCCCATGACTTCCATCTCCGGCGTCGGCACCACCACTGGCACGGGCAGTACCACGAGCAGCGGCCTGAGCAGCACCAACAGCCCGGGCAGCGGCCTGCTCAGTTCGGCGGGCATCGGTTCGGGGCTGGACGTCAACGCCATCATCACTGCGCTGGTCAATGCCAGGCAGGCGGGGCCGTCGCAGCAGATCAGCAACCAGACCACGCAGTTGCAGGCGCAGGAGGCCGGGCTGACCGCGCTGGGCAGCGCGCTGAATTCGCTGCAGACCACACTGGGCAAGCTGGGCAGCAGCCTCACCTTCAACAGCTATGCGGCCACGCTGGGCGACAGCACGCTGGGCACCACCAGCACGCTGCCCAATGCGCAGCCGGGTACCTACAACCTGACGGTGAGCCACCTGGCCACCGCGCAGAAGCGCGCCAGTGCCGCCTATGCGTCGGGCAGCACGGTAGGCGCCGGAACTTTGACGGTGAGCGTCGGCAGCCAGTCGATGGACATCAACGTCTCGGCGACCGACTCGATCAGCAGCATCGCCACGGCGATCAACCAGGCCAGCGGCAATCCCGGCGTGCAGGCCACCGTCGTCAACGGCGCGAACGGCGCGCAGCTGCTGCTGACCTCCACCAAGACCGGCGTGGCCAACGGCTTCACCGTGAGCGCGGGCAGCGGCAGCAGCGCGGGACTCTCCTCGCTGGCCAGCACGCTGGACACCGCCGGATCGAACGAGGCCAGCGATGCCAGCCTGAGCATCGACGGCATCGCGGTGACCAGCGCCAGCAACTCGGTCAGCGGTGCGCTGAACGGCGTCACCCTGAACCTGGCCGCCACCGGTTCCACCACCCTGACGGTGAGCCAGGACACCAGTGCGGTGACCGGCGCGGTCTCGGATTTCGTCAACGCCTACAACAGCTACATCTCCACCGTGGGCACGCTGAGCAGCTACGACCCGACCTCCAAGCAGGGCGGCGTGCTGCTGGGCGACACCACGCTGATGTCGGTGCAGCGCCAGGTCAACAGCGTGCTGAGCGGCAGCGTGGCGGGCAACAGCATCGGCTCGCTGGCGGCGCTGGGCATCACGCGCAATGCCGACGGCACGCTTTCCTCCGACAGCAGCAAGCTGAGCAGCGCGCTGCAGAGCGACCCGGCCGCGGTGCAGGACCTGTTCGCCGGCACCAACGGCTATGCCACCCGCCTCAACAGCATGCTGGACGGCTTCACCTCCAGCAACGGCATCCTCGCCACGCGTACGGCCAGCATCCAGAACCAGCTCAGCAACCTGAGCCAGGAGTCGGCGGCGCTCACCGCACGCATGAACGTCTACGCGACCCAGCTGCGCCAGCAGTACACCGCGCTGGACACGCTGATGTCCTCGCTCAACAACACCAGCAGCTACCTCACCAGCTCGCTGCAGGCGATGTTGAACAGCAACTCCTCTAACAAGTGACGGAGGTCCGGTCATGACGAACGCCTACATGCGCCAGGCCAGCGCGATGTACCAGCAGACCCGCGCCGAGGGGCGCGTGGAAGGCGCCGATCCACACCAGTTGATCGCCATGCTGCTCGACGGCGCGATCGAGCGCATCGCGCAGGCGCGCGCGCACCTGCATCGCGGCGACGTGCCCGCCAAGGGCGCCGTCGTCACCAAGGCGGTGGCGATCGTGGGCGAGCTGCGTGCCAGCCTGAACCACGAGGCCGGCGGTAGCCTGGCTCAGCGGCTGGACTCGCTCTACGACTACATCAACCGCCGCCTGCTGTTCGCACAGCTCAACAATGACGACCAGGCGCTGGCCGAGTGTGCAAGCCTGCTCGAACCGGTGCGCGACGGCTGGAACGGCATACGCGACGCCTACCTCGCCGGCCGGGCCGGGAGCGCCGCGTGAGCGCGGAACACGCCCCGCTGGAACACGCGCTGGCAGTCAGCACCTCGATGCTGGCGGCGGCGCGCGAAGGCCACTGGGGCAGCCTGCCAGGGCTGGATGCCGAGCGCCAGCCGCTGCTGCGTGCCGGCCATCCGCGCGACACGCGCAGCCGCGAGTTGCTGCAGCAGCTGCTGGCCTGCAACGAGGAAATGCTGGACCTGGCCGCGCGCGCGCGCGCCGAGGTCGCTGACGCGCTGGGCCGCCACGGTTATGCGCACCAGGCCCTGCGCACCTACGTCGACCTTGCCGGTTGAACCGTGGTGACGGCCATCGCGCCGTGGCGCCGGCCTGCCGTGCTTGATCCGCGGGTGTCCGGCGCGCATCAATACCACTCCCGGGCCGGCCGACGGCCCCGGTAGCCACGCGGAGCCGACATGACTGCCAGCAGCTGGGACGAGTTCGATCAACGCCTGAGCAGCGAGGAACACCTGCACGCCGACTGCGAGTCGCTGGCGTGGCCGCCATCGCCGGAGCTGCTGCAGCGGCTGGCCGAGCGCAACGCGAACACGCTGGCGACGCTGGCCGCGCTGGAGGAGCGTCGTGCCGACCTTGGCGACGACGACAATCCGCTGATGCAGGAAATGCTGCGCATGGATGCCAAGCTCACCGCGCTTGTGGAAATCGTGAACCAGCTGCTGGTGCCAGCCGCCGGGCTGCCGCCGCGCCGGACGCTGCGCTTCAACGCGGTGGGTGCCGTACTGCCGGTCGCGATGCTGCCGGCGGGCGAGGGCCTGCTGCTGCGCCTGCGCTTTGATGCCTGCCGCAGCCTGCCACTCGAATTGGCCGGCCGGATGGTGCGCGCCGTCGACGCAAACCGGAGCTTCGTCGAGTTCGCCGCGCAGGGTGACGCGACAGGTGACGCGATTGAGCGCCTCGTGTTCCGCCATCACCGACGCAAAGTGGCAGAGGCGCGCCAGCAGCTCGGTTGACGCCTGACGGAGTCGTCATTTCGCATGTGATATCGATCACAATTGCGAGATCCGGATAGAAGCTTTTTCGACGGCCGTCACGTGCTTCCGGATGGCTTCGTCACGGCATCGATTTTTGGCAAAGACCTTTCGTGTCATGCGCTTGCGGCAAACTCCTGCGCATGCCGATGCACTGCGGCCGCCGTGTTTTTACGGCAGGCGACGCTTTGCCGTCGCACCCGCCGTCAAAGTTGGCCTCCTTGTTGCTCTCCGTTCATCGAGCCGGCGCCGGAAAGCCGGCACTGACGATCAACGCACCCTGATGGAAGCCGAAGGGTTGCGACGAGTGCGGTAGGAGAAGGGGCTGTGCAGAAATTTGATTTCCTCGTCATCGAGTCCGATGCGGCGCGCGCGGAAGCCGTGCTGTCGGCGCTTCACTTCCTGGGCTACCGGCCGCAGCACGCGGCCGAATGCCGATCCGTCGACGAGTCCACCCATGCCTGGCAGGCCGTCTATGTGGGCAACGCCGGCAGCGAGGCCGCGACCGAGCGCCAGCTGGCCTTGCTCGGCGACGCCGCGGACCACGTGCCGATGCTGGTGGCCGCCGATGCGCCGCTGGCCGTGCGCTGCGCGCGGATGGCCTCGTCGTCAGCGCGCATGGCGACGCTGGAGTTTCCGCTGCGCTACGAGCAGGTGGCCGAAGCGCTGCGCAGCGTCAACTCGCGCCTTTCCGGCGGGCAATCGGGCGCGCTGCGCTTCGTAGGCCACTCGGCGCCGATGGTGCGCGTCAACGCGCTGATCCGCCAGGTGGCGCCGTTCGATTCCACCGTGCTGGTGCTGGGCGAATCGGGCACCGGCAAGGAGATGGTGGCGCGCGCCATCCACGAACAGTCCGCCCGCCGCGACAAGCCGTTCGTGGCGATCAATTGCGGCGCGATCCCGGCCGAACTGCTGGAAAGCGAGCTATTCGGCCACGAGAAGGGCTCCTTCACCGGCGCGATCAGCGCGCGCAAGGGCCGCTTCGAGCTGGCCGAGGGCGGCACGCTGTTCCTCGACGAGATCGGTGACATGAGCCTGCCGATGCAGGTGAAGCTGCTGCGCGTGCTGCAGGAGCGCGTGTACGAGCGCGTCGGCGGCAGCAAGACCCAGCGCTGCGACGTGCGCATCATCGCGGCCACCCACCGCGACCTGGAACATGCCATCGGCGAAGGCAAGTTCCGCGAGGACCTGTACTACCGCCTCTCCGTGTTCCCGCTGGAACTGCCGGCACTGCGCGAGCGGCTGGAGGATCTGCCGGTGCTGATCGAGGAGTTCAACCAGCGTCTGGCCCGCCGCGGCCTCGACGTGGCGCATTTCAGCGCCGGCGCGATGCACACGCTGCGCGAGCATGCGTGGCCTGGCAACGTGCGCGAACTGGCCAACCTGGTCGAGCGCATGGCGATCCTGTGCCCGCACGGCGAGGTGCGCGCCAGCGAGTTGCCGGCGAAATACCGCCATGCGCCGGGCGGCGAGGAAGTCGCGCACGGCGCGGCCCTGCTGGCGCTGATGGAGGACGCCCAGGCGCCCGCGATGGCCGGCGGCGTGCATCCGGTGGACGAGTCGCAGCGCCTGCTGCCGGAAGACGGCATCGACCTGAAGGACCATCTCGCCGACATCGAGGTGGGGCTGATCCGCCAGGCGCTCGACGCCACCGGCGGCGTGGTGGCGCATGCAGCGCGCCTGCTGCGCATGCAGCGCACCACGCTGGTGGAGAAGCTGCGCAAGTACGGCCTGCAGGCGAACGGCCTGGCGGCCTGAGACGCGCCGCCACGCATCGCGCACGGTGCGTGGCACGGCTCCTGCATTCACTACCTTGCAAACCCGTCACGCGACGGGATTCCGTCTCCACCCATCGATGTGGGTTCCACGCATGAGCACGATCGACGTCAACAACCTGCTTGCCCAGATGCGCCAGATGACGGCGCAGGTGCGCATGCCGGAAACCGCGGTGCAGGCGCCGGCGAGCGGCGGCCCGAAAGACTTCTCCACCCTGCTCAGGCAATCCATCGCCGCGGTGGGCAACAGCCAGGTCGAGGCGGGGAACATGGCCGCGAGCTTCGAGCGCGGTGATCCCGGCGCCGACCTCGGCCGCACGATGATCGCGGTGCAGAAAGCCGACCTCTCGCTGCGCACCGCAGTGGCGGTGCAGAACAAGCTGGTCGACGCCTACAAGGACGTCATGAACATGTCGGTCTGACGCCGGCATCCCGATCACCGAACCGACCTGACCGACGAGCAGCAGCATGGCCGACACCGCCATCGCGACGACCGCCAGCAACAGCGGCCCGCGCCTGGACTCCCTCAAGCAGATCACCCGCAACCCGGCGGCGCGCCAGCTCGCGCTGCTGATGGCGGTGGCCGCGGCGGTGGCGCTGGGCGTGGCGGTGGTGCTGTGGTCGCGCGGCCCGAACTACGGCCTGCTGTACGCGGGGCTGGACCAGAAGGACGCCGCCGCGATCGCGCAGGAGCTGCAGGCTTCCAACACCGTCTACAAGCTGGGCAGCGACGGCACCTCGATCATGGTGCCGGCTGCCGACCTCGCCGCGCTGCGGCTGCGGCTGGCGGCGAAGGGCCTGCCGCAGGGTAGCGCGGCGATCAACACGCCCCCGGCCGGCGATTCGCCGTTCGGCATGAGCGACCTCGCCGAGCGCACGCGTTACCAGCAGATGCTGGAGAACGACCTCGGCTCCACCATCGCCTCGCTGCAGTCGGTGCGCGCCGCGCGCGTGCATCTGGCGATGCCCAAGCCTTCGGCCTTCATCCGCGACAGCCGCGGAGCCAGCGCCTCGGTGCTGCTCACGCTGTACCAGGGCCGCCAGCTCGACGCGGGCCAGGTGGCGGCGATCGTGCACCTGGTGGCGTCCAGCGTGCCGGGGCTGGATCCGAACCAGGTCTCGGTGGTCGACCAGCAAGGCCGGCTGCTGACCAGCAGCAACGCGGATGCGCCCGATGCGGCGGGCGACGACCGCCTGCGCCTGGCCACGCGCATCGAGAACACCTACGCCCAGCGCATCGAGGAACTGCTGACGCCACTGGTCGGCCCCGGCCGCGTGCGCGCGCAGGTCAACGCGGACCTGGACTTCAGCCAGACCGAGAAGGCCAGCGAGACCTATGGTCACGACCACCCGGCGCTGCGCAGCGAACAGGTCAGCAGCGAGCAGCGCAGCGACGGCGGCACCGCCGGCGGCGTGCCCGGCGCGCTGAGCAACCAGCCGCCGCCGACGGTGGCGCAGCCCACCA
>DATEKS010000009.1:0-35698 GCA_035277325.1 Rhodanobacter sp.
CGGCTTTTCTGTTTTCCGGGCACCGCGCACGCATCGGCCCTGGAACGAAGCCGGCATCAGGACTTCGAGGCCGCCGAATTCGGCATGAGGCCGA
The DNA here is from genome assembly GCA_035277325.1 of Rhodanobacter sp. Classification (GTDB taxonomy): domain Bacteria; phylum Pseudomonadota; class Gammaproteobacteria; order Xanthomonadales; family Rhodanobacteraceae; genus Rhodanobacter_A. The sequence continues at coordinate 95 of DATEKS010000009.1, forward strand.
AACGCAGCATCACCAGCTGCCCGTTCGCGCTGCAGGCGGCTTCGGCGCCGAGCTGCCCCTTGTCGAACTGCAGCGGAACCAGCACGACGACATAGCCCTGCGTCATCTGCCCCTGGCTCGCGTTGCCGATCGACTTGGCGTTGCCATACTGCTTCGTCAGATTCCCCCATGCTTGCTGCAGCTTGTCGCTTGCCGGCTTGTGCGCGGGGTCGAACGACTGCATCGCGCCATTGAAATCGCCCTTGTTCATGGCGGTGATCGCCTTGTTCGCCGCGCCGCCGCAACTCGTCGTCTGCGCGGTCGAGGCCGGCGTCGACTGCGGCGCCTGTTGCGGCTTCTGCTGCTGCATCTCCTGCTGCTGCATCTGCTGTTGCTGCTGCATCTCTTGCTGAGGTGACTGCTGCGGGGACTGTTGCGCAGGAGCCATCTGGGCCTTCACGCTACTGAAGGCCATCAACATGGCCGGAAGGATGAAAGGGGTGGCCAGTTTCATGTCGTCTCCTCCTCGTGGGGATGGGAGCGCGACGGCAAGCGTGTCAGTCAGGGGGATCGCATCGACCGAGGCGCGGTGCCAGCGATGAAACAGCCAAGGCCGTCGCGGGGGGAGCGTCGTTGCGCGACGCACCCTCATCCTCGTGAGCCGGGGCGCCCCTGTCAAACTGCGCGCTGGCGACCATTCAGCAAGATGAGCATTCGGTGTTCAACGGTTTGCGGGGGCGTCCCGTGACAATCGGGTGACCAGGCGCTTCGATGGGCAAAGCATGCGGGCGGTTCGCCATCTTCATGCTGCCCTGCCATGCGCCGTGGATTTGGCCGGAACCGACTTGCTGTCTCTCCGACGGGGGTTTCAACGACAACGGCCGCCCAAGAGGCGGCCGTTGTCGTTTCCAGCTTGCATCATGGGACCGCCCGGGCGGCGTCTCCGATGCGGCACTCTCCCTCAGCCGTCCGATGCCGCGGCACAGCGGTCGTTCGGGCAGGCGAAATCCACCTCCGCGCCTCGCCCCACCGTCACCGGAATGTTGGCGCGCGTATCGACGGTCTTGCCGTCCTTCTGCAGCGACACCGTGTAGGTCGACATGGGCAGGTTGCGCAGGCTGTAGCGTCCTTTGGCATCAACGGTGACGCTACGATGCAGGCCGGTGCTGCTTTGCGCGTACACGGTTTCACCAGCCGGCGCCTGCCCGAAGATGTGTGCCGTCGTGCCTTGCGCGCTGGCGGACAGCGGCAGCATGCCGCCCATCGCCACCATCCCGGCGACCACTGCCAGCCGAGACGCCACGCGCGCGGTCCGGATGACGCGCAGGCTGCGCCTGGCGTGCTCGATGTTCCTCATGTTCCCCCTCCCTAGACATCCAGTGAATGGGAGTCCCGCCTGCAACGACGGACAGGACATCCCGGTTCCCGCCCCGCCGGCCATGCCGGCTCCTGCTCACCCTCGGGCGGTCCCGAAACCTAGCGACAAGCGGCCGCTTTTCGCAAGTGGAGCAGGTCAGCCAGCCGCGTAATGCCCATCCCGTGCGCTCAGCCCGCTACGCCCAGCGCTGCCAGCCGGTCCAGCTCGGCCTCGACGAAACCTGCTTCCAGCCGCGCAGGACGATTGAACGGGCCACGCAGGCTGACGCCCAGGTAATCGCGCAGCAGGTCGAAGAAGGTGTCGAAAGGATCGATGCCGTCACGCTCGCAGCACCAGCGGTACCAGTGCGTGCCGGCGGCGACATGGGCCACTTCCTCGCGCAGGATCACTTCCAGCACGGCGATAGTGCGTTCGTCGCCGGCATGGCGCAGGCGCTCGATCATGCCGGGCGTCACGTCCAGCCCGCGCGCTTCCAGCACGCGCGGCACCAGGGCCATGCGTGCGGTGTCGGAGTGCGCGGTCTTCTCGGCCATTTCCCACAGGCCGTTGTGGGCGTCGAAGTCGCCGTAGGCGTGGCCCAGTTCGGCCAGCCGCGCCGACAGCAGCGCGAAATGGCGCGCCTCGTCGTGCGCGCAGCTGGCCCAGTCGCGGTAATAGGCATCGGGCATGCCGCGAAAACGGTACACGGCGTCCCAGGCGAGGTTGATCGCGTTGAACTCGATGTGCGCCACCGCATGCACCAGCGCGGCGCGGCCTTCAGGCGTGCCGAGGCCACGCTGCGGCACCTGGCGGGCGCTGACCAGTTGCGGTTTCGCAGGGCGGCCTGGCGCACCGATCGGTTCGGGCGGTGATGCCACCGGATCGGGGTGCAGCCCGCCCGCCTGCACGGCGGCCCATGCAGCATGGGTCAGACGCAGTTTCTCAGTCGGGTCGGTGGCCTCGAGGCAGGCCTTGGCAGCGGCGTGAAGGTTGGTCATGGAATCTTGTGCGAGCCCCCGCCCCTCACCCTGCCCTCTCCCCAAAGGGGAGAGGGAAAAGCCGGGCAATCACGCGCTGCGGCGCGCGGCCTTGGCGTCGTCCGAGCGCAGCATCTCGATCTGCTGCAGGTAGTGCTGGTCGAGGCCGGTGACGTATTCGCCGTTGAAGCAGGAGGAATCGAAGTGTTTCAGCGACTCGTTGCCATCCTGCACTGCCCACACCAGATCCTTGAGGTCCTGGTAGATCAGCCAGTCGGCGCCCAGCATCCGCTGCACCTCGGCCTCGGTCTTGCCGGCGGCGACCAGTTCGGTGGCCGAGGGCATGTCGATGCCGTACACGTTGGGGTAGCGCACCGGCGGCGCGGCGGAGGCAAAGAACACGTTCTTCGCGCCGGCATCGCGCGCCATCTGGATGATCTGCTTCGACGTGGTGCCGCGCACGATGGAATCGTCCACCAGCAGCACGTTCTTCTTGCGGAACTCCAGGTCGATCGCGTTGAGCTTGCGGCGCACCGACTTCACCCGGTCGCCCTGCCCCGGCATGATGAAGGTGCGGCCCACGTAGCGGTTCTTGACGAAGCCCTCGCGGAACGGCACGCCGAGCGCCTCGGCCAGCGCGCTGGCGGCCGTGCGCGCGGTGTCGGGAATCGGAATCACCGCGTCGATGCCGTGGTCCGGGCGCTCGCGCAGGATCTTCTCGGCCAGCTTCTGGCCCATGCGCAGGCGCGCCTTGTACACCGACACGTTCTCGATCATCGAGTCCGGCCGCGCGAGATACACGTATTCGAAGATGCACGGCGCATGCACTGCGCCGTCCGCGCAATGGCGCGTGTGCAGCTGGCCGTCGTCGGTGATGAACACCGCCTCGCCGGGCGCCACGTCGCGCAGGCGCTTGAAGCCCAGCACGTCCAGTGCCACCGACTCGGACGCCACCGCGTACTCGCGCCCCTCGGCGGTGACGCGCTCGCCCAGCACCAGCGGGCGGATGCCGTGCGGGTCGCGGAACGCCAGCAGGCCGTAGCCCAGCACCAGCGCGATGCAGGCGTAGCCGCCGCGCGCGCGCGCGTGCACCGCGGCCACCGCCTTGAAGATGTGGTCCGGCGTCAGCGCCATGCGCTCCTGGATCTGCAGCTCGTGCGCCAGCACGTTCAGCAGCACCTCGGAATCCGAATCGGTGTTGATGTGGCGGCGGTCGTCCTCGAACATCTGCTTGCGCAGCGCCTCGGTGTTCACCAGGTTGCCGTTGTGCGCGAAGGCGATGCCGTAGGGCGAGTTGACGTAGAACGGCTGCGCTTCCTCGGCACCCTCGGAGCCCGCGGTGGGGTAGCGGCAGTGACCGATGCCGATGCGTCCGCGCAGCCGGTTCATCGCGTTCTGGTTGAACACGTCGCGCACCAGGCCGTTGCCCTTGTGCAGACGCAGCCGCGCACCGTCCACCGTGGCGATGCCGGCCGCGTCCTGGCCGCGGTGCTGCAGCACCGTGAGGCCGTCATAAAGCGCCGATGCCACTTCGGTGGTACCGACGATGCCGATGATTCCGCACATGATGGATGGCCTGCTACGGGTGATTCGAGGGAGAAACGGTGGCCGCCGGCGCGGGGGTCACGCCTGGCGTGGATATGGTGGCTGGCAGCTGCCTGCGCAATGCCCCGGACGAATCCGCGGGGGCTGGCCTGCCGTGCAGCGCATCCGATATCGCCGCCGGGTCCAGGTGCCCGCGCAGGGCGTTCGACATCGCTGCCGGGTCCAGTTTTCCGCGCAGCGAATCCGGCACTGCCGTGGGGCGGAAATGCTCGCGCACACTGGGCGGCACCTGCTGGCCCAACCAGATCGTGGCGCGCTGGAACGGCGGCAGCAGCATCGAAAACTGCCACGCCGGCTCACGGGTGAATGTGGTGAACTGGCACAAGAACACCAGCAGGCACACCAGTAGCACGCCGCGTGCTAGCCCGAACACCATGCCGAACAGGCGGTCCGTGCCTGACAGGCCGGTGCTCACCAGCAGACGATGGATCAGGAAACGCAGCAGCGCACCCAGCACCAGCACCAACACGAAGCACAGCGCGTAACCCGCAGCCACGCGCAACGCGGGATGGCTGATCACCTCCAGCCGCGCGGACACCGCCGGGCCGAGCAGCCACGCCGCCCAGAACGCGGCGATCCAGATCACCAGCGCCAGCACCTCGGACACCAGGCCGCGCCACAGCCCGATCAGCACCGACAGGCCCAGCACGCCAAGTATCGTGTAGTCGATCCAGTTCATGCCCAGGCCTGCGCTGGTCTCAGGGGACGCTGACCACGTTGCCGCTGATGCCGAACTTCGCCTTGATCTGGTCGCGCAGGCGCTCGGCGTCGGTGCGCTGGGTCTGCGGACCGGCGCGCACGCGCCACAGGCGCTTGCCGCCCGCGCTCACCGAATCCACGAAGCCGTCGAAACCGCCCGCGCGCAGCTTGTCACGCAGCGCGTTCGCGTCGGTTTCGCTGCCCAGCGCAGCCAACTGCACCGCATAGCCGCCAGCGCGGGAAGCAGCCGTGGGGGCGGCAGCCGGAGCCGCAGGCGCTGGAGTGGCCGCCTTGACCGGCGTCGACGCGATGTTGGAATCGGCGTGGCCCAGCCCTTCCACCAGTTTCGCCGGCACGCCGGGAATCGACTGGGTGATCTTCAGCCGCGCCGCCTCGGCGCTGGTGCGCGAATCGAACGGGCCCGCGGTCACCAGGGTGAGCTGCTTGCCGGCCTGGGTGATGATGCGGGTGAGCACCGGGTAACCCAGCGAACGCACGCGGCGCACCAGGTGATCCACGCTGTTCGCGTTGGCATAAGCGCTGAGGTTGAGCACGTAGAGCGAACGATCCGCCGATGCCGCTACCGGCGCAGCGGCCGGGGCTTGGGCGGCCGAAGCCTGGGTCGGCGAACCATGCATCGCAGCCGCCGTCACAGCCGCGCCTGCTGCCACGGCCCCTGCCGCTACGGCGGCTTTCGACCCGCTGGAAGTGCCACCCTGCAGCGGGATCACTGGCTGCGAAGGCGAGGCGCCGGAACCCATCACCGGCCCGGCCGGCTGCTGCGCCTTGGGTGCCGCCGCGTCGGTGCCCACGTCGGTGGGACGGCGCGAGGCGATGTCCACCGTGGCGAGCTGACTGCCCTGCCCCGGCGCCACCGTGGCAGCGCTGGCGGCCGGCGCCGGTGACGATGCAGGCGTGGCGGCGCTGCCCGCGTTTGCCGGCGCGCCCGGGCTCAGGCTCATGGTGCGGGTCTGCAGGTTGCTGTCCTGCGCGGGCGGAATCGCCAGGCTGACCGACTGGTCGCTCGCTGCGGCCGGCGGCGGATTGCTGGAGAAGAACATCGGCACGAAGATGACGAGCAGGGCGATCAGGACGGCAGCCCCCAGCAGACGTGTTTTCAAGAGTTCGCTCCGAGGCGGCCGACGTGGCCCGCGATCCGGCGATTATACCTGCCCCGCTCCGTGCGCCGCCCGCGGCTCACCGGCCGCATTCAGCGATCACCGCCGCGGCCACGAAGAACGAGCCGAATGCGAGGATGCGTTCGCCCGGCTGTGCCATCGCGCGCGCCGCCGCCAGGGCGCCGGCCACGTCGGCGTGCCGGTCCACGTTCGCCTGCGGCAAGGTCTGCAGCAGGATTTCCGCCAGCGCATCCACCGCAAGGCCACGCGGGCTGGCACCATCCAGCCCGGCCAGGTGCCAGTGGCTGATGCGCGTGCCCAGCGCGGCGATCACGCCGGCCACGTCCTTGTCGGCCAGCGCGCCATACACCGCATGGGTGCGCGCGGCCGGCTGCGCGTCCAGCCAGGCGGCCAGCGCGCGCGCGGCCTGCGGGTTGTGGCCCACGTCCACGACCAGCGGCGGATCGCCGCCCATCGACTGCAGGCGCGCCGCGACCCGCGTATGGCGCAGGCCGCGGCAGACCGCGGCATAGGCATCCTGCGGCGCCAGCGGGCCGCCACCGATCCACAGCGCGTGCAGCGCGGCGATCGCCGCGGCGGCATTCGCGTATTGCACCGGCGCGGCCAGCGCGGGCGCCGGCAAGTCCATCGCCGTGCCGTCGCGATGACGCCAGCACCAGCCGTCGGAGTGCTGTTCCACGGTGTAATCCAGGCCGGCACGCTCGACCTGCGCGCCGGCGGCGGCCAAGGCGTCGAGCAGGCCCTGCGGCGGATCGGATTCACCCACGATCGCAGGCCGGCCGGCGCGGGCGATGCCGGCCTTCTCGCGGCCGATGCTGTCGCGGTCGTTACCCAGCCAGTCCATGTGGTCGAGGTCCACCGTGGTGATCACGGCCACGTCGGCGTCGACGATGTTCACCGCGTCCAGCCGGCCGCCCAGGCCCACTTCCAGCACCGCCACGTCGAGAGCGGCACGGGCGAACAGGTCCAGCGCCGCCAGCGTGCCGTATTCGAAATAGGTCAGCGGCGTATCGCCGCGCGCCGCCTCGATGCGCTCGAAGCTGGCGACCAGCGCCGCTTCGTCCGCGTCCTGGCCGTCGATGCGTACACGCTCGTTGTAGGCGAGCAGGTGCGGCGAGGTGAATGCGCCGACGCGCAGTTCCGCGCCCTGCGCCATCGCCTCCAGCAGCGCCACGGTGGAGCCCTTGCCGTTGGTGCCGCCCACGGTGACCACCTTGCGTGCGGGCGACGGCGCACCCATCCGCAGCCACACGCTGCGCACGCGCTCCAGGCCCAGCTCGATGCTGCGCGGATTGACGTGTTCCTGGTAGGCCAGCCATTCGGCGAGGGTGCGGGGCATGCTGGGGATTTCGTGCGCTGCGGGAAGGCGCGCAGCTTAGAACTTCGCGCCCCCCGCGCACAGGGCGGCGCCCTCAGCCGAAGGGATGGATATGGCTGTAATGCAGGGCCATGTACATGCCGAACAGGGTCCAGAACGTCTTCTTCAGCGCACGGGCGGACAGCAGCACGAGCAGCAGACCCAGCAGCAGGGGCGCATGCTTCTCCAGCATGCCGCGCAGATCGTTGGTGGCATTCATGGCCATCCCTCAAAACGCCAGCGGGTGGATGACCGCGTGCAGCGACCAGACGAGGCCAAACGCGATGGAGGCGCTGGAAAACAGCGCCAGCAGCAGCGAGGGTGCGTAGCGATTCAGGGCATCGCGAACCGTGTCGATCGTGTTCATGGGGCATCTCCTTCGACCCGTGATTGGGTGCGACAGAGATGTTCCACTGTTGCCGACAGGCGCGGCAGGAGCATCCGTCAAGCATCGCCGGTGACAGTCGTCACAGGGCCGTTCGGCGCAACCTCAATGCGTTGCTCACCACCGACACCGAGCTGAGGCTCATCGCCAGCGCCGCGATCATCGGCGACAGCACGATGCCGAACGCGGGATACAGCACACCCGCCGCCAGAGGCACGCCGATGCCGTTGTAGACGAAGGCGAAGAACAGGTTCTGGCGGATGTTGCGCACGGTGGCCTGCGACAACGTGCGGGCGCGCAGGATCGCGCCCAGCTCGCCCTTCACCAGGGTCACCTGCGCGCTTTCCATCGCCACGTCGCTCCCGTTGCCCATCGCGATGCCCACGTCGGCGGCGGCCAGCGCGGGCGCGTCGTTGACGCCGTCGCCGGCCATCGCCACCTTGCGCCCTTCGCCGCGCAGCGCGTTCACCGCCGCTGCCTTGTCGGCGGGCGAGACTTCCGCGTGCACCTCGGCTATGCCCAGCTTGCCGGCCACGGCCCGTACCGTGGTGGCGTTGTCGCCGCTGAGCATCACCACACGCAGGCCCGCCGCCTTGAGCGCCGCCAGGATCTGCGGCGCCTCCGGCTTGATCCGGTCGGCCACCGCCAGCAAGGCGGCGGGCGCACCATCGATGGCGAGATGCATCACGGTGGCGCCCTGCCCGCGCAAGGCTTCGGCGCGGGCATTCGCCTCGTCGTCCGGCGCGATGCGCAGTTCCTGCAGCAGCTTCGCGTTGCCCAGCGCCACCGTGCTGCCTTCCACCGTGGCGACCACGCCACGGCCGGTGAGCGCGCGGAACCCCGTGGCCGCGAGTGTCGCCACGCCTTCCGCATCGGCTGCACCCACGATGGCGTGTGCCAGCGGATGCTCGCTGGGCCGCTCCAGCGCGGCGGCCAGCGCCAGCAGGCGTTCGCGCGGCTGCCCGCCCAGCACCACCAGCTCGGTGAGCGCGGGCCGGCCTTCGGTGAGCGTGCCGGTCTTATCCACCACCAGGGTGTCGATGTCCCGCAGTGCCTCGATCGCGCCGGCGTCCTTGAACAGCACGCCATGCTGCGCGCCGCGCCCACTGGCCACCATGATCGAGATCGGCGTGGCCAGGCCCAGCGCGCAGGGACAGGCGATGATCAGCACCGACACTGCCGCGATCAGCGCATGCGCCAGTTGTGGCGACGGCCCGAACGCGGCCCAGGCCGCGAAGGCCAGCGCGGCCACGGCCACCACCGCAGGCACGAACCACGCGGCCACCCTGTCAGCCACGCGCTGCAGCGGCGCCTTGCTGCGCTGCGCCTGCGCCACCAGGGCCACGATCTGCGCCAGCAGGGTTTCGCCGCCCACCTTCTCCGCGCGCATCACCAGTGCGCCGTCGCGGTTCAAGGTTCCGCCGGCCAGCTGGTCGCCTTTGCCTTTGGCCACCGGCATGGCCTCGCCGGTGAGCATGGATTCGTCCACGTGGCTCGCGCCTTCCAGCACCACGCCGTCCACCGGCACCTTCTCGCCGGGGCGCACGCGCAGCGTGTCGCCGGCCTGCACCTCGCCCAGCGGCACGTCGGCCTCGCTGCCGTCGGCGGCGATGCGCCGCGCGGTCTTCGGCGCCAGCCCCAGCAGTGCCTTCAACGCCGAGCCGGTGCGCCGGCGCGCGCGCAGTTCGAGGAAATCGCCCAGCGTCACCAGGGTCACGATCACTGCCGCCGATTCGAAATACACGCCCACGCGGCCATGCATGTCGCGGAAGCCGGCCGGGAAGATGCCGGGCAGCAGGAAGGCCACCGCGCTGTACCCCCAGGCCACGCCGGTACCCAGCGCGATCAGGGTGTACATGTTCGGCGACCACGGTTTGAGCGAACGCCAGCCGCGCGCGAAGAACGGCGCGCCGCCCCACAACACCACTGCGGTGGACAGCAGCGCCTCGATCCAACCGGCGATGCCGTCCCACGGCGACGGCAGGTGCCAGCCGAACAGGTGCGGCCCCATCGCCAGCAGGAACACCGGTACGGTGAGCGCCAGCAACGTCCAGAAGCGCCGCGCTATCGCGCGCAGCTCGCCGCCGTCGCCCTCGTCCAGCGCTGGCATCATTGGCTCCAGCGCCATGCCGCACTTCGGGCAATCGCCGGGGCCGACCTGCTGCACCTCGGGGTGCATCGGGCAGGTGTAGATCGTGCCGGCCGGCGCCGGCGACGCCGGCTTGCGCTCGCCCAGGTACGCATCCGGGTCGGCCACGAACTTCTCCCGGCAGCGGGTCGAGCAGAAGTGGTAGTCGTGGCCGGCGTGCCTGGCATGGTGCGCGGTGGTCTGCGGGTCCACGGTCATGCCGCAGACCGGATCCTTCGACATGCGGGCGTGCTGCGCATGATCGTGGTGATCGTGACCACGATGAGCGCGCCCGTGGTGTGCGTGGTCGGGATGCCCTTGCGACACCTGCATCTGCAACGCCATCGGCGAAGCACCGGATGCGCAGCAACCGGCAACAGGCTTCGGCACGGCAGCCAGGTAGAGCTCGGGATCGGCGTCGAAGGTCGCCTTGCAGCCGGCGCAGCAGAAAACCACCTCACCGCCCGCGTGCGCGCTGCGATGTCGCGCGCCGGCCGGGTCGACCGCCATGCCGCATACCGGATCGCGCACCAAAGCATTGGCGCCGGCCGGCATCGGTGCGCAACAACTGTCCTGTCCGTTCATGCGCCCTTCTCCTCGTCGCTCAGCGCGCGCAGGATCGGGCACTCCTCCGGCTTGCCGTGGCCAGGGCACGAGGCCACCAGTTGCGCCAGCCCATCGCGCACGCGCTGCAGTTCGGCGATGCGCTGCTCGATCGCCGCCAACCGCTGCTCGGCGCGCCGTTTCACCGCCTTCACCCCGCGCTGGCGGTCCGCCGACAGCGCCAGCAGTTCGCGGATTTCCTCCAGCGTGAAACCGAGGTCCTTGGCGCGGCGGATGAAGCGCAGCTGCGTGACCGTGCCTTCGCCGTAGCTGCGATAGCCGGAGGCTCGCCGCAGCGGCTCGGGCAGCAGCCCTTCGCGCTCGTAGTAGCGGATGGTGTCGATGGCCACGCCGACGCGCTTGGCGACGGCACCGATGGTGAGGGAGCTGGTTTGCGTGTTCATGCGACAAGTCTAGACCATTGATCAAGGTCCAGAGTCAAGTGAGGCGCGTCAGGCAATCGCCTCAACCGCTCTTGTCGGTTTTCCTCTCTGCGACCGGCTCGGCATTCGGCACCACCGTGATGGTGATTTTGGACGGATGCTCGCTGTCGTGGTAGATCACGTTGCGGGCGATGACGCCTTTGACTTCGTCGTAGTTGTTGCCGCCGGTGTTGAGGTTGCGGTCGAAGCGCGGGAAGTTGCTGCTGGAAATATCCACGCGCAGCTTGTGTCCCGGCTTGAAGTAGTAACTGGTGTCGATCGGCTGGAAGGTGACCTTGTAGATCTGGCCGGGCGACATCCACGCCAGCGGCTTGTCGTAACCATTGCGGTAGCGCATGCGCTGGATGTTTTCGGTGATGTTGAACGCGCGGCCATCGGGGTACACGTCGATCACCTTGAAGGTGAAGTCGGTGTCTTTCGCGCTTGAGGAAACATACAGCGTCACCGTGATCGGCCCGCTGACTTCGGTACCGTGCTCGAACGGCTTGGAGTCGTAGACCAGGATGTCGTTGCGGGTTTCCTGCGGACGCTGGTCGTAGGAGCCGAACTTCACCGCCGAACCCTGGCAGCAACCGCCGCCGCCAAAGGTGGGCACGGGATTTTCCGGGTCGTAGACGAATTTGTCGGGATGGTCCGCGGCGGGCGGCGTGTCGACCAGCTTGCCGTTGCCGTAGAGCGTGTTGGCCTGGCCCTCACTGGCGAAGTAGAGATCCTGCGTCGTGGCCCCGGCCGGCGGCCAGGTGTCGGCCTTCTCCCAGCGGTTCGCGCCCATCACGTAGTACATCACCTTGGGCTGCTTATCCAGGATGGGGCTGTCCTCGCCCTTGAGGTAATGGTCGAACCAGCCATAGACGAGGTCGTTGTAGTCGAAGCGCGCATCGCCCACGTCGAGGTCGCCGATCATGGTGTGCTCGCTGGCGCGCGTGTACGCGCAATGCAGCACCGGCGCGATGATCGCGTATTGCTGGTCGGCGATGGCTTTCGGCGCGGTGCGGCGCACTTCGTTGTAGGCGGCGAGATTGGGCGACACGGAGACATCGAACCAGCTCATGAACCACAGGCCCGGCTTGCTGACCTTGAGCTTTTCGTTCCACAGCCCGCCCTTGTACCAGGCGGGATCGTTGGGCGTGCGCGCGATCATGTCGCCGCCGGTGGCCACCGGCATGTGCGTTTCGAAGATGCCCGGCGGGCCGCCCACGGCCTTGATGATGTCCTTCTCGGGCAGGTGCCAGAACGCCTTGTTCCAGTCGACCGGCGGCATCTGCGGGGCGAGATCGTAGAAGTGCGACGCGTTGATCAGGTCTGCCTGCGAGGTACCGTGCGGGAACAGCGGCCGCGTCTGGTTCTGGATGCCGTAGTCGTAGATCCAGGAAATAAACAGCATCTGCACCGCGCCGCCGCGATACCAGTTGCCCTGTTCGTAATACGGGCCGACCTTGCCGATGCCGGCACCGAAACCCTGCACGTTGAACGTGGCCAGCGCCGGATCGTTCTGCGCCACCACGGCGAGCTGCCATTCGGCGGTCGACGAGCAACCGGTGGTGCCGACCTTGCCATTGGACCACGGCTGCGAGGACATCCACTTGAGCTCGTCGCTGCCGTCGCTCAGCGGCATGCCGAGGATGTCGTAGTTCCCTTCGGAGAAGAAATGGCCGCGCTCCTGCATCTCCACGTACGCGTAGCCGCGCTTGACCGCTTCGAGCTCGCGCGTCATGTCACGAGGTGCGCCCAGCTTCACGTCCCAGAAATTGAAGTTGTACGGCGTGCGCGAAAAGATGATCGGCACCTTGCCCGCACCCTTCGGGCGATAGATGTCGGCGGCCATCAGTTTGCCGTCGCGCATCTTCACCATCACCTTGCGGTCGATGACCGCGACCTGCTCGAGTTCCTTCTCGATGGCGTTGCGCTTGGCGATCAGCTGGGCCTGCGGATCGGGTTTCTGTTGCGCGGCGGCCGGAGCGGCCACGAGCAGGGACAGCCCGAACGAAGCCCACGCACAGGCGAAGGCGGAAGCCAGCGGGTTGAGGCGCATGCTTGTATCCCCTGCAAGTGTTCCCCGAGTGTCGGTCAGCCGGCGAGCCCAGGGAACATGACTAAGGGCATACGCATCAAGCCAGCCACGACCGGCCTACACCGGCAGCACCGTGGTCTTCTTCACCGTGCGCAGCGCCAGCGTGGACTGTACGCGCACCACGCCGGGCAGCTGGGTGAGGATATCGGTGTGGATGCGTTCGAAGTCGGCGGCATCGGCGTAGGCCACCCGCATCATGTAGTCGGCCGCGCCGGCAAGCAGGCAGCACTCGGTGACTTCCGGATGGCGCTGGATCGCCGCCTCGAACGCGTCGAGCGCGGTGCGGCCCTGCTGGTCCAGCGTCACCAGCACGAAGGCGGTGCCCGGCAGGCCCACGGCCTTCTCGTCGAGCAGCATCACGTAGCGCGCAATCAACCCGTGCTCCTCCAGCAGCTTCACCCGGCGCAGGCAGGCCGAGGGCGAGAGGTTGATCTGCTGGGCGAGCTCCAGGTTGGTCAGGCGACCGTCCTGCTGCAGCAGTCTGAGGATCGCGCGGTCGCGCTCGTCGAGGGTCGGGTCAGGATGCGGCATGAAATTTCATAACTCATTTATTTCACCGACAAACATTCTACAAACAAGCCATACCACGATTGAAATTGGCGAGAAATTGCGTGACACGACGATCATACTGCCGCTCCATCGGCATGCATTCCGGCCGGCCCGCTACTTCCATTTCCCAGCAAGAGACCCGTAGCCATGCGTATCGGTGTGCCGAAGGAAATCAAGAATCACGAGTACCGCGTGGGCCTCGTCCCGTCGTCCGTGCAGGAACTGCTGCATCATGGCCACCAGGTCGTGGTGGAAACCGGTGCCGGCCTGGGTGCGGGCATCAGCGACGCCGACTATGTCGCGGCGGGTGCCAGCATCGCGAGTGGACCTGATCCGATCTTTGCCGAAGCCGACATGATCGTGAAGGTGAAGGAGCCGCTGGCGGCGGAACGCAGGAAGCTCCGCCCGGGCCAGATCCTGTTCACCTACCTGCACCTTGCCCCGGATCTGGAACAGACCAGGGACCTGATCGCCTCCGGCGCCATCTGCATCGCCTACGAAACCGTCACCGCGGCGAACGGTTCGCTGCCGCTGCTGACCCCGATGTCCGAGGTCGCTGGCCGGCTCGCCCCGCAGGTCGGCGCGCATTCGCTGGAAAAGGCGCAGGGCGGCCGCGGCGTGCTGCTGGGCGGCGTGCCTGGCGTGCCGGCGGCGGAGGTGGTGATCCTCGGAGGCGGCGTGTCCGGCACGCACGCGGCGACGATCGCCGTGGGCATGGGCGCCAAGGTCACCGTGGTGGATCGTTCCGCCGACGCGCTGAAGCGCCTCTCGGCCCAGTTCGGCACCGCGATCTCCACCGTGTTCTCCACCCGCGCCGCGATCGAGGAGCTGGTGCGCCGCGCCGACCTGCTGATCGGCACCGTGCTGATCCCGGGCGCCGCCGCGCCGAAGCTGGTCACCCGCGCGATGCTGAAGACCATGAAGCCGGGCTCGGTGATCGTCGACGTCGCGATCGACCAGGGCGGCTGCGTGGAAACCTCGCACGCCACCACCCATGCCGACCCGACCTACGTGGTCGACGACGTGGTGCACTACTGCGTCGCCAACATGCCGGGCGCCGTGGCACGCACCTCCACCTTCGCGCTCAACAACGTGACCCTGCCCTTCGCGCTGTCGCTCGCGAACAACGGCTGGAAGCAGGCACTGGCGCAGGACGTGCACCTGCGCAACGGCCTCAACGTGTGCGAAGGCAAGGTCACCTGTGAGCCGGTGGCCAAGGCGCACGACCTGCCGTACGTGAAGGCGGAAACCGCGATCGGGATGTAGACACATGCGGCACGATCACTCCGCGGCGTTGGCGGAGTGATCGCTGCCCACCAGGCCGGACCTGCTGCTGCCGGGCCCGGGTTCGTCGGTTCCCCACGGTCCGGCGGCCACCGCACCGGACGCCTCAGGCGGTCACCCCCTGCCATAGTCGGTGGGCGTGACGCCCATGATCCGGCGGAACATGGCGCAGAAGGCGCTGCAACTGGCGTAGCCGGCATCGCTCGCCACGCTCTTGATCGAAGCGCCCGCATGCAGCCGGCTCAACGCACGACCCAGCCGCACGTGCTGCCGCCAGCGCGCGAAGCTCATCTTCAATTCGCTTTCGAAGAGCCGCGCCAGGGTCCGGCTGCTCGCGCCGACCTGTTGCGCCAACTGATCGAGCGTATCGGTCCGGGAAGGGTCGGCCAGCAGACGGCCGCATACCTTCTTCAACCGCGGATCCGACGGCGTGGGAATGTGGATGGCCGCCTCGTCGGCGCCACGCAGTTCGTGCAACAGCAGCGGCAGCATCACGTTCATCCGTTGCGCTTCCCTGGCTCCGTGCGCGCCGACCATCGCCAGGATGAGCTCGCGAAGCAGGTCGGTGATCGCCAGGATCCGGCAATGGCCGCCGAGGAGCCTCCCCGCGGTCCGGTCCAGATACAGCGTGCGTATGGCGACATGGCCTTCCATGCGGATCTCGTGCGGCATCGCGGCAGGCACCCATAGCGAACGCTGCGGCGGCACGATCCAGATGCCTTCGCGGGTCGTCACCTGCATCACGCCCGAGGCGGCATAGATGAGCTGCCCACGCTTGTGCCTATGCCGCGGGACGAGACACCCCTTCGGATAATCCTTGGCCAGCGCGGTCACCGGCCATGCCGGAGCCAAACCGGTGCGTTGTCTTGAATGCGACACAGCATGGCCTCCTGTCGATATACGGACACCACTAGGCTTGATTCTGGGTGAACGGCGGTTCCGCGGCAACGCAGCACCAGGGTTTCACCGACGCATCCGCAGCACCTCCACGAGACAGGCACGCAGGAGAGCATCCGATGAACGACCATCCCATCTCGCGACGCACGGTGCTCAAGGCGGGCGCGGCCATCGCCGGGGCACTCGCGCTGGGCAGGCAGCCCCTCCTGGCCGAACCCCGTGACACGCCTGAGCGACCGACCCTCGTGGTGCTCTGGCTCAACGGCGGCCCGGCGGGCCTGTTCAACAGCGCCGACTCGTTCCTTTCCAGCGGCGCGTTCGGAGTGACGGCCGACAACGTCCGCCATCTCGGCAATGGTCTTTGCGTCGACGCAGGGTCGCTTGGCGCTCTTCCCGAAACAGCCCTGGCGCACATCGCCTCGATCGATTTCCGGCATGGCCTTTACCCGCACGCGGATGCACGCGCGGCGATGCTGGAAAGCGCTTCACGCAGCCGGCTGCTGCGTATGGCCGCAGCCATGCCGGATGCGTCGGCCCGTTGCGTGGCCGTGAACAACCTCGGCCTGCCGGTCGGCGTCGCGGCGACGCCTCCTGCGGAAGGCGGTGTCGCGCTGGAGCGCGTCCTGAGCCTCGACGATGCGCGCGGGCATGTGCCGGCCGGACAACTCGACGCCATCCGCAGCGCCTACGGCATGCCCGCCGGAAGCATCGCCATCGACAGCCAGCGCTCTACCTTCGCCGGCGTCGAATCGATGATCCACGCCGGCGCCGGCGTGATCTTCGCGCAGCCGGCCTACACGGGGCGCCACGACCGCCAATTCGACACGCATCACGACGACGCCGGGACGCTGGCACGCGACATCATGGCCCCCATCACGCCGTCGCTGATCACCTTCCTCGACCGCGTGATGGCCCTGCCACGGCGCAACGTGGTGACGCTGCTGACCGGCGAATTCAGCCGGACACTGCCGGGTTCGGACCATGCGCCGGGCGGCACGGCGACGGTCATCGGCAAGTACGTCAGGACCGGCACCGCCGGACGGCAGGAGCCCGGCGGCTCGCCTCCCGAACACGCTTCATCGCCGGAAGGTCTCTGGGCCTACGTCGCGGCGGCCCTGCGCCTGCACGGCTCCCCGTTTGGTCGCAACCCGCATCGCGAACTGATCGCCTGAGCCGCGAGCGCCCGGTCAGGCCGTTTCGTCTTCCACCGCCACGAAGCCACCGGTCTGCCGCTTCCACAGCCGCGCATACAGCCCGCCCCGCGCCACCAGCTCGGCATGCGTGCCGGTTTCCACGATGTGGCCCTTGTCCAGCACCACCAGCCGGTCCATCCGAGCGATGGTGGAGAGGCGATGGGCGATGGCGATCACCGTCTTGCCCTGCATCAGCAGGTCCAGGCTTTCCTGGATCGCCGCCTCGGCCTCGGAGTCCAGCGCGCTGGTGGCTTCGTCCAGCACCAGGATCGGCGCATCCTTGAGCAGTACGCGGGCGATCGCGATGCGCTGGCGCTGGCCGCCGCTAAGCTTCACGCCGCGCTCGCCCACCAGCGCCTCGTAACCGGTACGGCCCTCGCCATCCAGCAGCGTCGGTATGAACTCGTCGGCACGCGCCTTGCGCACCGCCTCCGCGATCTGCGCCTCGCTGGCGTCGGGGCGTCCGTAGAGGATGTTGTCGCGGATCGAGCGGTGCAGCAGCGATGTGTCCTGGGTCACCACGCCGATCTGCGAGCGCAGGCTTTCCTGGGTCACCTGCGCCACGTCCTGGCCGTCGATGGTGATCTGCCCGCCTTCGAGGTCGTACAGGCGCAGCAGCACGTTGACGAGGGTGGACTTGCCCGCGCCGCTCGGCCCGACCAGGCCGATCTTCTCGCCCGCGCGCACGGCGAGATCCAGCCCGGAAATCACCCCGCCCTGCTTGCCGTAGTGGAAGTGGATGTCGTGGAAATGCACCGCGCCGTTGGTCACCTCCAGCGGCATCGCACCCTCGCGATCCTGCACCGCGCGCGGCTGGGCGATGGTGGTGATGCCGTCCTGCACCGTGCCCACGTCCTCGAAGATGCCGTTGACCACCCACATGATCCAGCCGGACATGTTGCTGATGCGGATCACCAGCCCGGTGGAGAGCGCGATGGCGCCCACGGTGACGCGTCCCTCGCTCCACAGCCACAGCGCCAGCGCGGACGTGCCGGCGATCAGCAGGCCGTTCAGCGCGGTGATGCTGGCGTCCATCGCAGTGGTGACGCGGGTCATGCGCTGGGTCTTTTCGGTCTGCTCGGCCATCGCCTCGGCCACGTAGGCTTCCTCGCGGCGACCATGCGCGAACAGCTTCAGCGTGAGCACGTTGCCGTAGCCGTCCACGATGCGCCCCATCAACTTGGAACGCGCCGCCGAGGCCAGCCACGAGCGCTGCTTGATGCGCGGAATGAACAGCGCCAGCGTGCCCACGTATAGCGCCACCCACACCAGCAACGGCAGGGCCAGCCACGCATCGGCGTGCGCGAACAGCGCCGCCGCGCTGCCGGTGTAGACCACCACGTACCAGATCGCGTCGACGATCTGCACGGTGGACTGCCGCAACGCGCTGCCGGTCTGCATGATGCGGTTGGCGATGCGTCCGGCATAGTCGTTCTGGAAGAAGCCCAGGCTCTGGCGGATCACGTAGCGATGGTTCTGCCAGCGGATGCGCGTGGTGAGGTTGGGCACGATGGCCTGGTTCACCAGCAGGTCGTGCAGCGCGCTGAAGAACGGCCGCGCCAGCACGATCACCGCCGCCATCCACAGCAGCTCGCGCCCGTGGCGCTGGAAGAAGCCCGGCTGCGGCACCTCCTTGGCCATATCCACGATGCGGCCGATGAAGCCGAATAGCGACACCTCGATGCCGGCCACCGCGAAGCCCACAACCACCACGGCCGCGAACAGCGGCCAGACCTGGCGCAGGTAGAACAGGTAGAAGCGCCCCACAGACGCCGGCGGCATGCCGTCGTGTGGCTCCTTGAACGCATCGATCAGGGATTCGAACCAGCGAAAGATCATGGGCGGCGCAGGAAACGGGGAGACGACTAGCGTGGGTGCGGGCCAACCTGTTCGCAAGGGGCGATCGGCACAGTCCGGTGTCGTTTCGCCCCGCGGCGAAACTTCTGCCGTCACCGTGTCGCCAACATGGTGGGTGCAGGATCCACCTGAAACCCTGGAGCATGCATGCCCTTCACCGCCACCAGTCGCCCACGCCCGCTAGCCCTGGTCACCGCCACCACCAGCCTCGGCTTCCTGGTAGTGCAGCTGGACGTATCCATCGTCAACGTGGCGCTGGTGCGCATCGGACATGCGCTGCACGGAGGCATGGCCGGCCTGCAGTGGGTGGTGGACGCGTACACGCTGGCCTTTGCCGCCTTCCTGCTCTCGGCCGGCGCGCTGGGCGACCGGCTGGGCGCGAAGCGCGTGTTCGTGCTCGGGCTGGGCGTGTTCGGTGCCGCCTCGCTGGCCTGTGCGCTGGCACCCGGCCTGCCGCTGCTGGTGGCGGCACGCGCCGTGCAGGGCCTGGGCGCGGCGCTGCTGATGCCCTGCTCGCTGGCGGTGCTCAACCATGCCTGCGGCGATGACGCACCGGCACGCGCCCGCGCACTGGGGCTGTGGACGGCCGCCGGCGGCGTGGCGCTGTCGGCGGGGCCGCTGGTGGGCGGCGTGCTGATCGACCGTTTCGGCTGGGCCAGCATCTTCTACATCAACCTGCCGCTGTGCCTGCTCGGCATGGCGATGGCGTGGCAATGGCTGGAGGAGACGCCGCGCCACCGCCACGAAGGCGGCCTCGATCTCGCCGGCCAACTATGTGCGGCGGTGATGCTGCTCGGTGCGACCGGTGCGGTGATCGAGGCCGGCGGCATGGGCTGGCATGCACCGCGCGTGGTGTGGCTGCTGGCCGTGGGCGCAGCGGCCGGCCTTGCCTTCCTGCGCATCGAATCGCGCAGCCGCGCGCCGATGCTGCCGCTAGTCCTGTTCCGCCAGCCTGCCTTCGCCGCCGCCAACGTGGTGGGCCTGATGGTGAACTTCACGCTGTACGGCACCATCTTCGTGCTGAGCCTGTATTTCCAGCGCGTGCGCGGCTACTCGCCTTCTGCCACCGGCCTCGCCTTCCTGCCCTTCATGGTCGCCGTCACCGTGGCCAACGTGGTGGGCAGTCGGCTGGCTGCACGCATCGGTCCGCGCTGGCCGATGGCCGTCGGCCTGATGCTGGGTGCTACGGGCTTCGCCCTGATGCTGGCTGCGGATGCCGCCACCGGTTATGCCGCACTGATGGCGTGTCTGCTGCTGATACCGATCGGCGTGGGCGTGGCAGTGCCGTCGATGACCGCCACGGTGCTGTCCAGCGTGCCGCGCACCCGCTCCGCGCTCGCTGCCGGCGTGCTCAACACCGTGCGCCAGTCCTCCGGCGCGATGGGGGTGGCGGCATTCGGCACGTTGGCCGGCAGCGGCATCCTCCACGGTCTGCACATGGCCTCCCTGCTGTCCGCCGCGCTGCTGGTCCTCGCTGCTCTGACGGCGGCACTGGGCGTGCGTCCGTCGTCGGGCTTGTGAAACTTCGGGTATGCACGATGCTTCCCACTGAACGCCAGCCATGCCTCGGCCGGTCGGCTGGTTGACCGTCCACTGCCCGGCTCGGATCATGCCGGGCATGCCTACCTTGCTTCGTCGCCTGCCGGCGTTTCCGACCATTCTGCTGGCCTTGGCGCTGGCATTCGGTGCCTCTCCTGCCTGGGCGCGTGCCGATGCGGATACCACCACTCCCGCCGCCACGCCGGCCCAGACCCTGCAGCAGCTGAGCGACCAGCTCGACTCGGTGAAGGCCGCGCTGAAGGACGCGCAGAAAAACAAGGCCGGCACGCCGCCACTGGCCGACCTGCGCACCAGCGCGATACAGGTGCAGGACCAGGCGAGCCAGCTGGCCGACAGCCTCGCACCGCAGATGACCGCCCTGCAGGCGCAGATCACCGTGCTTGGACCGCCTCCGGCCAAGGGGGCTCCACCGGAGGCGCCGGAGGTGGCCGCACAGCGTCGCCAGCTGGACAAGGCACAGGCCAACCTCAACGCGCAGATCGTGCAGGCGAAGTCGCTGGGCCTCGATGCCACGCAGGTGGTGACGCAGATCAGCGGCCTGCGCAGCGATCAGTTCCAGGCGCAGCTGGCTGAGCGCACCAACACGCCGCTCGGCCACGCGTTCTGGACCGACCAGGTGCGCACGCTGCCCGGCGACACGACACGCTTGCAACGCTTCGCGGGGGACTGGGCCGAAGGCTGGAGCAATGCCTGGCAGTCACCGAACCGGTTGCCGCTGCTGCTGTGCCTGGCCGCGGCCGTGCTGCTGTTCATCGGCGGCCACCGGGCACTGCAGCGGCTGTGGCAGTTCGCCGCCACGCGCTGGCTTCCGGACGGCCATCTGCGCCGCAGCGCGATGGCAGCGGTGATGGCCTTGTCCACCACCCTGGTGATCGGCCTAGGCGCAAAGCTGGTGCACCTGGGCCTCAACTGGAACGGCACGCTGGATACCGACCTCGACGCACTGGCCACGTCGGCCACGCGCGTCGTGATCTTCTCCGCCCTGATGGCCGGGCTGGGCGGCGCGCTGTTGTCCGCGAAGCGGGCGTCGTGGCGGCTGCTGCCGCTGTCGGACATCGCTGCACAGCGATTGCGGTACCACCCCTGGCTGCTGGGCGGTGCGGCATTGCTGACAGGCCTCACCGATCGCATCGTGCGCAGCATCGGTTCAAGCCTGCCGGCCACGGTGCTGCTGCATGCGCTGCTGGCGCTGCTGATCAGCGGCCTGGTCGGCTCGGTGCTGCTGCGCCTGCGCCGGGCGCGGCGCGAAGCCGAAGCGAAGGACGAGGGCAAGCTGCGCCGGCCATTGTGGATGGGCCTGCTCAGCTTCGCCGCGGTAGTGGGCGTGGTGCTGTGCTGGTTCGCGGTGTGCCTGGGCTACATCGCGCTGGCGTTCTTCATCGCGGTGCAGATGCTGTGGACGGGCCTCGTCGCCGCCTGCATGTACCTGCTGATGCAGCTGGCGCGGGACCTGTTCGAGACGCTGCTGTCTCCGCAGGGGCGCAGCGGCGCGCATCTGCAGGCCGGCTTCGACCTTGCTCCCGGCACGCTGGAGCAGGCCGCCACCGTGCTCATCGGCGTCACCCGGGTGCTGCTGGCGCTGGCCGCGCTGGCGCTGGTGCTGGTGCGGTTCGACTCCAGCCCGGCCGAACTGGCGCAGCGCACGCTGCAGCTGTTCAGTGGGCTCAAGCTCGGCCAGCTGAACATCGAACCCGGCACCGTGCTCGGCGCGATCGCGGTGTTCGTGCTGGGCCTGGTGGTGCTGCGCATGCTCAAGCGCTGGCTGCGGGACCAGTTGCTGCCCACCACCGCGATGGATCCAGGCATGCGCGACTCCATCGTCACCCTGCTCGGCTACCTGGGCGGCGTGCTGGTGTTCGCGCTGGCACTGGCCGCGCTCAACGTGAGCCTGCAGAGCATCGCGTGGATCGCCAGCGCGCTGTCGGTGGGGATTGGCTTCGGCCTGCAGGCGGTGGTGCAGAACTTCATCTCCGGCCTGATCCTGCTGGTGGAGCGGCCGGTGAAGGTGGGCGACTGGGTCAGCCTGTCCAGCGAGGTCGAGGGCGACATCCGCCGCATCAACGTGCGCGCCACCGAGATCCAGCTGTGGGACCGCTCCACCGTGATCGTGCCGAACTCGCAGCTGATCACCCAGAACGTGCGCAACGTGACCCACGCCAGCGCGCAGGGCCGCGTGCGCATCCTGCTGCCGATGCCGCTGGACACCGACGCGGCGCGTGCGCGCCAGCTGATGCAGGACGCGCTGAAGGCGCACCCTGCCACGCTGAACACCCCGCCGCCGGTGGTTCGACTGGACAACATCAACGCCAGCTCGATGACCTTCAGCATCACCTCCTACGTGCGCAGCCCGCGTGACGTGGGCGCGGTGAAGAGCGACATCCTGTTCGACATCCTGGCCCGCCTGCGCGAGGCGCAGCTGCCGCTGTCCACGCCGCAGAGCATGGTGGTGCGCACGCTGGGGCCGCTGGGCGAAGACAGCCCCGCGGTGCCATCCCAGACATCGTGACGGCGGCGTGGCGCGCCAGCTCGTCCGTGACAGCGGCACGCAAGGGATTCATCACCGTGAACCCGTACAGCGTTGCATGTCGGGGCGATACACCCATGGATCGCCAACGCACCGGCATCCCGGAATGAACGAAGGCCGGCTTGCGCCGGCCTTCGTTCCTACGACTCCACGATCATCCCGGTTTCAAGGCGTGCAGGCCTTGCCGTGCTCGGGGTGGTTGCCCTTGGCCTTGGCGTCGGCCTCGCTCATGTATTCGCCGTGCTTGGTCTTGCCGTACCACTTGTCGCCGGGGCAGTGGTAGACCTTGCTGCCGGAGTTGACCCAGACCATGCCCGGGCCGCCACCCGGCGCCGCGGTCGCGGCCGGCTTCGTCCAGGCCATCGACTTCTTCGACGCGGCCGCAGGGGCTGCAGCGGCAGCCGGGGCGGCCGCAGCAGCGGGTGCGGCGGCAGCGGAAGGTGCGGCGGCGGCAGCTTCCGTCTTCGACGACTTCTTCGACGCCTTGGCCGACGCGGCATCGGCGGCGTACCACTCCTTCACGCCCTTGTGGCCCTTGCAGGAGCCGCGCTTGGTGGTGTTGCTGGTGTAACTGCCATCCTTGCACTGGCCGGTGGAACCCGCGGGTGCGGCGGACTGCTGCGCCTGCACGGCCGGAATGGCCAGCAGGCAGCCGAACGCCAAGGCGAACACGATCGACGCTTTCATCTTCAGACTCCCTCCCTACACGATGTTGGTTGTCGCGACAGCCGGCACCCGCTCGCTGCGAAGCCCCGTGCCGCCGCACCATGCGCGTCGTCCGCATCCGCCTCAGGCGGAACCGGACCCATGCGCCATGGCAGCCCAAGCGCCGATACCCCCTGCGCTTGCCGCGCGACTATGCCGCAAAACGGTGTGAGCGCAACGCGACGGTGCGCGCATCGTTCATGTGCCGGCCACTTCCGACGCGGAGGCGGGGCGGGATGCTGACGCCTCATCGCCCTCGGCCTCGGGAAAGTACCGGTCTCCGAATGGGCGGCTCCGAGTTTGCGCGGGCCGGTGCCGCGACGCGGTTCCGATCCTGCGCACCTCGTGGCGGGCATGGTGTCGGCCGGAGCCCGTGCCATGCCCGCCATCCGCTCAGGGTGCCGCGGCAGCCGCCGGCTTCAGCGTCGAATGCGGCCGCGCCACGGCGTACATCTGCCAGCTGATGTCCTTCAGCAGGCCCTGGCGATCCTTGCCGATGCCGTACAGGTCGAAGTGCGTGCGGTCCGGGATGAAGCGGATGTCGGACTTAGCATGCAGGCCGTCCAGCACCGCCTTGAGCCTGTGCGCGGCACCGTCGAGGTAGAAGGTGTCGGCGGTGCCCACGTAGAGATGGATCTTGCCGTCGAGGTCGGGCTTCAGCTCCGGCCAGTGCTGGGCGAGGCGGTGCGCGATGTCGTAGTGGTCGCGCCAGTACGCCACCACGGCGGGATCGACGTCGCCGGTGTCGCGGTCGAACATCGGCTGCGGCCGGCCATCCTTGCCCTTGGGCGAGAACACCCAATCGAACGAGGCCATCTGGCCGCCATACGGCCCCATCACGCGTTCCAGCTGGGCGAACTGTTGGAACGTGGCCAGCACCTTGCCGTGGTCGCGCACCAGCGGGTACGGCGTGCCGTCCGGCTTGCGGAAGACGTTGGCGTGCGGCGCGTACAGGTCCACGCCGGTGAAGTCGTGGAAGTCGCTGGGATCGGGCGAGGTGGACCAGGTGCCGCCGAAGACTTTCGGATAGCGCGTCTGCAGCCACAGCGTGGCCCAGCCGCCCGACGAATGGCCCTGCAGGAAGCGGCCGCTGGACTTCGCGTCCATGCGGTAGGTCTTCTCCAGCTGCGGGATCAGTTCGGTGGTGAGCGCCACGCCCCACGGCCCGTTGTTCACCGAGTCGGCGAACTCGGTGGTGCCGGTGGGGCTGGACTGGTCGAGGAACACCCAGATCATCGGCGGCATCTGCTTTTCCGCCGTGGCGCCGTAGACCATCGCGGCGCTGCCGGCCAGCGTGTTCGCGTCGCCGCCGTAGCCGTGCGTGTAGTACACCGTGGGATAGGTCGCGGCGGCCTTGGCGTCGTAGCCCGGCGGCAGCATCACCCAGCCGCGCATGTGGATGGGCCGGCCCCAGAACGCGCTCAGCACGGGGCTGACGAAGTCGATGGCCTGCGTATGCTGGCGCGCCTCGTCGAAGTGCTTGAGCGACGTCTCGCTCATGTAGCGCTTCGGGATGTCCCACGCCTTGCGCTCCGGCAACGTGTCCGTGAGCGTCAGGTCGGGCGTGGCGGCCATCGGCAGATGCAGTTTCACCACCTTGCTCACCAGGTCGCCGCCGTCGCGACCGTGGTAGTTGTAGTCGTGGTGCACGTCCAGCACGGCCTGCACGTAGTAGTCGCCCGGCGCCAGTTGCGACCAGCCCTGCGGGAACGCGGTGTGGTCGGCGTCGATGTCGATCGTCTGCCCCGGCGCCAGCCGGCTCACCTCGCGCGCCGCCACCGCGGTCTGGGTGGGGAAGAACGGGCTGGTATCCACCTCCTCCACCTTGCCGTCGCCGCCATGCTCCTTCGCCGCGGCCTCGGCATCCTTCGCCGCGGTGGCGAACAGCAGCAGGCGGCCGGAAACCGGCTGCGTCTGGGTACTGCCCAACTGCACGTGGAAGAAACGATGCGCCGGTGCGGCCGGCGCGGTGTCGCGCGCGAACGTGGTGGCGGAAAACAGCAGGCCGCAGCCGAGCAGCGCGGCGACGACGGGACGACTTGGACGCATGGTGATCCCCTTATTTGGTTGGCCTTTGAGCCCCTTTCCCGCCGGGAGAGGGGTTGGGGTGAGGGTCCGGCCGCAGCGTGATGCACGGCGAGACCGAACCCTCATCCGCCCTTTACTCACGCCATCCATGGCGTTCGCCCTACGGGCCAGCTTGCGCTGTTCCGCAGGCGCTCCTGCGCCTGCAGGTCGGGCACCTTCATTCGGCACATCCATGTGCCTCGCCCTTCGGGCGGCTCCGCCGTGCAAATCGGCAATCCTGCCGATTTGTCTCCCGGAGGGAGAAGGAAAAGCACTGCTACCTAGTCCTTCTTGTCAGTAGCCTTCACCGGCACCGGCACCGGCCGCAGGTCCTGGAAGTCGAAGCTGAAGTCGGTCATCGGCGAGATCGGCTTGATGCGCATCTCGCGCACGTGACCGTCGTCGTCCAGTGCGAAGTTCACGAAGGCGTCCGCATTCAGCGAGCGGTCGTCCCAGCGCACGATGAAGGTGTCGTGCTGCCACGGCGTCATCGTGCCGACCAGCTGCTTGGTCTTGCTGAAACGCAGGCGCAGCTTGCCACCCTCGTTGCTGACGACGATGTCGCCGTACCACGGATCGCGGTAGGTGCCGGCATAGCCGGCAAGCGGCAGCGAGGGCTTGGCGTTCTTGTCGCGCGCGGCCTCGTGCTTCGCCCAGCTGTCGTCGGCCTTGGCTTCGCTTTTCTTCACCGCCTTGTCATAGGCTGCCACCCAGTCGGTCTTGTGTGCGGCGTTCAAGTACGCATCGAGCACGCGATAGGTGACAGCGTTGAACGCCGCGCCGGACTGCTGGTTGGTCAGCACCACCACGCCCAGGTGCTGGCCCGGCACCAGGGTGAGGCGCGAGACGAAGCCCGGCCAGCCACCGGTGTGCCAGACAAGTTTCTGGCCCATGTAGTCACTGAGGAACCAGCCCTCGCCATAGCCGGAGAACTGCGGCACGAGCTGCGCCAGTTCGGGGATCGGGGGCTTGCCGACCGGGATCGGCGTCAGCATCGACCACATCTCGCGATGGCTCTTTTCCGAGAACAGCCGCTTGCCGTCGGGCAGCTCGCCGCCGGCCAGCTGCACGTTCATCCACTTGGCGAGGTCGTTGACGCTGGCGTAGATGCCGCCCGCGCCGGGATCGTTGAGCCAGGCCATCGGCGGCACCGGCTTCACGTCCTTGAAGTTGTACGGCGCGTGGCCGGTGGCCGCGTCCATCCCGGGTTTGAGGTAGGTCATGTCCACCAGCGACTCGTCCATGCCCACCGGCTGGAAGATGTGCTGGCGGATGAAGTCGGCGTAGCTCTGGCCGGAGACCTTCTCGATCACCAGCGTCGCCACCGCGAACAGGATGTTGTCGTAGGCATAGTGGCCGCGGAAGCTGTTCTTGATCGGCACGTCGGCAAGGCGCTTCACCACGTCCTCGGTGGTGTAGCTGGTGGGCGGCCAATAGAGGAGATCGCCCGCGCCGAGGCTGAGGCCGCTGCGGTGCGCCAGCAGGTCGCGGATGCGCATCTCGTGCGTCACGTAGGAATCGCTCATGCGGAACCACGGCAGGTAGTCGATCACCCGGCCGTCCATGTCCAGCTTGCCCTGGTCCGCCAGCATCTGCAGCGCCGCGGCGGTGAACGCCTTGGTGTTGGAGGCGATCGCGAACAGCGTGTCCGCGTCCACCTTCGCCGGCTTGCCCAGCTCACGCACGCCGTAGCCCCTGGCCAGCACCACCTTGCCGTCCTTCACGATGGCCACCGCGATGCCGGGCACCTTGAAGGTCTTCAGGGTGTCGGCCATGTAGGCGTCGAAGTCCTGCAGCTGGGCCGGCAGCGCTGTCGACGTGCCGGCCGACACACCCGCTTGCGCCGCCGCCGGCAGGGACGCCGTCTGGGCGGAAGCCGCCGCGGCGAAGGCGAACAACGCGCCGCACACGGCAAGGCGCAGGGAAAGCTGACGCTGGAACATCACGGACTCCGGTGGCATGAACCGCGCCACTATCGCGGCAAAGCCGCGGCAGGGCCAGCGCTGGAAGTCATGACCGCCATCCGGCAAGCTTCGCCGCTGCCTCCAATGTCGCCGGAGCCCCATGGACGCCCTCCCCCTCTGGATCAGCCAGCACATCCTGGCGCTGTGGGCCGCCGTACTGATCCTGGCCCTGCTTGCCGGCGATTTCGCCTGGCGCCGTGCACGCCGCCGCCGGCTGGCGGCGACCGGCAAGAACGGCTACCTCGCACTGCGTCCGCGCACGGCCACGATCCTGCAGGCACTGTTCGCGGCGCTGTTCCTGCTGCTCACCTGGGCCGTGTGGGCACGGACCGCCCTGGCGCGTTTCGACGTGACGCTGGCGCAGGAGCTGCATACACGGTTTGCGCCGGACGGGCAGAAGATCATCGCCGGCATGACCTATGCCGGCGATCCCCGGCTGATCGCCTTGGCCGCCGGCGTGATCGCGCTGCTGCTGGCGCTGCGCCGGCGCTGGCGGCTGTTCGTGCCCTGGTGCATCGCGCTGGGCGGCACCGCGGCCAGCGACCATGCCATCAAGCAGTTCATGCAGCGGCCGCGGCCATTCGATGGCCATGGCCTCATCGCGGAAGCCGGCTTCGGTTTCCCCAGCGGCCACGCCGCCGGCGCGATGGTGTTCTTCGGCCTGCTCGCCTACCTGCTGCTGCGCCAGTGGCCGCCGCAGCGCCACCGCGACCTGGTCGCCGCCGCGGTGGCGCTGGTGACCAGCGTCGGCTTCAGCCGCGTGCTGCTGCAGGCGCACTACTTGAGCGACGTGCTGGCCGGCTACGCGCTGGGCGCGTTCTGGCTGGTGGTCGGCATCGCACTTGCCGAGCTGCTGCGGGCTGGCGCTCAGGCGCGGTAGTTGTCCTGCTCGCGGTAACGCCGCGCATACAAGCCGAAGGCCAGTGCGGCGGCCAGCGCGAAGGCGGCGAAGAAGAACATCTGGAACGCCACCAGGCCCAGGCCGGTGCCGGCGATCGCGCCGGTCACCGCCTCGTTGCGCACCGCCGCGTTGGCCAGCAGCACCCACAGGTTGCCGATGGTGGTGGTGAGGTTCCAGAAGCTCATCACCACGCCCTTCATCGAGGCCGGCGCCTGGCTGTAGGCGAACTCCAGTCCGGTGGCCGACACCAGCACCTCGCCCATGGTGAGCAGCGCATACGGCAGCACCTGCCACAGGATGGACAGCGGCGCGCCGCCATCCAGCAGCACCTGCAGCGCGCCCACCACGATCCACGCCAGGCCGCTGAACGCGATGCCCGCGGTCATCCGGCGCAGCGCGGTAGGCTCCCAGCCGCGGCGACGCAGCAGCGGATACAGCACGAGGTTGTTGAACGGGATCAGCAGCATCACCAGCAACGGGTTCAATGCCTGCATCTGCGCCGACTGGAACCACGCGGGCATGGTCATCTCGTTGCCCTGCAACACCCAGGTCGAGGCCTTCTGGTCGAACAGCGAGAAGAACGGCGTGGTGAGCGCGAAGATCACCAGCACGCGCAGCACGTTGCGCGCGCCGTCCACCGCCGCATCGGGATGCACACCGCGCGCCCGTTCCAGCTGCAGCCAGGTGCCGCCGCCCACGCCGCCGATCAGCGCCACCAGGGCGAGGCAAGCGACGATCACGAAGCCCAGTTGCGGCAGCAGCGCGAACGCGACGCCCGCCGCCAGCACGCCGGCCACGGCCACCCACAAACCCGGCCGCGCCCGCCCCGGCGCGTGCGCCAGCAGGGCCGTGCGGACCACCCGCGAAAACGCATGCGGGTCGGGCGGCGCTGGCGGCAGCATCACGTACTTTTTCCGCCCCGACCAGAACACCACGGTGGCCACGAGCATCAGCGCGCCGGGAATTCCGAACGCCACCGCGGCGCCGAACTGGCGCAGGAAGATCGGCATCAGCAGCGAGGCGAAGAACGAGCCGAAGTTGATGATCCAGTAGAACGCGTCGAACACCAGCTTCGCGAGGTGCTTGTTCGACTGGTCGAACTGGTCGCCCACGAACGAGGCCACCAGTGGCTTGATCCCGCCCGCGCCCAGCGCGATCAGCCCAAGGCCCACGAAGAAGCCGGTGCGGTGGTGCTCGAACAGCGCCAGGCACGCATGCCCCAAGCAGTACACCAGGCTCATCCACAGCACGGTGGGGTACTTGCCGAACCAGCGGTCGGCCAGCCAGCCGCCCAGCAGCGGGAAGAAGTACACGCCGATCACGAAGCTGTGGAACACGTCCTTCGCCGCACCGGGCCGCTCGGCTTCGGGCAGATACAGCAACAGGCTGGTGATCAGGAACGGCGTGAGGATGTTGCGCATCCCGTAGAACGAGAAACGCTCGCAGCCCTCGTTGCCGATGATGTAGGGAATCTGCCGCGGCAGCCGCGCGCGGTCGCTGGCGATGTTCAAGCTTCGGCTCCTGGCAGGACGCGGCGCGCCAGTGCGCCGCGGACGGGCGCCCGAGTTTGCGCAATTTCCTGCGCCCAGGGAAGCGGGAGCACGGTGGCCCGATGCTAGACTCGTCCCCCGCCCACCTTCACCGATCCGCATGCGCTACTGGAAACCGCTGCTCGTGCTCGCGATCGTCGTGGTCGCGCTGCTGTGGAACCGGCAGGCGCATACGCCGTCGCCGGCCACGTTGCCGACCCTGCCTGCCGCCACCGCGAACGGCGGCAACGCGCTGCCGGCCTTCCTGCCTCCCGAGGCGCGCGACACGCTGGCACTGATCGCGCGCGGCGGCCCGTTCCCGCACAGCCAGGACGGCGTGGTGTTCGGCAACTACGAAGGCCTGCTGCCGAAGCAGCCACGCGGCTACTACCACGAGTACACGGTGGAGACGCCCGGCGCACACAACCGCGGCGCACGGCGCATCATCACCGGCGGCACGCCGCCCGAGGCGTACTACTACACCGACGACCACTACCGCAGCTTCCGCCGCTTCAGCTGGCAGCCATGAGCACGCACGACGCCGACCTCGACCTCAGCCGCCCTGCCCACGACGGCGTGTACTTCGTGGACGAGGCGGACCTGGACACGATGGCGAAGGCTGCGGCAAGCACCGACCTGGCCGTGTGCCGGCTCGACCTCGCCGGCTGCGGCGACAAGGCCGAACTGCTGCGCCGCATGGCCGTCGCGCTGTCGCTGCCGGCCGACTTCGGCCACAACTGGGACGCACTGGCCGACTGCCTGCGCGATCCGTCGTGGCGCCCCGCCTGGGGCCACGCGCTGCTGTTCGGCCACGCCGAGGCGCTGCGCCGCGCCGACGAAGCGAGCTTCGACACCCTGCTGGGCGTGCTCGATGACGCCGCCACTTTCGCCACGGAGCAGGAGCGGCCATTCTTCGCCTTCCTCGCCCTGCCCGACGACGAAACCGCATGAAGCCGCAGCACCTCACCTTCGAACTCGACCGCGACCACGTCGAGCTGAACCAGCTGCTGAAACTGGCCGGCCTGTGCGGCAGCGGTGGCGCCGGCAAGGCGGTGGTGGCGAGTGGTGCGGTGACCGTGGACGGCCAGGTCGAGCTGCGCAAGACCTGCAAGATCCGCGCGGGCCAGGTGGTGCGTGTCGACGATGCGGAAATCCACGTGGTGGCCGCGCCGCGGTAGCCCGTTACTCGCCGGGCTCCCGCACGCGCTGCTACCCAGCGCGATCGCGTCAGGACGCTGCCAATCGTCCAGGAACCCACTGGTGTTCACCAACTCGTTCAATTTGTAAATGACTGATCCGCCCCGATTAAGGTGGAAGCCGCCTTGCAGGCATGGCCATCGCCGACGGCCATGCGCCATCGGAGCACGCCATGTTCGACCGATTGTTCAAGAACGCCGTGGACTGCCACGGCAAACCGTTGTGCCTCGCCGTCCAGGACGGGCGCTTCGCCGCCATCGCCCCCACCGACGACGCCCTGGCCGCCGCCGAGACGATCGACCTGGGCGGGCGCCTGGTGCTGCCGGGCTTCGTCGACGGGCACATCCATCTCGACAAGAGCTTCGTCGGCGACCGCTGGCAACCGCATCTCCCCGCGGCCAGCCTGCGCGAGCGACTGGCCATAGAGAAGCGTCAGCTGGCCCAGTCGCGGCCCATGATGGAGCGTGCCAGCGCGCTGATCGCACAGGCTGCCGCGTTCGGCACGGTCGCCATGCGCTGCCACGTCGACGTGGATGCCAGCACCGGCCTGTCCCATCTCCGTGCCGTACTGGAGGCGCGCGAGCAGTGGCACGACACCGTGGACATCGAGATCGTCGCCTTTCCGCAGGCGGGCGTCATCTCCTGCCCCGGCAGCGCGGACGTACTCGAAGCCGCCGTGCAGGAGGGCGCGGCCGTGGTCGGCGGCATCGATCCCAGCACGTTCGACGGTGACGCCGAAGCCCAGCTGGACGTGGTCTTCGGCATCGCGGAACGGCACGGCAGCAAGGTCGACATCCACCTGCACGAGCCGGGCGCGCAGGGCGTCGAGCAACTGCTGCGCATCGCACGGCGCACCGAGGCGCTGGGAATGGAAGGGCGCGTGGCCGTCAGCCACGCCTACGCATTGGGGGAAGTGCCGGTCGAGGTCGTCGATCGTACTGCGCGTGCGCTGGCCGAGGCCGGCGTCGCCATCATGACGAACGCGCCTGGCGACCGTCCCTTCCCACCCGTGCTTCGGCTGCGCGAGGCCGGCGTGCGCGTGTTCGCCGGCAACGACAACATCCGCGACGCCTGGTGGCCCTACGGCAACGGCGACATGCTGCAGCGGGCGATGCTGGTCGGCTACCGCTCGGGCTTCTACACGGACGAGCACCTGCACATCGCGCTGGACATGATCACCCACGCCGGCGCCGCAGCGATCGGCAAGGCCGGCTACGGGCTGGCGGTCGGCAACGAAGCCACCTTCGTCGTACTCGATGCCCTCAATGGCGCCGCGGCCGTGGCAAACGTACCCGGTGGCCGCCTCATGGTCCGGCGGGGCGAGTTCGAAGGCCAGGAGCTTGCCCGGCGATAGCGCTGATCGGCTCGGTTCCGATACCGCCCCCAGCATCCTCGCCAGCCAGCTCGCGGGCGAGCGGATCTGCCATCGGGAGCGATCCTTACGCCGGCAGCGCATCCAGCCGCCGCAGCAACGCGGCACGGTCCGGCAACCGCAGCAGGAACTCCTGCTCCAGCACCCGGCACATCTCCTCGCCGTCGCGCAGCGTGCGCCGCTCCGGTTCCATGCCGGGCTGGCGCACGGTGAATTCGCGGTCGCGCAAGGTCAGCCGACGGTCGCGTGCTGTGCGCGCCACGATCAGGTGTTGCACGAAGTTCGATGACGGAAAGGTGGAGACGTAGTGGTTCGCCACCACGTAGTCGATGAATTCGCGCGGTTGCAGGTCGAAGCGGTACAGCGTCAGCCAGTCACCGCGCACGCAGGCCTGCATGCGCCACTCGCCATCCCGCTCCAGTAGCCGGAACGGCTCCAGCCCGGTGGCCTGCGCCACGCCAGGTTCGAGGCGCAGCGCGCCGGCCAGGTTCATGCTGCCGAAGCCCACGTCGGTGAGCCAGCTTTCGCCGTCCGCCTCCACCCGAAGCAGCATGTGGGTCTGCGCGGTGACCGCATCCTCCGGCTGGTTCCACAGCACGCGCGCGATCAGGCCGTGCACCGTGTAGCCGATCGCGCGCAGCGCGGCGGCGAACAGCAGGTTCTGCTCGAAGCAGTAGCCGCCGCGGCCCTCGTGCAGCAGCTTGCGCTGCAGCGCATTGAGCTCCAGCGGCACCGGCACGCCGCGCAACGGATCGAGGTTCTCGAACGGGATCGCCGCCGCATGCGCCACCGCCAGCGCGCGCAGCGTCGGCAGGTCGGGGGACAGCGCATCGTGCCAGTCGATGCGTTGCAGGTAGGCATCCAGGTCGATCGCGTCGGACATGCATGGGCTCCGATGAAGGAGGCCACGGTAGCATCGGGCATGAGGCACAGGTAACCCGGCGGCCGCCGTCAACGAATAGCCGACGCCCCCCATCGCGAGGCCAGCCATGACCGCCCGCCGCCATCCCTTCCGTACCCTCGGCGCCACGCTCGCATTGAGCCTGCTCGGCGCCTGCACACTGCCGCCCGCGGCCGAGGCCGCCACGAAACTGCCGGCGCCGGCGCTGGATGCGTCCCGCGCTGCCGCGCACGGCGACCAGGTCGCGGTGTTCGCCGGCGGCTGCTTCTGGGGCGTGCAGGAGGTGTTCGAGCACGTCAGGGGCGTGCGCAAGACCTGGGCCGGCTACAGCGGTGGCCCTGCCGCCACCGCGCATTACGACCAGGTCAGCGAGGGCGATACCGGCCACGCCGAATCGGTGAAGGTGCTGTTCGATCCGGCACAGGTGAGTTACGGCCAGTTGCTGCAGGTGTTCTTCTCGGTCGCCGCCAACCCCACCGAACTCAACCGGCAGGGACCGGACAGCGGCACGCAATACCGCTCGGTGATCTTCTACGCGAGCCCCGAACAGCAGCGCATCGCCGGCGCCTACCTCGCCCAGCTCGGCAAGGCGCGGGTCTACGCCGCGCCCATCGTCACGCAGCTGGTGCCGCTCAAGGCGTTCTACCCGGCCGAAAGCTGGCACCAGGATTACGCCAGCCGGCACCCGGACGACCTCTACATCGCAATCAACGACACACCCAAGGTCGCCAATCTCCGGCAGTGGTTCCCGGCGCTGTACTCGAGGTAGACGGAAGCCTCACTGCTGCTTGGGCGGCACCAGACTGAGCCGGGTCGGCGTCGGACGCGGATTCATCAGGCGCTCGAGCGCGGTGGCCGGCAGAGGATACGAATACAGGTAGCCCTGCCCCTCGTCGCAGCCGGCCTTCAGCAGGAACTGGTGCTGGGCCTCGTGCTCGATGCCCTCGGCGATGGTGCCCAGGCCCAGGCTGCGCGCCATCGCCAGCATCGCCTCGACGATCGCCACGTCGTTGACGCCCTTCGGCAGCCCGGTGACGAACGAGCGGTCGATCTTCAGCCAGGTCACGGCAGGCAGCTTGAGGTAGGCCATCGAGGAATAGCCGGTGCCGAAGTCGTCGATCGCCACCTCGATGCCCAGATCGTGCAGCGCGCGCATGGTGCGCTCGGTGTCGTCGCCCAGCCCCAGCATGGCGCCCTCGGTGATCTCCAGCACCACCCGCTGCGGGGCGACCTGGTGTTCGCGCAGCGCCCGGCCCAGTCCGTCGACGAAGGCAGGATGGGCCAACCAGCGCGCGGACACGTTCACCGCCACGCGGATCGGCGGCATGCCGCCGCGGTCCCAGCTGCGGATCTGCGCACAGACGGCGCGCAGCACCCATTCGTCAATGCGCCGGATCAGGCCGAGGCTCTCGGCCACCGGGATGAACTGGCCTGGCGGCAGCTCGCCGCGCTCCGGATGCTCCCAGCGCAGCAGCGCCTCCACCGCCACGATGCGGCTGCTGCGCAGGTCCATGCTGGGCTGGTAGCGCAGGCTGAATTCCTCGTTCGCCAGCGCCCGGCGCAGCTCGGACACCAGCTGCAGGCGCTGCCGTGCGTCGGCTTGCATGATCGGCGTGTAGAAGCGCAGCGTGTTGCGCTCGGTGCTCTTGGCCACGTACATCGCGGCATCGGCGTTGGCGATCAGCGTGGTCGCGTCGCCGCCGTCCAGCGGGTAGCCGGCGATGCCGATGCTGGCG
The DNA here is from genome assembly GCA_035277325.1 of Rhodanobacter sp. Taxonomy (GTDB): domain Bacteria; phylum Pseudomonadota; class Gammaproteobacteria; order Xanthomonadales; family Rhodanobacteraceae; genus Rhodanobacter_A. Next base: position 35,074 of record DATEKS010000009.1, read on the forward strand.
CTCAGCACGATCTCGCAGTCGTCCACCACGATGGGCTCGGCCAGGCAAGCGAGCAGGCGCTCGGCCACCACGCCGGCGTCCTCGCGCAGTTCGAGCCGGTCCAGCAGCACGGTGAACTCGTCGCCACCGATGCGGCCGGCCACGTCCCGTTCGGAGAGCTGCCGCCCGATCCGCTCGGCGACCTTCTGCAGCACGCGGTCGCCCAGCGCGTGGCTGTAGCTGTCGTTGACGATCTTGAACGCGTCCAGGTCGATGAACAGCACCGCGATCGCGCTGCGCGACCGCGACGCGGCGGCGATCGCGGCGCTGGCCTGCCGCTCGAACGCGACACGGTTGGCCAGTCCGGTCAGCGGATCGTGCGTGGCCATGTACTCCAGCCGCTGCCGCTGCGCCTTGGCCGCATGGATGTTGCTGAACACCGCCACGTAATGCAGCACGTGATGCTGCGCGTCGCGGATCGCGCTGATGCTCAGCTGCTCGGGGTAGATGCTGCCGTCCTGGCGCCGGCTCTGCACCTCGCCGTTCCAGTGGCGCCCGCCCGCCAGCCCGTTCCAGACCGATTCCGGCAGGGGCTCACCGTCGGGCATGCGGCGGGTCTCGTCGAAACGCCGCCCGAGCAGGGCCT
>DATEKS010000010.1:0-3671 GCA_035277325.1 Rhodanobacter sp.
CAGCGGCAAGAGCGTGGAGCTCGTCGATCGATTGCGCGCGCGCATGAAGATCCGCTCCGAACGCGAGGACTTCGAGGTGGCGGCGCAATGCGCGTTTCGTGCGCCGCCATCGGTGCAGGCGCGGTGCCGTGCCCGTTGAACACACCTGCCCGCGGCGTGGCCGCGATCGGCGGCCGGCCGTGGTTCTGCGAGACGCGCAGCGACGGCATGCGGCTGGCCATGGCGCGTTGCTGCAGCTGCGCCGCCACCGGAGCGGTGTGCGGCTCGCGGCTCCAGGCCAGCTGCTGCGGGGTCGCGCGTGCGGCGACGCCGCGCGGGCCGCCGTTGTAGCTGGTGCGGTTGACGATCGTGGTGCGGTTGATCACCGTCTTGTTGTAGACGTTGGTGATGTTGTTGGTGACGTGGGTCACCGAGCGGTTGTAGTAGAAGCCGTTGCCGCGCCAGTAGCCGCCGTCGTAGCCGTGGCCGCCGTAGCCGTAGCCGTAGTCGATGCCGCCGTAGAAGCCCACGTGGCGACCCCAGTAGCCGGCGTGGAAGATGTAGACGCCGCCGCTCCAGCCCCAGTAGCCCGGGGTCCATAGCGCGCCGACGAATGGCGCAAGCACCCAGGTGCCCGGTACCCAGTAGTACTCGTCGCCGTCCCACGCCCAGTAGCCCGGCGTCCAGATGTAGCCCGGACCGGGGATCGCTGGCTGCACGTAGACCGGCAGCGCTGGTGGTGCGATGTTCACCGAGACGAACACGCCGGCGTGCGCGCGGCCGGGGACGGCGGCGATCGCGGCGATGGCGAGCAGGGCGGCAGCGCCCCGCGCCAGCCATTGGCGCCGCAGGGAAAAGCCGTTCGTGGTGATGCGGGTCTGCATGGCGACCTCCCGGTTGCTGTGTAGGCATCAATAACGCAGGAGTGGTCGTGCTGGCGACGAACCCTTCGTGGCGGGTTGCGATCGGTTCAGCGCCATGTGTCTGCCTGAAGTCGGCTCCTTCCACGGCAGGCCTTGTGCGGCAAGGGCTGGCGGCTTTCCGTACGCCAGCTTAATCGACCCGGACCCATGACCGGCCTGGCCGGCGGCTCCCCGCCGATCCGGAACCCGTCAGCTGCGGCATCCGCGGCGCGGCAGCATCCGTCGGGCCGCGTGACAATCGGACTTCAGCATACGAGGACATCCATCGCCGGCATGGCGATGGACCACGGCCGGCTTGCGGGCGCCCGGCCCCCGAGTCGGCCGTCAGACGGCAACACCCAGCCGGGCATCACAACCGACCAAGGAGAATCACATGTATACCCGTTTCGAACGTACTGGTGCGCTCACCGAACTGGACAGCTACCCGCAGTGGGCGCAGGACATGGTGGCGGATTGCGAGCAGGCCAAGCAGGGCGTGCTCAACCATGAGGTGTGGGCGCAGATGGGCGAGGCTCGCCTCGACCAGGCGTCCACGCGCAACTTCATGGTGGGCGTGTGGCCGGTGATCGAGCGCTTCCCGGCCTACATGGCGCACAACCTGCTGAAGACCCGCTACGGCCGGAGCGAGGGCGACAACCTCGCCCGGCGCTGGCTGGTGCGCAACATCCGCGTCGAACAGAACCACGCCGAGTACTGGCTGAACTGGGCCGAGGGAGCCGGGGTGCCGGAGCAGGAGGTGACGACGGGACGGCCGCCGGCGGGCAGCCAGGCGCTCGCCGCGTGGTGCGAGGAGGCGAGCCGCAGCGGCGACCTGGCGGCCGGCATCGTGGCCACCAATTACGCCGTGGAGGGAGCCACCGGCGAATGGTCGCAGCGGATCTTCGAAAGCACGGCCTACGCGGAAAGCCTGCCGAAGGAGGGGCGCGCCAAGAGCCTGCGTTGGCTTCAGCTTCACGCCGCCTATGACGATACTCATCCTTGGGAAGCGCTTGAGATCGTCTGCACCCTGGTCGGCACGACGCCAGGGGTGGACCAGGTCCAGCATCTGGGGGAGTGCGTGCGTCGCAGCTATACGAGCATGTGCATCACCCTGGACCATTGCATCGATAGACAGGGCAAGTCGGGAATGCGGGTGGAGGCCGCGGCTTGATTCCTAAGGCAATTGATGGAGTGGGCCGGGGCATCCTGGCGCACTTGTTGCTTTAGAATCTTCAGAATCGATGCGGTGCAGAGCATGATTTCCAGTCGGCGAAGATCATTGTCGCAGCACCTGCTGCCGCTGGCGATTGCGCTGGCGTTCGTGGTCGGCTTGATCCTGACGCTGACCTGGGGAGCTCTGCAGATTCAGGTCACTCTCGCCGGTTTCCTCAACGGCGAGAGTGTCTGGTCCAAGGCGCAGAAGCAGGCGGTGATCGACCTCGAGATCTACGCCCAGAGCGGCCGCGCCGACTTGCTGGCCGACTACCGGAAGAACATGGCGGTGCTCGCCTCGGACCGCTGGGCCCGCGACGCCATCGCCAGCGGCGATTTCGACCATGCCAAGGTCCGCCAGGCGTTCCGCGATGCGCACGTGATACCGGAAGCGATCGACGGCATGATTTTCATGCTGCACTACTTCTCGTCGGCGCCCTACATGAAACAGGCCATCGCGGCCTGGTATTCCACCGACACCACCATCGACGGGCTGGACCGCATCGCCGGCGAATTGCAGCGTGCCTACGCCGACGGCAGCATCACGCCCGCCATGGCGGCCACGGCGCGCGAACGCATCGCGGAGTCCAACCGGTTCATCGAGCCTCGCAGCAACCTGTTCTCGTCGCAGATCGCCGACGGCGCGGCCTGGATCGGCACAGTGCTGTTCCTGACCGTGCTCGCGGCTGCCGTGGTCGCCTCGCTGTTGTGGCTGCGCATGGCGCGCCGCATCCTGCAGGGCATACGCAGCAGCGAGGAGCGCTACCGCCTGCTGTTCGACAGCGCGAACGACGCGATCCTGATGATCGACGAGAGCCGCGGCGGCATCCTCGAGGCGAACCACACGGCCAAGGCCTGGATCGGTTGCACCAGAGGCCTGCTGGAAGGGCGCCAGTTCGACACGATCTTCGTCGGCGGGCTGCAGTCGCAGGCCAGGGGGGGCGCCATCGGCATGCTGCTGGCCGACGACGGCAAGCAGCGCCCGGTGGAGATCGAGAGCAGCCTGGTCACCTGGGGCGGCCGCCAAGTGCGGCAGGCGATCATCCGCGACATTTCCGAGCGCGTGACGATGGAGCGCGAGCGCCGGGTGGCCGCCGAGGCACTGGCCGGCATCGCCGAGGGCGTGATCATCGCCGACGCCGAGCGCCGGGTGGTTTCGGTCAACGCTGCCCATGCCGAGATCACCGGCTTCAGCGCGCAGGCCTTGCTGGGGCGGCGTTTCGACGAAACCCGCCGCATGCCCGATGGCGAGCCCCTGCCGGAATCGGTCTGGGCGGCGCTGGCTGGCGGTCGTCACTGGAACGGAGAGGTGCAGAGCCGGCGCCAGGATGGCAGTGTCTACCCCGAGCAGCTGAGCATCAGTGCGATCCGCGACGCGCAACACCACGTGCTGCACTACGTGGCGGTCTTCAGCAACATCCACGCGGCCAAGGCGCAGCGGCAGCGACTGGAGTACATGGCCACGCACGACCCGCTGACCGGGCTGGCGAACCGCGTCGCGTTCGAGCGGCAGACCAGCGCCGCGATCGCCGCCGCGTCGCGCGCGCGCACCGCGATCGCGGTGCTGTTCATCGAACT
>DATEKS010000011.1:0-13137 GCA_035277325.1 Rhodanobacter sp.
CAACGTCCGGAAATACGGTATGCGGGCAACGGCGACTGTAGAGGGGCAATTTCACGCAAAGGCGCCTGTTCTTCCGTACCCCATGCCCGCCATTGATGTGCACGTGATCAAGAATGTCGTTTTTAAGGCTAAATGGCCACCTGAAACCTCTGCTTCCGACCCAGTGCAGACACTTAAGCCAGGAGGGGCTGATGACTAAATTCGGCGCTTGGATGAACGCATCCCCGATGCACTTTGTAATGGCAGCTGCACCGATGTTCGGCACGCCGTTGGCCGTCGGATTTGCGCTAGTCGCGCACAGTCACGATGAGCTTACGGCTCAATTTCTGCTGCGCATTGTTGTTGCGAGCGCAGGAACAGGGGTAGCCTGGGCTCTCATGATGTGGCCGGTAACACGGATGCTTGCCGGAAGAGCTCGTTATAGACGCTAAGGATGAGCTATCTATAGGGCTAGGTGCCGACGCCGGCTCCGACCCGAAGCAGACATCACTAGACTTTAGAGTCAATTGAAACACCAACGGCGGAAACGCGATGCGGCAGTAGTGATGAAAGCCCCCTTCGCCGGCAACCGCATCAATCCGCCACATCCGCTACCAGCCGATCCAATTCGGCCTTCAATGTGGCACCGTTGACGCGCAGCCAGTCGCGCTGCTCGCGCCAGTCGGGCAGCAAGCCTTCCACCTGCGCCCAGAAGCGCGGCGCATGGCTCCGCACGCGGAGGTGGCAGAGCTCGTGCACCAGCACGTAGCGCAACGCGGCGGGTGGCGCCAGCGCCAGCGCGAGGTCGAGGTTGATGCGGTCGCGGGTGTCTAGGCTGCCCCACAGGCTCTTCATCGGCCGCACCTTGAGCGCGGTGGGAGCGAGGCCCAGTTGCGGCACGTAGAACGCCAGCCAGCGCGCCACGTCGCGGCGGATCAGCGATTCGAAATGCGAGGCCAACAGGCCGCGCGCCACCGGCAGGGCGCGGGTGTGCGGGCGCGGGATCACCAGGGTGAGGCCGTCGGCCTGCACCTCGATCTTCGGATAGGCGCCGTCGGCCCAGTCCAGCGTGGCCAGCTCGCCGCGCAGCGGCAGCGTGGTGGCGTGACCCACGCGCAGCGGTGGCAACGGCTTCACGATCAGGTTCAGCTCGTCGAGCTTCTGCTCCAGCCAGTCGGCGTGGTGGCGCAGGAAGGCGCTGACCTGGGCCGGATGGGTGCCGTCGGGATAGGTGACGCGCGCGCCCTTGGGCGTGACGGTGAGGCGCAGCCGCCGCGCACGCGGATGGGCGGCCTTGAGCACGCGGATGGTGTTGCCGCCTGCGGTCGCCAGTTCCAGCCAGTCGCCTTCGAGATGCTGCGCCATGAGCCTGCTGCCTGTACGTCCGGCACCGCCACGAAGGGCGGGCCGGGCAGGCAGTATGTGGGGAGAACCGGGTCCGGGCGCAAGGGGCGGTCGTCACGCCCTCCGGAAAGCGTGACCTGGCGCCAATCTCAGCTTTCGCTGGGACGTGGCAGGCCGAACCATTCCTCCAGTTTGGCCAGCAGGCGCTCCAGTTCCAGGGTGAGCAGGGCGAAGCTGGCGTCGGCCTCGGCCTGGGCGTCCTCGTGGCCGTCGCCCATCTCGTCCAGCACCACGTCGAGGAACTTCAGCTTGCGCACGATCAGGTCCTCGCCCAGCACGAAGCTCATGCGGTCGTCGAACACCAGGCCAAGCTGGAACACCTGCTTGCCGTTGCGCAGATGCTCCTTCACTTCCTCGGCATCGAGATCCTGGCGGCGGCACTTGGCGATCGCGCCGGTGGCGGTGGCGGGGTCGCGCAGTTCCACCTCGTCGCCAAACGCGAGGCCGGCGGGCAGCGTGCCATTGGCGAGCCAGTCGGTCATCAGCACGCGCGGGCCTTCCTCCGGCGCCAGCGGCACGGCGGGGAAGCTGCCCAGCGCCTCGCGGATCTGGCTGAGCGCGTTCTCCGCTGACTTGCGGCTGGAGGTATCCAGCACCAGCCAGCCGTGCTTCGTGTCCACGTAGGCTGACATCCGCGAGCTGCGCACGAAGGCGCGCGGCAGCAGCTCGGTGAGCAGGTCTTCCTTGAGCCGCTTGCGCTCGCGCCCGCCCACCTTGCGGCCTTCCTCCTCGGCGATCTTGCGCACCTTGCGCTGCAGCTCGTCGTTGACCACGGCGGCCGGCAGCAGCTTGTCCTCGCCGCCCACGGTGAGCCAGGTGCAATGCTTCACCGCGTGGGTGAGCGGCGCCTCGTCGCCGCGGCCGACCGGCGGTACGAAGCCCTTGGTGAACATCTCCAGCGGTCCGCAGGGGCGCAGACGGTGTTCGCCCAGCGCTTCATCGAGGCGCTTCAGATCGTCGGCGACGGCAGGGGAAAAACGGAACAGGGTGAGGTTGCGGAAGAACATTCGATATCCATGCAGAGAAGCGAAGGCCGCCTTGCGGCGGCCACGCATGTAGGACGAGCCGGAGGAGTCAACGACAGACGGCGGCGACGGCCTTGGTCACGTAGTCGATATTGCCGGTGTTGAGCGCGGCCACGCAAATGCGGCCGCTGGAGAGCGCGTAGATCGCGAACTCCTCGCGCAGGCGGTCCACCTGCGCCTTGCTCAGACCCGAGTACGAGAACATGCCGGCCTGCCTGTTGATGAAGCCGAAGCCAGGCGCGCCCAGCGCGGCGAGCTTGTCGACGAAGGCCGCGCGCATCGCGTGGATGCGGCCGCGCATTTCACCCAGCTCCCGCTCCCACAGCGCGCGCAATTCGGCGCTCTCCAGCACACCCGCCACTAGCTTGCCGCCATGGGTGGCCGGGCTGGAGTAGTTCGCGCGGATCGTGGTCTTGATGCGCGACAGCAGGCGCGCGGCCTCGTCGCGATCGGCGCCCACGAAGCTGAGCGCGCCCACGCGCTCGCCGTACAGCGAGAACGACTTGGAGTAGGAGTTCGCCACCACGAAGGCGGGGATGCCCGAGTCGGCCAGCAGGCGCACCGCGGTGGCATCCGCGGTCGCGTTCTTGTCGAAGCCCTGGTAGGCCATGTCGACGAACGGCAGCAGGCCACGGTCCTTCAGCAGCGCCACCACCTGCGCCCACTGCGCGGCGTCGAGGTCCACGCCGGTGGGGTTGTGGCAGCAGGCGTGCAGCAGCACCACGGTGCCGGGCTCCAGCTTGCCGAGGTCGGCCAGCATGCCGGCGAAGTCGAGGCCGTGGCTGGCGTCGTCGTAGTAGCGGTAGTCGATCAGCTGGAAACCGACGGTGCGGAACACCACGTGGTGGTTGCCCCAGCTGGGGTTGCTGATCGCCAGCTTCGCGTTCGCGCCCAGCACCTGCTTGAGCAGGTCGGCGCCCACGCGCAGCGCGCCGCTGCCGCCGATGGTCTGTGCGGTGGCCACGCGGCCCGCCTCGAGGATAGGCGCGCCTTCGCCGAACAGCAGCTTCTGTGTCGCACGGTTGTACGCGGGCAGGCCGTCGATCGGCAGGTAGCTGCGCGGCTGGTTGTCGCGCGCCAGCGCCTGTTCCACCTGGCGCACCGCGTCCAGCACCGGCACCTTGCCCTGCTCGTCCACGTAGATGCCCACACCCAGGTTCACCTTCTCCTGGCGCGGATCGGCGAGGTAGGTTTCGGTGAGGCCGAGGATCGGATCGCCTGGAGCCATTTCAACGGATGCAAAGATGGACACGTTATTCCTCGCTGATGCCACGTATGGAAGTATGGACGTCCATTCGGACGAACGCCCAATGATCTCAGATTTCGCCTTCGCCCGCCCGCTCGACCGTGCCAAGGCTTTCGAAATCGAACAATTGGCGGTCGGCCAACTGCGATGGCACCACGTTGCCCAGCGCGCGGAACATCGTCTCGCTGCGGCCGGGGTAGTCGCGCTCCCACTCGTCCAGCATCCGCCGCACCTGCTTGCGCTGCAGGTTCTCCTGCGAACCGCACAGGTTGCACGGGATGATGGGAAATTCTCTCAGAGCAGCGTATTCGGCAATCTCGCTTTCGCGGCAATAGGCCAGCGGGCGTATCACCACATGGCGGCCGTCGTCCGAGCGCAGCTTGGGCGGCATCGCCTTCAGGCTGGCCTGGTGGAACAGGTTGAGGAAGAAGGTGGCGAGGATGTCGTCGCGATGGTGGCCCAGCGCGATCTTGGTGATGCCGTTCGCCGCCGCCCAGGTGTACAGCGAGCCGCGGCGCAGCCGCGAACACAGGCTGCACATGGTCTTGCCCGCGGGAATCACCCGGGTCACCGTGCTGTAGGTGTCCTGCTCGATGATGTGGAACGGCACGCCGCGCGATTTCAGGTATTCCGGCAGCACGTGCTCCGGGAAGCCCGGCTGCTTCTGGTCCAGGTTCACCGCGATCAGCTCGAAGCGCACCGGCGCCCTGGCCTGCAGCTGCAGCAGGATGTCCAGCAGGGTGTAGGAATCCTTGCCGCCGGACAGGCACACCATCACCTTGTCGCCGTCATCGATCATGCGGAAATCCGTGATCGCCTTGCCGACCTGGTGGCGCAGCCGCGTGGCGAGGCGCTCGACCTCGGCGGCAGGCATGGATGCGGTTTCGGGCAAGGCGGACATGGGGAGAATCGCGGCGGCGGAACGCCTATTGTACCCGCCCGCTCCGTCCGCTTCCGGCAGCGCTACACTACGGGGTATCGTCCGCACCGCAGCACACCGTCATGCAGGTACAGGATCAAGCAGAGACAGCCCAACTGCTCGCCGAACTGCGGCTGGAGCATCGCGACCTCGACACCGCAATCAACCAGCTGGCGAGCGCGATCGGCCGCGACGAGTTGCAGCTCACCCGCCTGAAGAAACGCAAGCTGCTGCTGAAGGACCACATCGCGCGGCTGGAAAGCAAGCTGATCCCCGATCTCGACGCATGACCCCCTTCGCCGAGCCCATCCTGCTGCGCGACGCGCATGTCGCGCTGGAACCGCTGAGCCTGGACCACGTTTCCGCGCTGGAGGCCGCCGCCGCCGACGGCGAGCTGTGGCAGCTGTGGTACACCAGCGCGCCGGCGCCCGGCCAGGCCCGCGCCTACGTGGAGAAGGCGCTGGCCGGCCAGCGCGACGGCGCGATGCTGCCGTTCGCGGTGCGCGAACTGGGCAGCGGCGAGATCGTGGGCACCACCCGCTACTACGACATCACGCCGGAGCTGCCGCGGCTGGCGATCGGCTACACGTGGTATGCGCGGCGCTGGCAGAAGAGCCACCTCAACACCGCCTGCAAGCGCCTGCTGCTGGCGCACGCGTTCGACGCGCTGGGCTGCGTGGCGGTGCTATTCCACACCGACCATCGCAACCTCGACTCGCAACGCGCAATCGAACGCCTCGGCGCCCATCGGGACGGCGTGCTGCGCGCCGACAAGCGCCGCCCCGACGGCAGCCTGCGCGACACGGTGTGCTACTCGATCCTCGACCGCGAGTGGGGGGATGTCAGCCGCTGGCTGGAGCTGAGGCTGGGACGACTGGCGGGGGCGTCCCTGCGCGGCTGATCCGGCACGGATGCCGCAGGCTCAGCGGTCCGCCTGCCGCTGCAGCCAATGCGCCGCACCACGTCCCGCCAGCAAACCGCTCGCGAAGCAGGCGGTCAACAGGTAGCCGCCCGTCGGCGCCTCCCAGTCCAGCATCTCGCCCGCGCAGAACACGCCCGGCCGCGCGCGCAGCATCAGGTGTTCGTCGAGCGCTTCCAGCCGCACGCCGCCGGCCGTGCTGATCGCCTCGGCCAGCGGGCGCGGCGCGCTCAGCAGCAGCGGCAGCGCCTTGATCCGCGAGGCGAGCGCGGCCGGATCGGCCAGTATTGCCTTGTCCACGGCTTCGAACACCAGCGCGCACTTCACCGCGTCCAGATGCGCGCGGCGGCGCAGCCAGTCGCCCACGCTGTGCTTGTCGCGCGGCGCGGCAAGGCGCTCGGCCAGCGCCGCCTGCGCGATGCCTGGCGCGAGATCGAGGTGCAGGACGGCCTCGCCATCCTGCGCGATGCGCTCGCGCAGGTCCGCACCGATCGCGTAGACCAGGCTGCCCTCGATGCCGTATTCGCTGAGCACGCACTCGCCCTGCCGTGCCTGCACGGCGCCCTGGCGATCGGTCCAGTGCGCCGTCACGGCCTTGAGCGGCGCGCCAGCGAAGCGCGTGCGCAGGTGTTCGCTCCACGCGATCTCGAAGCCGCAGTTCGCGCTCTGCAAGGGTGCGACATCGATGCCGGCGGCACGCAGAGGAGCCACCCAGGCGCCGTCGGAACCGAGCTTCGGCCAGCTTGCGCCGCCCAGCGCCAGCACCGCTGCATCGGCGGCCATGCCGCGCTCACCCGCCGGCGTGGCGAAGCGCAACGCGCCGTCCTCCTGCCAGCCCAGCCAGCGGTGGTGCATGTGGAAGGCCACGCCGTCGGCGCGCAGCCGGTGCAGCCAGCGGCGCAGCAGCGGCGCGGCCCTCATGTCGGCGGGGAACACCCGGCCCGAGCTGCCGACGAAAGTTTCCACGCCCAACCCACGCGCCCAGGTGCGCAGCGCCTCGGCGTCGAACGCGTGCAGCCAGTGCGCGATCCCGTCGCGGCGTTCGCCGTAGCGCTCGACGAAGCGCACGAACGGCTCGCCATGGGTGAGATTGAGGCCGCCTTTGCCGGCGAGCAGGAATTTCCTGCCCACCGAGCCCATGGCGTCGTACAGGTCGACCCGGATGCCGGCCGCGCAGGCGGTCTCGGCCGCCATCAGGCCAGCGGGACCGCCGCCGATGATGGCAAGGCGCGATGGAATGTGCGTCGTCATCCGGGCATGGTCGCATGCCGGCTGGGCGCAGACGCAAAAATCGCCAGGCTCGATTTTGACATCGCACCAGCGATGGCCCGGAGCGCTACCGCCAAGGATGGTGGACGCAAAAAGGCCCGGCCGTCACCGGCCGGGCCAAGGTATCCCACGCGAGGCGCGCCTACTGCGCGCTCACGCGGGGCTCAGTGCAGGATCGCGTGCGTGATCGCGCAGGAGTTGGTGTCGTTCGACCAGCTGGCCTGCTCGGTGAAGGTGCCCGTGCCCATGGTCACGTTCGCCGCGCCGCCCGGCTGGCCCGCCGCGATCCACGCGCACTCGTCGGAGTTCTCCGCGCCGGTGGAGGGGTTGGTCCAGCCGCCCGCCGGATAGGTATCCGACATCGTCTCGTGCCACTCGTGGCCCAGCGTCATCGTCCAGCCGTCCAGGTAACCGGCAGAGCCCGAGTTCACGAAGTTCACGCCGCAGCTCGCGCCGAGGTCCATGTTATACGGCTGGTTGCTGTAGGCGATGTCGCCGTACGACGAGGTGGTGTAGTTGTGCCACGCGCAGTAGCCCTGGGTCGGGCTCTGGTAGTTGTCCGGATCGGAGCCGTGCGGTGACATGATGATGTAGTAGGTGTAGCGGTTCGAGCCCTGCGCGGTGTTGCCGAAGTGCGCCGCCGCCTTGATCGCCTCATTCGCCAGGTCGGTCGCGGTCGGTGCGCTGGGCGCCGCCGAGTTATCGTACCAAGAGCCCGCGTACACGCCGCCGGTCTGGTACGGCACGAAGCTGGCGGTCGACGGGCAGCTGGTGGCGCCCTTCACCGCGTATGGGCCGTCGCACCACTGGGTCAGGTCGGCCGACCACAGTTCGCTGCCGGTGCCGATCCCCTTGAACATTTCCTCGGCCACCGCGGCGGCGCCGTAGGAATCGTTGGAGAACACGTCATCGCCCTTGGCATTGAGGGTCTGCGTGCCCCACTGGCTGCCGTAGTACACGACATAGACCTTCACGTGACTGTCCATCACGCCCACGCCGCTGGTGCCGCCGCCGTAGGCGAGCGTTTTCGAGGCAGTGCGCCTGGCGTTATGTCCTGCCTCGTACTTGTGGATCAGCTCCTGCACCGGGCGGGTCGGCAACGCGCCATGGCGATAGGTGTGCCCGCTGGCGGGCGCGTAGGGATTGAACTCCGACGTATTGCCGTTGGCGGACTGGGCCAGCAACGGACCTGACGCCAGGCCGAGCAGGACGGATGCCGCGATGGCTTTCAACACAACTGACTTCATGTAAATGCACTCCCCCGAGTGATGGGTTTGGGTTGTCGCGGCATGCACCCGCATGCCGCGGATTGCACATCCCCTGTCGAGCGCCCCGGGCATGAGGCAGTCAGCTCTTGCCTCGGGACGAAAACGGCGCGCATCCCTGCGCGCCGTGTACTCCATCAGAACGTGAGGCTCCAGCTGTTGAGCGTGCCGTAGTCGCCGCTGTACCAGGGATCGTTGTCGATCACGCGCAGCTTCCAGGTGCCATTGCCCTGCACCGAGGAGGCATTCACCGTCCAGGTCTTGTTGATGTTGCCGTCGTCGTTGTAGTCCGGCGATTGCAGCACCGCGTAGGCGCCGTTCGGTGCGACCAGGTCGATCTCCAGGTCCCCCGACCAGTTGTGCGTGATGTTGACGTGCACCTGCAGGTTGGACGGTGCCGCGCCCGGTTCGCCGGTCACCGAGATGTTGCTGGTGACGGTGGCGTTGTCGTCGATCACCTGCACCGTGTTGTTGCTGAAGGTGCCGCTTCCGCCGCCACTGCTGGAAACAGTCACGGACGCAGTCTTGCTGCTGGTTGCACCAAGGCTGTCGGTCACGGTTTCGGTCACGTTGTAGGTGCCCGCCGCTGCGTAGGTGTGGCTCGGGTTCGCTGTCGTCGCCGTCGCGTTGTCGCCGAAGTTCCACGAATACGAGCTGATCGTGGCGCCCGTATCGGTGGAGCTGTCGGTGAAGTTCACGGTCAGGCCGCTCACCGTGTCGGTGAAGTTCGCCACCGGCGTGCTGCCACCGCCCGTGCCGCCGTGGGTGAGGATCGGATGCGAGATCGCGCAGGCATTGGTGTCGTTCGACCAACTGGCCTGCTCGGTGAAGGTGCCCGCCGTACCCATGGTCACGTTCGCCGCGCCGCCCGGCTGGCCCGCCGCGATCCACGCGCACTCGTCGGAGTTCTCTTCACCACTGCTGGCGTTGGTCCAGCCGCCCGCCGGGTAGGTATCCGACATCATCTCGTGCCACTCGTGGCCCAGCGTCATCGTCCAGCCGTCCAGGTTGCCGGCAGAGCCCGAGTTCACGAAGTTCACGCCGCAGCTCGAACCCATGTCCATGTTGTAGGGCTGGTTGCTGTAGGCGATGTCACCGTAGGACGAGGTGGTGTAGTTGTGCCACGCGCAGTAACCCTGGGTCGGGCTCTGGTAGTTGTCCGGATCGGTGCCGTGCGGCGACATGATGATGTAGTAGGTGTAGCGGTTCGAACCCGACGCGGTGTTGCCGAAGTGCGCCGCCGCCTTGATCGCCTCGTTCGCCAGGTCGGTCGCGGTCGGGGCGCTGGGCGCCGCCGCCGAGTTGTCGTACCACGCGCCGGCGTACACGCCGCCGGTCTGGTACGGCACGAAGTTCGCGGTCGACGGGCAGCTGGTGGCGCCGGAGGCCACGTTCGGGCCGTCGCACCACTGGGTCAGGTCGGCCGACCACAGCTCGTTGCCGGTGCCGATGCCCTTGAACATCTCCTCGGCCACCGCGGCGGCGCCGTAGGAGTCGCCACTGAACACGTCATCGCCCTTGGCGTTGGAGCTCCGCGTACCCCACTGGCTGCCGTAGTAGACGATGTAGACCTTTACGTGGCCGTCCATCACGCCCACGCCGCTGGTGCCGCCACCGTAGCTCAGCGTGTTCGAGCTGGTCGATGCCGTGGTGGACGCGTGCGTGTCACGGTAGTGCTTCATCTTCTGGTGCACTTCACGCGTCGGCACCGCGCCATGGCGGTAGCCATGCCCGTACGCAGGGGCGTACGGATTGAACTCCGACGACAGCCCGTGGTTGTCCTGCGCCATCGCCGGACCCGCCACCAGCCCGCACAGGACCGACGCGGCTAGCGCCTTCAGAACGATCTGCTTCATGTGAACTCCCCGAATGTGATGTGTTGAGTGCCCGTGTGCACGCCCCCGCATGCAGAACTGGGATTTGCGATCTACGTGGCACGTCCCATGTCGGACGCCCGGGGTACGCCGCGGCCGCTTCGCGCCCCGGAACGAAAACGGCGCGCATCCCTGCGCGCCGTATGCATTCGTCAGGACATCAGGCCCTGGCCGTTGAGCGGGCCGTTGTCGATCCTGTGCCGCTCCCTGGTGCCGTTGCCCTGCAACAGGGTTGGCATACGCATCGCGTTGGACGATGCATTGCCGCTGGCGCGCTCCGATGCAGCAGACGCGCGGGCAACCATCACCGGGCCAATGGCGACAGCCGGGGCCTTCGGGCGGATGTGGTGCATCGAGTGGCTCCCACTTTTTTCGGGGCGAACGGACCTGACGCGGTCGCGTGACCCCGTGGCAATGACATGTCGCACCCCCGTGCGACGCCGTTTCTGCTGCCAGACGATTCCTAAGCGCCCACCGCTGCCGTCGTCCCCTGTCACTCCCTCACGGACGGCTCTGGGCATTGCTCGACGACGTCCGCCCCCGCGGACACCATCTGGAACCATTCGCCGATGCTCCCCATGGCGAATCCCGTGAAACTACGCAATCGAATTTGCACCCGTCAATACCAGAAAGTAGCAAGTGCAACCATTGGCACATTGATCGTTCATGATTGCTTCATATAGGATTTACGAATGAAATTACGCACTCAACCCGCTATTTCATTCGACTTTCCAATCCGTCACGAGAGCCGGGCAAAAATCGTCAAATCCAGGTGTCATGCAGCCTTCAAGCCTCTATTCACGCAATTCTCCCGGACATATCAAGCTGAATCCGCAAGAAATGATCGGCAAGCACAGATCGCAAGATCTATCTCCATGAAATAACGGATCATCAATTGTTTTGATAATCAGGCTTCGATTGACAGGCCATTTATTCTTCTCGGCATTAGGCGCTTGAACGGTTGGCAGGAAATTGCGATGCCGTGATTTCCGTCATGCCGATCAACAGCGGGTATCCCGACAAGCGCAAGACGTTCTTGCCGGACCCGGACCGCCACTTCATGAGGAGTAGCCGTGATGCGTCGAATCCTGTCTGCGTGGTGCGCGGCCGCCCTGGCCGCCACCCCCTGGCCGCCCAGGCCACTGAACTGCCCGCTGCACCGCACGAACAACCCGCGCTGCATGCGCTGGCAACCGCGTCGAGCGAGGCAGAGCTGCGCGCCACCATCACCGCCCTGGTGGGCTTCGGCACCCGCCACACGCTGTCCGATACGAAATCCGCCACGCGCGGCATCGGCGCGGCGCGGCGCTGGGTGCAGGCGCGCTTCGCGGCGATCTCGCGCGACTGTGGCAGCTGCCTGGAAGTGGTCACGCCTGTGCAGACCTTCACCGGCAAGCGCGCCCCGCGGCCCACCGAGGTGATGGACGTGGTGGCGATCAAGCGTGGCAGCACCGACCCGCAGCGCGTGATCGTGATCACCGGGCATCTGGATTCGCGCGTCAGCGACGTGATGAACGCCCGCAGCGACGCGCCCGGCGCGAACGACGACGCCTCCGGCGTAGCCGCGCTGATCGAGGCGGCGCGGTTGCTGTCGAAGCAGGACAACCGCGCCACCCTGGTGTTCGCCGCGCTGTCCGGCGAGGAACAGGGCCTGTACGGTGGCAAGGTGCTGGCCGACTACGCGGTCGCGCACGGCTGGCAGGTGGAAGCCGAGCTCAACAACGACATCGTGGGGAACAGCCGCGGCCAGAACGGCGTGCGCGACAACACCGTGGTGCGGGTGTTCTCCGAAGGCACCAGGAGCAACGAGACACCGGCGCAGGCCGCATACCGGCGCTACCACGGCGGCGAGGTGGACTCGCCCTCGCGCAACCTCGCGCGCACCATGGCACAGCTCGCCGACCAGTACCTGCCCGACTTCCGCGTGCGCTTGGTCTACCGCACCGACCGCTACGGCCGCGGCGGTGACCAGGTGCCGTTCCTCGAGGCCGGCTATCCCGCGGTGCGCGTCACCGAGGCGCACGAGGACTACACGCACCAGCACCAGGATCTGCGCACCGAGCATGGCGTGCGCTACGGCGACACCATCGACGGCATCGACTTCCGCTACCTCGCGCGCGTCACCGCGCTCAACGCGATCACCATGGCCGCGCTGAGCCGCGCACCCGCGCCGCCCGACGGCGTGGACATCCACGGCGCGCTGGCCACCGACACCACGCTGGACTGGCACAAGGTGCCGGGCGCCGCCGGCTACCGCGTGCACTGGCGCGACACCACCGCGCCGCAATGGCAGCACGCGCGGGCGGTGGGCGACGTCGACCACGCCGTGCTGCAGGATGTGGTGATCGACGACTGGTTCTTCGGCGTGTCGTCCGTCTCCGCCGACGGCTACGAGAGCCCGGTGGTGTTTCCCGGCGATGCCGGCAGCTTCGAGCGTTCGCCGCCGGCCGCCGCGAAACACTGATCCAGTCGAGCGCTCAGCCTCCGCTGGACGAGGGCACGGCCGGCTGCGGCTCGTCGCTCTTGGGCGGCGTGGCCGAAGGCTTCTTGTCCATTCTGGCGGGCGGCGCCGCCGTGCCGCCTTCCGCCGGGCTGGAGGCGGCCGTGCCTTTCTTGTAGACGATCTGCTTGTCGCCCTCGCACTGGCCGACCACCGTGCCGTCCCCGGCCGGTTCGTCGTGCGCCACCACCGTCAGCGTATAGCCCTCCAGCCCCTTGGCCTTGAGCTTCGCGTCGATGCTCGCCTTCACCGCATCACACGAGGCATGGACCAGCATTGGCGCCGCGAACAGGGCCACCACGACGAATACGCCATGCGTTTTCATGGGCAGACCTCCGGGTATGGGAACGGACATCAAACCGCGCGGCCAATGAAATCCGTGTCGACAGCCGTCGCCTAGGGGTGCTCTGACCAATCGGCCTCTTGCTCGTCATTCCTGCGAAAGCAGGAATCCAGTGCCTTTCGTTCAATAGTTTGGAAGCGCTGGATCCCAGCTTCCGCTGGGATGACGAGCAAAATCAGAGCATTCCTAGAGCCGCACGCCCAGCTGCGCGAAGCGGCGCAGGCCATCGGCGCTGGGCAGCAGGGCGCGGCTGCGGCTGGCACGGCGCAACCAGCCGGCGTCCAGCATGGTGTCGGTGAGCGCCACGCCCAGCGGGCCGCCCACGTGCAGGCGGCGTTCGGTCCAGTCGATGCAGCCGCGGCCGCGCAGGCGCAACAGGCGCCCGGCGGACTCC
>DATEKS010000012.1:0-4024 GCA_035277325.1 Rhodanobacter sp.
ACGGCGCTGACCCTGGCCGCCGGCGAGCTTCGGCGCACCGAAGCGCTGGCCGCGCAGCATCTGGCCACGCAGTCGCAGGTCGCCACGGCGCGCAAGGCGCTGGCCGACGCGCAGGCGGCAATGGAGGCGCAGCGCGCGCTCGGCGGCGGCACGGCGCAGGAAACCGTGGCCGCGCCAGACGACGGCGTGGTCACCAGCCTGTCGGTGACGCTGGGCGAGCGCTTCGCCGCGAATGCGCCATTGCTGGGCTTCATGCCTGCGCATGCGCTGATCGCCGAACTGGGCGTGCAGCCCGATGCAGGCGCCGCGTTGCGCGTGGGCATGCCGGTGCAGTTGCAGGGCGTGTATGGCGGCGGCAAGGCGTTCGGCGGCAGGCTCAGCATGGTGGGGCGTGTGATCGATCCGCAGACCCGCCTGCTGCCGGTGCAGGCCGAGATACCGGCTGCTGCGGATGCCGTGCTGGTGGCTGGCGCCGCGCTGCAGGCCAGCATCCAGAGCGACGACTACAGCGCCTGGGCGGTGCCGCGCGCCGCCGTGCAACATGACGACAAAGCTGCCTACCTGTTCCAGCTCGACCACGGCAAGGCGCATCGCGTGGACGTGCAGCTGCGCCAGCCGGCCGGCGACACCGTGGGCGTGCTCGGCAAGCTCGACGCGAAACTGCCGGTGATCGTGCAGGGCGCCTACGAGGTGAGCGACGGCGATGCCGTGCGCGAGAGCAAGCCGTGATCGCCACCGCGCCGACGACGATCACCCAGTGGATGCACCGGCACCGGCGTTCGCTGCTGTTCCTCGCCTTCATCCTCGCCATCGGCGGCATCGCCGGCGCGTTCAACCTGCCGGTCTCGCTGTTCCCCAACGTCTCGTTCCCGCGCGTGCGCGTGACGCTGGACGCCGGCGACCAGCCGGCCGACCAGATGGTGGTGAGCGTCACCCGGCCGGTGGAGGAGGCGATCCGCCGCGTGCGTGGCGTGCGCGAGGTGCGCTCGACCACCAGCCGCGGCAGCGCCGAGATCAACATCGGCTTCGACTGGGGCGCGGACATGGGACGCGCCCTGCTCGACGTGGACGCCGCGATCGGCGAGGTATTGCCGCAGATGCCTTCGGGCGTGGACGTGGAGGCGATCCGGCTCGACCCCACGGTGTTCCCGATCCTCGCCTACAGCCTGCGCTCGGACACGCTCACGCCCACCCGGCTGCACGATATCGCCGAGTTCCAGCTGCGCCCGCTGCTGTCCGGCGTCACCGGCGTGGCCCAGGTGGATGTGCAGGGCGGCGACGTGGCCGAGTTCCACGTGGACGCGGACGCGGCGAAGCTGCGCGCGCAGGGCCTCACGCTCACCGACCTCGAGCATGCGGTGGCGAGCGCCGCCACCATCCAGTCGATGGGCCGGCTGCAGGATCACTACAAGCTCTACCTGCTGTTGGCGAACAACCAGCCGGCCACGGCGGCGGCGCTGGGCGACATAGTGCTGCGTGCCGACGCGCACGGCGTGCTGCATCTCAGGGACGTGGCCACGGTGGGCATGAGCCACGAACCGCAATGGGTGCGCACCACCGCCGACGGCCACGATGCGGTGCTGATGCAGGTGTTCCAGCAGCCCAGCGGCAACAGCGTGCAGATCGCCCGCGACGTGAAGCAGCGCCTCGCCGAGTACCAGCGGCAGGCGCCGAAGGACCTGCACATCGCGAACTGGTACGACCAGACCCAGCTGGTGCTGGGCGCAGCCGCCAGCGTGCGCGACGCGATCCTGGTCGGCATCGTGCTGGCGGGGCTGGTGCTGTTCGTGTTCCTGCGCAACGCGCGGGTGATCCTGGTGGCGCTGATCGTGGTGCCGGCCACGCTGGCCGTCACCGTGCTGCTGCTCGACCTGCTGCACATGAGTTTCAACATGATGACGCTGGGCGGCATGGCGGCCGCGGTGGGCCTGCTGATCGACGACGTGATCGTGATGCTGGAGCACATCATGCGCCGGCTGCGCGACAGTACCGGCCCGGTGCGTGAGCGCATCGCGGGCGCGGCGTGGGAGTTTACCCGCCCGCTCACCGGTTCCAGCGCGGCCACGGTGGTGATCTTCCTGCCGCTGGCCTTCCTCACCGGTGTCACCGGCGCGTTCTTCAAGGCGCTGTCGTTGACCATGGCCAGCGCCCTGGTGATCTCCTACCTGCTGACCTGGGTGGCGGTGCCGCTGCTGGCCGAGTGGCTGATCGACGAGCGGCACGCTGCGGAGCATCCGCCGGGCCGCTTTTCGCAGCGCATGCTGGCGGGCTACGAGCGTACGCTGGGTCGCCTGCTGCAACGGCCCGTACTGGTGCTGGTGGGCGTGGTGCCGCTGCTGCTGGCCGGCGTGCTGGCGTACGGTCAGGTGGGCAGCGGCTTCATGCCGAAGATGGACGAGGGCGGCTTCACGCTGGATTACCTCTCCCCACCCGGCACTTCGCTGGACGAGACCGACCGCCTGCTGCAGCAGATCGAGCGGATCATCCGCAGCAATCCCTACGTGGACACCTATTCGCGGCGCACCGGCCTGCAACTGGGCGGCGGCCTCACCGAGGCGAACACCGGCGACATCTTCGTGCGCCTGAAGAACGGCTCGCGGCCGTCCACTTCCGCCGTGATGGAGCAGATCCGCGAGCAGATCGTGGCCCAGGTGCCGGGGCTGGACGTCGATGTGGCGCAGCTGATGGAGGACCTGATCGGCGACCTCACCGAGGTGCCGCAGCCGATCGAGGTCAAGCTCTACGGCGACGACGAGGCGCAGCTCGACGCCACCGCGAAGAAGGTGGCCGCGGCGATCGGCAAGGTCGACGGCGTGGCCGAGGTGCGCAACGGCATCAATCCCGCGGGCGACGCGCTGGACGTGCGCGTCGACCCGGTCAAGGCCGGCCTGCTCGGACTCGATCCGGTGGCGGTGGCGCAGCAGGTCTCGGATGCGGTGGCCGGCAACGTGGCGGCGAAGCTGCCGCAGGGACCGAAGATGATCGGCGTGCGCGTGTGGCTGCCGCCGGACTCGCGCGCGCAGCTGGAGCAGTTGCAGGCGCTGCCGATCCGCGCCGCCGACAGCCGCGTGGTGCCGTTGTCCGAGCTGGGCACGATCCAGGCGGTGCAGGGCCAGCCGGAGATCGATCGCGACAACCTCAAGCGCATGGTGGCGGTGACCGCGCGCATCGTGGGCCGCGACCTCGGTTCCACCGTGGCCGACGTGAAGCAGGTGCTGGCCAAGCCGGGCCTGCTGCCGCCGGGCATGTACCACGAGCTGGGCGGCCTGTACGCGCAGCAGCAGATCGCCTTCCACGACCTCAGCATCGTGATGCTGGCGGCGATCGCGCTGGTGTTCACGCTGCTGCTGTTCCTCTACGAGAGCTTCCGCGTGGCGCTGGCGATCATGGTGGCGCCGTTGCTGGCGCTGGCGGCGGTGTTCGTGGGGTTGTGGATCACCGGCATCGAGCTCAACATCTCGGCGATGATGGGCATGACGATGATCGTGGGCATCGTCACCGAACTGGCGATCTTCTACTTCACCGAGGCGACCGACGCCGAGCAGCGGATGCCGCTGCCCGAGGCCCTGCGTTACGCCGGCCACCACCGCATGCGGCCGATCCTGATGTCCACCATCGCCGCCATCCTCACCCTGCTGCCGCTGGCGCTGGCGATCGGCCAGGGCTCGCAGATGCAGCAGCCGCTGGCAGTGGCGATCATCGCCGGCATGCTGGTGCAGGTGCCACTGGTGCTGCTGGTGATGCCCGTGATTTACGCAGTGCTGCGCAAATCGCCCAGGAATCCGCAGGCCGGATCGTTCCCCCGCAACTGACCACTGAGATCGCCCACCGGAGTGCAAGCTGTCGGAGCCCGTGGAATACTCCGACCATCTTCACTGCAGAGACTTCCATGACCCACCACGGCAGCTGCCACTGCGGACGCATCGCGTTCGACGTCGAGGGCAAGTTCGATGCGGCGATGGAGTGCAACTGTTCGCACTGCAGTCGCAAGGGCTACCTGCTGTGGTTCGTGCCGCGCGAACAC
>DATEKS010000013.1:0-5483 GCA_035277325.1 Rhodanobacter sp.
CCGTAGAGGTGTGGCTGGCGTTCGCGCCAGCTGCGCGCGATCCAGTCCCAGTACGCTTCCGGAATGGCGAGCCGGCGCAGCTGCTGTTCGCTGGCCACCACGCGCTCGACCATGTCCAGCGCCATCGCGTGCAGTTCCTCGGTGGGCGCCTCGATGTCGTGCTCGATCTCGTGCAGGCTGAACGCGTAGTACGCCGACTCGTCCCAGTACGGCGCGTCGTCGATGGTGTGGAAGCCGAAGCCGCAGGCGGCGGCCTTGGCGCGCCAGTCGCGGCGCTCGGCGATGGCGACGCGACGCATCAGCCGCCGAAGCCGCGGCCGCTGGCGGACTCGCCGAAACCGCCGCGGCTGATCGTGGGCGCGCGATCCGGCGTGGCGTTGATCGGCACCATCGCGGTGCTTGTGCCGCTGCGGTACACGCCGCCGGCATAGGCGCCGCCACCGGGGCTGCCGTTCGGATCTGGGCGGCGCCAGTCGCCATGGCTGTCGCGGAACGCCGGTGCGCTGTTGAAACCGCTGGCGACCGCGCCGTTGCGCAGCATCTGCGACAGGAAGAAGCCGGTCATCATCGGGCCGAAGAACGAGTGGTTGCCGACGTCGCTGCGCTCCGCGCACTTGTCCGCGCCGTAGTTCGCCTCGCATTCCGCGCGGCTGGCATAGCGGGGCGCATCGGCATTCGCCTCCTGCTGGGCCTTGGCGAACGCCTGCTTGCAGGTGGCGCTGTCGTTGGTGGCCGCCACGCAGGCCTCCACCGAGGTGTACAGGCCTTGGCGCGAAGCCTCCGAATCGGAATTGCACGCGGTCAGCAGCAGCGGGGCGCTGCCCATCAGCAGCAGGGCGGCGGCACGGGATCGTTTCATGGCGTCGTGTCGTGGGTCGTTCGGGCGAGTGTGGCAGTTCGCGCGGGGCTCAGGAAGCCCTTGCCCGGCAGGCTCACCGGCAGGCTCAGTCGAGCGCGTCGGCCAACTCGTGCAGGTCGGCGATGTGCTCGTCCCACCAGCGCGCCTCGGCCACGAACGGGAATGCGGCGGGGAAGGCGGGATCGTGCCAGCGCTGGGCGATCCAGCCGGCGTAGTGCAGCTGGCGCATCGCGCGCAGCGCGGGCGCCAGGGCGAGTTCCGCATGATCGAAGTCGCGCAGCTGGGTATAGCCGTCCAGCAGCGCGCGCATCGCCGCGTCGTCGCTGGCGAGCATCCACAGGTCCTGCACTGCCGGACCCATGCGCGCGTCGTCGAGGTCGACGAAATGCGGGCCGGCGTCGGTCCACAGGATGTTGCCGGGGTGGCAGTCGCCGTGCAGGCGCAGGCTGCGTACGGGGCCGACGGCATCGAAGCGCGCGGCCACCGCCGCGTCGAGCCGCTGCGCCGCGTTGCGGTAGGCGCCGTGCAGATGCGCGGGCAGCAGCGGCGAGGCCAGCACGGATTGCATCGGCCGCGCGATCAGCGTGGCGCGATCGAGCGTGCCGCGATGCGCGAACGGGCGGCGCGCGCCCACCGCATGCAGGCGCGCGAGCAGACGACCCAGCCATTCCAGCTGTTCGCGCGATTCCAGCGTAGGCGCACGGCCGCCGTGGCGCGGCGCCAGTGCGTAGCGATAGTCGCCGTGTCGCAGCAGGCTGCGGCCGTCGAAGACGAGCGGCGCAACCATCGGCACTTCGTCGTCAGCCAGTTCCCGGGCGAAGACGTGTTCCTCTTCGATCGCCGCATCGCTCCAGCGCCCGGGGCGGTAGAACTTCGCGATCACCGGTGTTGCGTCTTCGATGCCCACCTGCCAGACGCGGTTCTCGTAGCTGTTGAGCGCGAGCAGGCGGCCGTCCGGCCACAGCCCGCAGGCGGCCACGGCGTCGAGCACGAGGTCGGGAGTGAGGTGGGCGTAGGGCGCGGCCGCTTCAATCATACGAAGCTCCATGACCGAAGGCGCTCGTGCAACTTGCGCGTACGAACAGGCGAATCCGCACGGCGCGTTCGTCTCCTCTCCCCTCCGGGGAGAGGATTGAGGTGAGGGGCGGGTACTCGCGGAAACGCGCATCGAAAGCCGTCCCGAAGTTGCCGTGCGGCAAGATTGGCCCCTCACCCCGACCTTCTCCCCTCCGGGAAGAGGAAGAAGAACGTGACGGCCTCACTTGCCCACCACCTCGGCCGGCACCACTGCCATGGTGATGCGCGACACGCACACCAGCCGTTGCCGCTCGTCCTCGATGCGGATCTCCCACACCTGGGTGCTGCGGCCCAGGTGCAGTGCTTTCGCGGTGCCGGTGACCGTGCCTTCCCGCACGCCGCGCACGTGGTTCGCGTTGATCTCCAGACCCACCGCACGAAACTGCGCGGGATCGAGCGTGAGCATTGCGGCGGTGCTGCCCAGCGTTTCCGCCAGCGCCACCGAGGCGCCGCCGTGCAGCAGGCCGTAGGGCTGGTGGGTGCGGCGGTCCACCGGCATCGTGCCGCGCAGCCAGTCCTCGCCGATGCCGGTGATGCAGATGCCCAGCACCTCCATCAGCGTGTTCCTGCTCCATGCGTTGATGCGTGCGAGGTCGGTGTCCTGTCGCCAGACGCCCATGGTCGTCGTTGCCTGCGGGGAAAACCGCATTGTCGGGCCAGGGCCATCGCGGCGACAATGCACGTGTGTACACCGTCACCCTGAAACGCACCGGCCGCCGCTTCGACGTGGCCGCGGGCGAAACCGTGCTGGAAGCCGCGCAGCGTGCCGGCATCGCCTTGCCGTACTCGTGCCGCGCGGGCGTTTGTGGCAGCTGCAAGGCCACCCTGCTGGCCGGCTGTTGCGGGTACCCGCGCAACCCGCCGCTGGCGCTGGACGCCGCCGAGCGCGCCCACCATGCCGTGCTGCTGTGCCAGGCGGTGCCGGCCAGTGACCTCTTGCTGGAAGCGCGCGAGGTGGCCTCGGTGGAGGACATCGCGCGTCGCCGGATCACCGTGCGCGTGGCCGAGAAGCACCTGTTGGCGCCCGACGTGACCGGCCTGCACCTGTTGCCCGCCGACGGCCAGCCGCGCCTGCAGTGGCTGCCGGGGCAGTACCTCGACGTGTTGCTGGACGAAGGCCGGCGCCGGCCGTTCTCGATCGCCAACGGGCCACAGCCGGACGGCACGATCGAACTGCACGTGCGCCACGTCGCCGGCGGCGGCTTCACCTCGCGAGTGGCCGACGAGCTCGCGGTGGGGGACACGTTGCGCGTCGAGGGACCGCTGGGCACCTTCGTGGCGCGCGAGGATTCGGAACGGCCGATGATCTTCGTGGCCGGCGGTACCGGCATCGCGCCGGTGAAGGCCATCGTCGAGCACTTCATCGAACTGGGCACGCGCCGTGCGATGGACGTGTACTGGGGTGCGCGCCGCGCAGCGGACCTGTACCTGCTGCCGCGGATCGAGGGCTGGACGCAGCAGGCGCCGCAGTTGCGCTTCCATGCGGTGCTGTCGGAGGCCGAGCAGGCCGCCGCTGCAGGCATGCGTGCGGGGCTGGTGCACGAGGCGGTGCTGGCCGACCACCCCGACCTGTCGGCATACGACGTCTACATGAGCGGCCCGCCCGCGATGATCGACATCGCGCGCCATCGCTTCGTGGCGGCAGGCCTGCCGGAGGACCGGCTGTACTACGACTCGTTCGACTACGCGCCGGACGTGCTGGCGCAGATCATCGCGGGCCGCGCGGGGTTCCACCCGTAGGTACGAATCCCGTGCGCGAATGCCCCGGTGTCCGATCGACGCCAAAGCCTCCGCGCACGCACCGGGGGGGTTCCTATTTGCTGCCCTTGGCCACCGGCAGCTGCGCCTGCTGCCAGGACAGCACGCCGCCGCCCAGGGTGTAGACCTTCTGGAAGCCGGCCTTGACCAGCCGCTGCGAGGCCTTCACCGAGTTGCCGCGGCCGTCCTTGTCCATCACCACCACCGGCAGTTCCTTGGCCTTGGCCAGGTCCTTGTGCTCGGGATCGAACTGGCTCATCGACACGTGGCGCGCGCCGGGCACGTGCATCTTCTCGAAGTCGGCGATCGCCGAGAGGTCGATCAGCAGCGGGCTGTCGCGGTTGATCAGCTGGGTGAGGCCGGCCGGCGTCAGCTCCTTGCTCTTGCCGAGCAGCAGGCCGACCTGCACCACGATCAGCGCGACCAGCAGGATCGCGAACAGCGCGGCGAGCGCCACATGGTTGCCGATGAACTGGGGCAGCTTGTGCAGGAAATCTTGCATGTCGGTTCCATGGGGCGCGACAGCCGCGCCGGTTCGGTCGAACCGGCGATTATACGGACATCCGTTGCCGCCATCAGTCCTGGCGGATGTCCGGCAGGCCGCTCTCCAGCCACCAGTGCTTGGCGTTCTCGTCGTAGCGCCAGACCTGGTGCTGGACGATGCTGCGCTCGACCTGGGTATGGACGTTGACGAAGCTGATCTGCACGGTCTGCTGCACCTCGTCGTCGCCCAGCGCCACCGGGCCGGCGCCGTCGTCGTAGTCGGTGACACGCACCTGCTGGTAGCGGGCGACGTCGAGGTCGGTGGGCGGGTGCGCCTTGAGCACCTTGGGATCGACGAACTGCAGCGCGCTCTGCAGGCCGTTCCAGCGCACGGCGCTGCCGTAGGCGTTGAGCGTGGCGGTGAGGCTGTCGCTGCGGGTGTTTTGTGCGCAGCCGGCCAGCAGCATGACGGCGCTGGCGGCGAGCGGTAGCAGGATGCGGCGCATGCGGTTCGTCCCCCGGGAAATCGCGCCATTCTGCGGCGGCGCGCGCGGCGCTTCAATCGCGGCGCTTGGCCACGAAGCGTGCAGCCAGCGTGGCCGCGGGTTGGCCGTCCGCGCCCGGCACGCTGCAGTCCACCTCGATGCGCGCCTTGCCGCGCGAGTGCAGGGTGTCGAAGAAGGTGCTCCAGTCGGCATCCCCGGTCAGCCGCGCCTCGGCGCGGAAGTCTGCCCATACCGGCTGCAGGTAGCGCACGGTCGATTCGCCCACGAACACGTCGCAGTCGTGGCCGTGCTTGCGCAGCGCCAGTTCCACCAGGCCCCAGCCGGTGAGCGTCATCAGGCTCACCAGGCTGCCGCCGAACGCGCAGCCCTTGTCATTGACGTTCGGTGCCAGCGGTGCGCCGAGGACCAGCAGGCCGTCGTCGTGGGCGAGCAGTTCCAGTTCCATCGCCCGCGCCAGCGGGATCTTGTCGCGGATGAAGCGAACCAGGTCGTGGGCGGCGTCGTTGCTTGGGTTCACGGGCGATCCGTTGGCGGCGATGGCAGCCGCTAGACTGCGGCCTGGCTGAGTCGGAAAGATGTGGGACACGGGTGCCTTCCTCAAGTGCAAGCAAGAAGCCGGTGTTGCGCGGTCGCGTGGTGGTGATCACCCGCCCCGCAGGCACCGCCGCCGCGCTGGCGCGGCGCGTGCGTGCGTGCGGCGGCGTGCCGCTGCTGCTGCCGGGATTGTCGCTGCGCGGGGCCCCGAACGATGCGGCCATGCGCGGGCAGATGCGCGCCGCGCTGGACGATCGGCTGCTGGT
>DATEKS010000014.1:0-10167 GCA_035277325.1 Rhodanobacter sp.
GGGCCAGCAAAGAGAAGTGACTCGGGCGCCGGCAGGCGTCCGAAAGTCCGCCGCAGGCGAGCCCGGTTGCGGTGAGATTCCTTCGTGCGAGATGACCTCGGAAGCGCTAGGCATCACGCAGTGCGCGCCCCGACGATCGAGGCCGAATCAAGGCTTGCCGCCAGGCAGGAACCGCACGATCACCCGCTGCCCGATGCGCAACTGCTGCTCCGGCTGGTCGAAGGCCAGCACGCATTCCACCGTGCGCGCATTGGCGCGGATCTGCGGATCGTTCTCCAGCGTGGCCGGCCCGTAGACCTGGCCCACGCGCAGCACGTGGGCGTTCCAGTGGCCGTTCTCGGCGTCGTCATTGGCGACCACCTCGGCGCGCATGCCGGGCTGCACCGCGCCCACGAAGCTCTCGTTGAGTTCGGCGCGCACGATGCGCGGCTTGTTCGGAAGCAGGGTGAACAGCGGGCCGGCGGCTGGCGACACGCTGGCGCTGGGCTGGGCCGCCACGTGCACCACCACTGCATCGAACGGCGCGCGCAGGTTGCGCTGCGCCAGTTCGTACTTCGCCTCGGCCAGCTTCTGGGAGGCCATGTCCACCGCGGCCCGGTCGGCGTCGCGTTCGGCGCCGAGCTGGTTGCTGGCCTCGCGGGCGTCGTCCGCGCTCTGGCCGTCACCCGCGCCGGCGGCGGCGGCGGCGGTGAGCCGCTGCGCACGTTGTTTCGCGGCGGCCTGCTTGATGTCGAGCAGCTTGAGCTGGGCTTGTGCCTGCTCCAGCTGCGCCTGGGCGGCATCCACCGCGAGCTGGGCGGGGCGGGTGTCCAGCGCGGCCAGTAGCTGGCCCTGCTTCACCGCCTCGCCCTCGTGCGCGTCGACGCTGGCCAGCACGCCCTCGCGCGGCATCGCCAGCGCGAGCAGGCCGCCCTCGATGTCGACGCGGCCGCGCGCCACGGCGACATAGCTGGTGGTTGCAGCATTCACGGCGGCCGGTTCCGCGTGTTTCGAGCAGGCGGCGAGCAGCAGCGCCGCGGCCAGTGCGAATCCGGCAGGCTGCAGCAGCGCCGCGAGGCGCACGGACGAAGACGGGCGGGAAGCGGTCGGCGTCATGGCGAAGTTTCCTTGGGGGCGCCGGCGCCGTGGCGCAGGTCGCTGAGAATGCGGCCATCTTCCATCGCCAGCACGCGGTCGGCGTGGGCGACCAGGCGCGGATCGTGGCTCACGCACAGCACGGTGGTGCCATGGGTGTGGGCGATGGTGTGCAGGATGTCGATGATGGTCTGGCCGTTCGCGGCGTCCAGTGCGCTGGTCGGTTCGTCGGCGAACAGCAGTTCCGGTTCCTTGGCCAGCGCGCGGGCGATCGCCACGCGCTGCTTCTCGCCGCCGGAGAGTTCCGAGGGGCGCAGCTTGATGCGATGGGCCAAACCCACTTCCTCCAGCGAACGGCGCGCCCGTTCGCGGGCCTCCTGCTTCGACAGGCCCATGTGGTTGAGCGGCAGTTCCACCTGTTCGAGCGCGGTGAGCGCGGGAAACAGATTGAAGCCCTGGAACACGAAGCCGGTGTGCTGCAGGCGGAAATGCTCCAGCGCGCGCAGATCGAGCTGGCCCAGTTCGCTGCCCAGCGCGTGCACGCGGCCGCTGTCCACCTTCTGCAGGCCGCTGAGGACAGCGAGCAGGGTGCTCTTGCCGCAGCCGGAAGGGCCGGAGATCAGGGTCAGTTCGCCGGGATCGATGTCCAGCGACAGGTGATCCAGCACCTGGGTGTGCTGACGGCCCGATTCGAAGGCCTTGCACACGGCTTCGGCGCGCAGGATCGGGGCGCGTGGCGCGGGAGTGCTGGCGATGGCGTGAGGCATCCCGTTCACCTCAGCAGGGTGGCCGGATCGATGCGGCGCATGCTGCGCATGGCCGCCATGCCCGAGACCGCGGCCTGGCCCATCACCAGTGCGATGCAGGCGATCGCAGCCAGTGGGCCGAGCACCACCGGCACGTCCTGGCTGCGCGCCAGCAGCAACAGCACCACGCCCAGCACGGTGGTGCCGAGCAGGCCCAGCGCGCCCACCCAGAACGCCTGTTCCAGCACCACTTTGCGCAGCGCGCCCACGCCCACGCCCAGCGCGTTGAGCGTGGCGTACTCGCGCACGGAGCCCTGCACCGCGCCGACCAGGGTCTGGCTGGTGATCACCGCGCCGACCAGGAACACGATGCCGGCGAGGAACAGCACGCCGGCGCCGGCGCCGGTGTCGAACAGCCAGTAGAGCACGGAGATGTGGGCGAAGTCGGCGGCGCTCCACGTGGTATAGGGGCCGAATGCGCTGCTGCCGCGTAGGCGAACCGCCACGGCGTCGGCCTGGGCCGGATCGCGCAGCTTGGCGACGAGGTAGGTGGGGCCGTTGTCGGCGGCGTCGGTGTCGAGCCGGCGTGCGGTTTCCAGCGAGGTGATCACGTTGATGCCGCCGAGGCCACGAAGGCCGCTGCTGACGCCAACCACGCGCACGCGGTGGCCGTTGATGGTGGCGGTCTGGTCCAGCGCCACACCCAGCTTGTCGAGGTCGGCGCGGTCCACGATCACCGCGTCCGGCTCGGCCAGCCACGCCCGCAGCGCGGGCGGCAGCACCTTCGAGAACATCAGGCCGTCGGTGGAGGGATCGATGCCGGAGACGAACACCGACACGCCGCCGGTCTCGCCCGTGCCGCGCCAGTCGCCGTCGATCCATTCGTAGGGCTCGACCCGCGTCACGGCAGGGTCCATCAGGATGCGTGATTCCACGTTGGCGTCGATCGAGCGGCCCGAGCCCACGCTCTGCGTGCCCGGGAAGCCGATCCACACGTCGGCGGAGGAGCCGGTGATGTAGACGCTGGTGGCGCCGAAGATACCCAGCACCAGGGCCAGCTGCAGCAGCTGCAGCAGGCCGGCGAAGCCCACGGCGAGCATGGCGGGCAGGAAGCGCCGCCATTCGTAGACCAGGGTCTTGCGCGCCAGGGCCACCATCAGGGCGACGCCTCGGTGGTCTTGCCGGATTTTGCGTCAGGCGTCTCGTCCGCCGGCAGCGGTGCTCCGCCCAGCGCCTTGAACAGCGTCACGTAGGCCAGGCTGCGGCTGGCTCGCGCATCGGCCAGCTCGATCGCGGCCTGGTCGGCGGCGAGCCGGCCGTCGGCCAGCGCCAGCGGGCTCTCCAGTTTCAGCCTCACACGGGTCTGCAGGGTGTCGTCGACGCGCTGCAGTGCCTGCCAGGCGTCCTGCGTGTGCTGTTCGCGCTGCTGCTGCTGCTGCAGCGTGCCCAGTGCGGTCTCCACCTCGGCCACGCCTTGCAGTACGGCCTGCCGGTAGGCCAGCACGGCGGCCTTCAGTTCATGCGACTTCGCATGCTCGGCGGCGGCGCGCAGGCCCCAGTCGAACAGCGGCATGTCGAACAGCGGGCCTACCGAGACCAGTCCGTTGGAGACGGTGTGTTTCTTGTTGTTGTTGAGGTCGGTGGCCCAGATCATCGAGGCGCCGAGGCCGAGCTTGGGGAAGCGGTCGGCGTGGGCCACGCCCAGCTCGCCGGCGGCGCGCAGTACGTCGGCCTCGGCGCGGGCGATTTCGGGGCGCGTGCGCAGCAGGTCGGCGGGCGTGCCGGGCAGGGTCCATGCGCCGAGTCGCGGCTGCGGACCTGGTTGCAGCCAGGCCGGATCGGGATGGTTCTGGCCCAGCAGCACGGCCAGCCGCTGCGCTGCTTGGTTGATCGCCTGCCGCGGTGCGGCCAGGGCGGCTTCGGCCTGCGCCGCCGCCGCCTGCGCCTGGTCCACCGCGCCGGGCGGCGCCAGCTGCAGGTGCTGACGGACCTTGAGCAGATCGAGCTGGTGGCCGCGCACCACGTTGATCCGTTGCAGCAGTTGCTCCTGTTGCTGGGCGGTACGCAGTTCGATCCAGTTGCGCACCACCTCTGCCACCAGCGTCACGCGTGCCGCCTGCAGGTCGGCCGCACTGGCGTCCAGGGTGCCCCGCGCCTCGCGCCCGGTGCCCTCGGCGCGGCCGAACAGGCCGAACTCCCAGGTGGCGTCGAAGCCGGACACCAGGTACGAGGCGCTGGCATCCGGATCGATCGTCTGTTCGGTGCGGGCGTTCAGCGAGGGAAGGTAGCGCGCACCCTCGTGGCGCTGCAGGACGCGCGCGGCGCGCAGGTGTTCGACCGCCTGCGCCACATCGAGGTTGCGCGTCAGGGCCTGGTCGACCAGCGCGTTCAGCGTCGGATCGTCGAACGCACGCCACCAGCTGCGCAGGTCGGTGGGTGTGGCCGCCTGGGCCGCCAGCGCGTGCTGCCATTGTGCCGGGATCGGCGGCTCCAGCTTCGGCATCGCCACCGAGCAGCCGGCAAGGGCGATGGCCGCGCCGAGCAGGGTCGCACGCAGGCCGCGGAGCGGCAGGGGACCGCTCTCAGCCATGCCGGTCACCACGTGTTCCGGAGCCGGCACGACGTCCGGCGTTGTTGATGGGGATCAGGGCCACGGTCAGGTCAGGGAAGCAGTGAGTGATGGGGCGCGGGAAACGACCGTGCGCGTCCGCCCAAGGATACAGGCCGGGTGCGGGCGCTGTCAGCGCACCGGTGGCGTTCCGGGCTGCGGCGTCCCGCCGTCGCGGGCGCGCGGCGCAGGGAAGCGCACCTCCACGCACAGGCCGCTCTCTTCGCCGAGCTGATAGATCACCTCGGCGTGATGGCGCTCGGCGATGCGCTGCACGATCGCCAGCCCCAGGCCGCTGCCTTCCTCGCTGCCGCCCGGCGCGCGGAAGAAGCGTTCGCTGAGCCGCGGCAGCAGTTCGGGCGGCACGCCCGGGCCGTTGTCCTCGACCACCAGGTTGGCGCCGCCGTCGGCCCGCGCCTGCAGGCTCACGGTGACGGTGCTGCCTCGGCCGGCGTAGCGGATGCTGTTGTCGATCAGGTTGTCCAGCAGGTCGTGTACGCTGGCAGCATGCCCGGCGATGCTTAGCGTCTGCTCAGGGCCCTGGTAGCCGAGGTCCACGCCGGCCGCCAGCGCCTCGTGCACGCGCTGCATCACGGCCTCGGGGATCAACCGGGTGAGCTCCAGTGGCACGTGCTCGACGGTGTCGGTCGACGGCGCTTGCGCGCGGGTCAGCGCCAGCAGCTGCGCGGTGGTGCGCGCGGCGCGCTGGGTGAGCCGGCGGATGTGGGTCAGCGCGTCGTGCACGTTCGCGGGCTCGGGATCGGCCAGCGCGCGCTCCACGTGCAGGCTGAGGCCCGTCAGTGGCGTGCGCAGCTGGTGCGCGGCGTCAGCGATGAAGCGGTCGTGCAAGGCCAGCATGCCGCGCAGGCGGGCGAACAGCGCGTCGATGGTGCGCGTCAGCGGCAGGATCTCCTGCGGCACGTCCGGGCCGCCGATCGGGGTCAGCTCGTGATTGCGGCGCGCCAGCCGCAGGGTCAGCGGATCGAGCACGCGCAGGCCATGGTTGACGCCGAACCAAACCAGCGACAGCACGCAGACGATCAGCAGCGCCTGGGTGAGGATCGCCAGCACCAGGATGCTGCGCGCTTGTGCGTGGCGGTCGTGCAGGGTCTCGGCCACGGTGATGATCAGGGTGTCGCCGGAATGGCTGCTCGGCGCCGTGCTCAGCGTGACCGCACGCAGCGGCCGGTTGTCCATGCGGGTGTCGAACAGCCTGGGTGGCGCGCCCACCGCCGGCGCCTGCGTGGCCTGCGGCAGGCGGTCGTTGCCGGCGATCAGGCCACGCTTGCGGCTGACCACGCTGAAATAGCCTTCGCCGGTGGGGTCGTACTGCAGCAGGAAGCGCGCCTGCGGGGTCAGCTCGCCGCCCAGCTGCTCGTTGCCCATCATCTTGGCGAGCGTCAGCGCGTCGTTGCCGAGGTCGCGGTCGTGCACGTGGTTGGAGTAGCCGAGCGCCACGCCGTAGGTAAGCAGGATGTCCAGCACCAGCAGGATCGCCACCGGGATCAGCAGGAAGCCCAGCAGGCGGCGGCGCAGGCTGGGGCGGCGGGCGGGGGCGTGGCTCATGCGTGGTTGCCGTCCTCGGCGGTTTCTTCCAGCAGGTAGCCCAGGCCGCGGATCGTGCGCACGCCGGTGCCGCTGCCTTCGAGCTTGCGGCGCAGGCGGTGGATCGCGATGTCCAGGCCGTTGTCGGTCAGCTCCTCGTCCCAGCTGCACAGCGCCTCGATCAGCTGGGCGCGGCTGGTGACGCGGTCGGCGCGCAGCGCCAGCGCCTCCAGCAGGCCGAACTCGCGTGCGGTGAGTTCCAGCGGGTCTTCGTCCAGCCAGGCGCGATGGCCGGGCAGGTCCAGCCGCAGCCGGCCGAGCTTCAGCTCGGGCACGCCCTGGCTGCTGGAGCGGCGCAGCAGGGCACGCACCCGCGCCTCGAATTCGGAGAGCGCGAACGGCTTCACCAGGTAGTCGTCGGCGCCCAGGTCGAGCACGCGGATGCGTTCATCCAGCCCGTCGCGCGCGGTGACCACCAGCACCGGCACGCCGGCGCCGCGCGAGCGCAACCGGCGCAGTACCT
This sequence comes from Rhodanobacter sp., assembly GCA_035277325.1. Classification (GTDB taxonomy): domain Bacteria; phylum Pseudomonadota; class Gammaproteobacteria; order Xanthomonadales; family Rhodanobacteraceae; genus Rhodanobacter_A. The sequence continues at coordinate 6,497 of DATEKS010000014.1, forward strand.
CGCTGCCATCCAGCTGTGGCAGGCCCAGGTCCAGCACCAGCAGGTCGTAGTCGTGGTCGCGCAGCGCGGCGTCGGCCAGCTGGCCGCTGGCCACGTGGTCGATCGCGTGGCTGCTGTGGCGCAGCGACGCGCAGATGCCTTCGGCGATGGAGGGGTCGTCTTCGGCCAGCAGGATGCGCATGAAGCAGGGATTCCTTGCGGTGATGGCGCACAGCTTGCCATGCGGCGCCAGTCCGGCAGCTTAGCGGGCGGATACGCCGGCATGCATGACCTCTGGCCTATGACGGCGGGCCGGGGCCGGGCGCAGGCTGGCGGGACAACTCGTGGGGAGCGTGCGAATGGGATCGATCAGGGGCAGGGGCGGGCTGTGGCTCGTCGCGTTGGCCGTGGGCTGGTGCGGGGCTTGCACGTGTTTCGCACAGGAGGCGACGGCAAGGAGCGTGGCGGCGCCGGCGGCCGCGAGTACGGCGCCGGTTCCGATGGAGCCCATCCCGTTCGCACCGGCACACCGGACCATCGTCACCACGCCCAGCGCGGCCAACGCGTGGGGCGGCGAGCGCAGCGGCCAGGAGGCCACGCTGTCCGACCGCGTGGTGAGCTACGCGATCGACGCCAGCCTCGACGCCGGCAAGCACCAGGTGGCCGGCAAGGAGCACATGACCTGGCGCAACCGCAGCGACCGCCCGGTCGACCACGTCTACTTCCACCTCTACCTCAACGCGTTCGAGAACGACGGCAGCACCTGGTTCACCGAGCGCAAGGTGCTCACCGCGCACGGCCGCTCGCGCGGCAATGCGGTGCTGAAGGACGGGCAGTGGGGCTGGATCCGCCTGCAGAACGTGGCGCAGGACGGCACGGCATTGAAGTGGAGCTTCGTGCATCCCGACGGCGGCCCGGCCACCGACCACACCGTGGTGCGCATCGACCTCGCCCAGCCGGTGCCCGCGGGCGGCACGCTGGCGCTGGACATCGGTTTCCTCAGCCAGCTGCCGCGCGTGGTGGAGCGCACCGGCTGGTGGGGCGACTTCAACCTGGTGGGCCAGTGGTTCCCCAAGATCGGCGTGCTGGAACTGGCCGGCGAACGCGGCGCCACCGCGCCGCGCTGGAACGTGCACGAGTTCCACTTCAACAGCGAGTTCTACGCCGACTTCGGCAGCTACGACGTGCACCTCGACGTGCCCAGCGATTACACCGTGGGCGCGGTGGGCCAGCTGCAGGGCGAGCCGCAGGCCGCGGACGGCCGCACCACCTACCACTACGTGCAAGGCGACGTGCACGACTTCGCCTGGGTGGCGGCGAAGGGCTACAAGACGCTGGACGGCACCTGGACCGGCGCGGGCAGCCCCAGGGTGGACGTGCGGGTGATCTACCCGCCCGAATACGTGGCCAGCGCAGCACCCACGCTGAAATCCACCATCGACTCGCTGGGCTACTTCTCGAAGACCATCGCGCCGTACCCGTACCACACGGTCACCGCGGTGATCCCGCCGTACAACGCGGACGAGGCGGGCGGCATGGAGTACCCCACCTTCTTCACCTCCGAGGGCTACAAGAAGGTGGAGCCGGGCACCCTCAGCCAGTACGGCAGCGATTTCGTGAACATCCACGAATTCGGCCACGGCTACTTCTACGGCATCCTCGCCTCCAACGAGTTCGAGGAGCCGATGCTCGACGAAGGCATGAACGAGTACTGGGACGACCGCATGATGCGCTCGCGCGACGAAGACCTCGTGCTCGCCTCGCCGTTCATGAAGTGGCTGGGCATCGCGCCGGCGATGAGCGGCTTCCAGATGGAGCGGCTCGGCGCCGAACTGCGTCGGCCCGAGGATCCGCTGGCGCAGAACAGCTGGGACCGGCTCTCCAGTTCCAGCTACGGCACGGTCTACACGCGCACCGCCACCGCGATGCACGACATGGAGCAGCGCATCGGCGAGCCGGCGATGGAAAAGGCGATCCAGCTCTACTACCGGCGCTGGAGCTTCCGCCACCCTTCGGTGGCCGACTTGCGGCAGGCGCTGGTCGACGGCTCGGGTGACGCGAAGGCGGTGAACGCGGTCTTCGAGCAGGTCGTCTACGGCACGGCGCACGTCGACGACCGCGTAGCCGACATCGACGTGCAGGAAGTGCTGCCCCAGGCCGGCGTGAGCTGGCAGGACGGCAGGCCGGTGGAGGCCGACCAGAAGGCGCTGGACAAGCAGATCGCGAAACAGCGCGCGGACTGGAAGAAGGCCCATCCCGACGCCAAGCCCGGCAGCGGCGGGCCGTTCCCGTGGCGCAGTACGGTGACCGTGTTGCGTGACGGCGCCCGCGTGCCCGAGACGCTGCGTGTCAGCTTCGCCGACGGCAGCCACGAGGACGTACGCTGGGACGACGACCGCCGCTGGGCGCGCTTCGATTTCACGAAGCCGAGCAAGGTGGTATCCGCCCAGCTCGATCCCGGGCAGCAGGTCTACCTCGATGCCAACAAGCTCAACGACAGCTACGCGACCAAGCCGGACGGCGCCGCCTCGCGTCGCTGGACGACCGACGTGGCCGCGGTGCTGCAAACCCTCTATTCGATGCTGGTGACGCTGTGATGATGGCCAGGACGACTGCTCCGCGCGCCGGCTTCGGTGCCCTGTTCTCCGCCATGGGCGCCGCCTTGCAATGGCGCCTGTTGCTGCTGTGGCTGCTGTTGATGCTGCTGCCGGCCACGGTGGTGGCGCTGCCGCTGTGGCGCACGCTCGGCGGCCTGCTCGACCATTCGGTGCATGCCGGTGCCTGGGCGCGGCAGTTCGACCCGCTGATGTTCGGCGATGCGATGTTCGCGATGGCCGGGCACACCGCCTGGCTGGGCGGCGCGGCCCTGCTGGCGCTGCTGCTCACGCTGCTGATGTCGCCCTTCCTCGACGGCATGGCGGTGGGCAGCGGACGTGCCGCGCGCACGCTGGGCTTCGGCGCCCTGCTGCAGAACGGCTGGATCGAATACGGGCGGATGTTCCGCGTGATGCTGTGGTCGCTGCTGCCGTACGCGGTGGTGGTCGCGGCGGCCGGCGTGGGCATGCATATCGTCGACCGGCACGCCGAGCAGGCGGTGCTGGAGTCGCAGGCCGACGCCTGGGCGCACGGTGCGCGCTGGGTGCTGCTGGTGGTGTTCGTGCTGGCGCAGGCCATCGTGGAATCCACCCGCGCGTCCTTCATCGCCGACGCCGGCCTGCGTTCCGCCACCCGTGCGTTCGGCCGCGGTTTCATGCAGTTGCTGCGCCGGCCGCTGAAGACCCTGCTGTTCTACCTGGTGGTGAGCGTGCTGGGCCTGGCGATCGCGGCAGTGCTGGGCATCGCGCGCATCCACACGACGGCGGTCGATGGCGGCTTCTGGCTGGCCATCCTGCTCGGCCAGCTGATCGTGCTGGTGATCGCCTGGATGCGCGTCGCGAGGTTGTTCGCGCTGGCGCGGCTGGCGCGCCAGCGCTGACGCTGCTGCTACCCCTCTCCCGCTTGTGAGAGAGGGGCTTTTCTCTCGCAAGTTTCAAAGCGGTTTCGTGCGCCTGCCGGCGCCCGAAACCGCCCTGAAACTTGCGCAAAGCGAGAGCCGAGGACCACTCGCTCCCCCTCATTAGCCAAGTCGAAGCGAGCCAGGAACACGCGGTCTCCTGCACACAACAAGCGCCAAGCACAAAAAGAAGCCGCGC
>DATEKS010000015.1:0-3007 GCA_035277325.1 Rhodanobacter sp.
GAGGTGGCCGAGGCGCTGGCGCCCGCGGCGCGGACTCTGGGCGTGGAGCTGGCCGAGCGGCTGGCCCAGCCCGACGCCCCGGCACCGGCCCGCAACGGCGGCTGGCGCGACGACCCGGACTACCGCCGCCTGCTCGATGCACTGGGCCACGATCCGGCCAGTCTGGACGAACTGGTGCAGCGCAGCGGGCTGGCCGCGGCGGCGCTGTCCTCGATGCTGCTGATGCTGGAACTGGAGGGCCGGGTGGCTGGCCTGCCGGGCAACCGCTACCAGCGCCTGCCGGGGTAGGCCATTCGCCCGAAACCCGCATCAGGGCGCGCTTTCACGCCGTCCGGCTTGACAGCCGTCGCGCCGTCTGGCCTCACTAATATATACGCATGCCGCACTGCGGCATGGATTCGTCACGCCCACCTGCATCGAGATTCATGGCCAAGAACCTGCTCATCGTCGAGTCGCCCGCCAAGGCCAAGACGATTAATAAATACCTCGGCAAGGACTTCCAGGTCCTCGCCTCCTACGGCCATGTGCGTGACCTGAAGCCCAAGGAGGGGGCGGTCGACCCCGACCACGGCTTCGCGATGAAGTACGAGGTGATCGAGCGCAACGAGAAGCACGTCGACGCGATCGCCAAGGCGGCAAAGCAGGCCGACGACATCTACCTCGCCACCGACTTGGACCGCGAAGGCGAGGCGATCAGCTGGCACATCAGCGAGATCCTGAAGGAGCGCGGCCTGGCCAACGGCAAGAGCATGCACCGCGTGGTGTTCTCCGAGATCACGCCGAAAGCGATCAAGGCCGCGGTGGCCGCGCCGCGCCAGCTTTCGCACGACCTGGTCGACGCCCAGCAGGCGCGCCGCGCGCTGGACTACCTGGTGGGCTTCAACCTGTCGCCGGTGCTGTGGCGCAAGGTGCAGCGCGGCCTGTCCGCCGGCCGCGTGCAGAGCCCGGCGCTGCGCATGATTGTGGAGCGCGAGGAGGAGATCGAGGCGTTCAAGGCGCGCGAGTACTGGACGGTGGAGGCGCAGCTGCGCCACGCCGACGGCGAGTTCAGCGCCAAGCTCACCCGGCTCAACGGCAAGAAGTTCGAGCAGTTCGACCTCACCAACGAGGCCGACGCGATGGCCGCGCGCACCGCGCTGAAGGAGGCCGCGCACGGCCGCCTCACCGTGAGCGAGGTGGGCAGCAAGGAACGCAAGCGCCGCCCCGCGCCGCCGTTCACCACCTCCACCCTGCAGCAGGAGGCCGCGCGCAAGCTCGGCTTCACCACCAGCCGCACGATGAAGGTGGCGCAGGGCCTGTACGAGGGCGTGAGCCTCGGCAGCGAAGGCAACGTGGGCCTGATCAGCTACATGCGTACCGACTCGGTGGCGCTGGCCGACGACGCGCTGGCCGAGCTGCGCGCGCTGATCGCGCGCGACTACGGCCACAAGGCGCTGCCCGACGGTCCGCAGTTCTACAAGGCCAAGAGCAAGAACGCGCAGGAGGCGCACGAGGCGATCCGCCCGACCTCCGCGATGCGCACGCCGCGCGAGGTGTCGGCCTATCTCAACGACGAGCAGCGCAAGCTGTACGAGTTGATCTGGAAGCGCACCGTGGCCTGCCAGATGATCCACGCCACGCTCAACACCGTGTCGGTGGACTTCGAGCTGCCGCACGCCGCCGGCGGCCCCGCCGCGTTCCGTGCCACCGGCACCACCGTGGTCGACCCCGGCTTCCTCGCCGTGTACGAGGAAGGCCGCGACCAGAAGAACGCGGACGACGATGACGAAGGCCGCCGCCTGCCGAAGCTGGAAAAAGGCGAGGACGTGCCGCTGAAGGACATCCAGGCCGACCAGCACTTCACCGAGCCGCCGCCGCGCTACTCGGAAGCCTCGCTGGTGAAGGCGCTGGAGGAATACGGCATCGGCCGCCCGTCCACCTACGCCAGCATCATCCAGGTGCTGTTGAACCGCGAGTACGTGCTGCTCGACAGCCGACGCTTCAAGCCCACCGACATCGGCCGCGCGGTGGGCAAGTTCCTCACACAGCACTTCAGCCGCTACGTCGACTACGACTTCACCGCGAAGCTCGAGGACGAGCTGGACGCGGTGAGCCGCGGCGAGGAAGCCTGGGTGCCGCTGATGGAGCGCTTCTGGCAGCCGTTCAAGCAGCAGGTGGACGAGAAGACCGAGTCGGTGGACCGCAGCGAGGCCACCGGCGCGCGCGAGCTGGGCAGCGATCCCAAGAGCGGCAAGCCGGTGTTCGTGCGCCTCGGCCGCTTCGGACCGTACGCCGCGATCGGCGACAAGGACAGCGACGAGAAGCTGCAGTTCGCCAGCCTGCGCCCCGGCCAGAGCATGCACACGATCACGCTCGAGGAAGCGCTGGAGCTGTTCAAGCTGCCGCGCAAGCTGGGCGCCGCGCCGAACGGCGACGAGGTCAGCGTGGGCATCGGCCGCTTCGGTCCGTTCGTGAAGCAGGGCAGCACCTACGCCTCGCTCAAGCCCGAGGACGACCCTTACACCATCGAGCTGCCGCGCGCGCTGCAGCTGGTGGAGGAAAAGCTCACCATGCTCGCGAACCGCGTGATCGCGGACTTCGGCAACGGCGTGCAGGTGCTCAACGGCCGCTACGGCCCCTACATCACCGACGGCGAGAAGAACGCGCGCATCCCCAAGGACACCGAGCCGAAGGATCTCACCGAGGCGCAGTGCCTTGAGCTGCTCGCCGCCGCGCCGGTGAAGAAGGGTGGGCGCTTCGGTCGCAAGACCGCCGCGGCGAAGAAGACCGCCACGACGAAGGAGCCGGCCGCGAAGAAGGCGGCGGTGAAGAAGGCCGCGGCCAAGAAGGCGCCGGCGAAGAAAACGGCTGCCAAGAAAACCGTGGCGAAGAAGGCAGCGACGAAGAAGGCCGCCGCGAAGAAGACACCCGCCTGATGCGTGCGCTGCTGTTGCTTTCGCGGTTGCCTGCTATCGGCCGGAAAGCGGCAGTGTCCGCAGGTCGGGCCGTAGGTCGGGCTTCAGCCCGA
>DATEKS010000016.1:0-6725 GCA_035277325.1 Rhodanobacter sp.
AGAGCGCGCTGGTCACCGCCCAGCAGCAGTACCAGACCAGCAAGGTGCTGGTGGACGACACCGTGGTCGCCTCGCACCCCGACGTGCAGGCCGCCGCCGCGAAGCTGCGCGCCGCCTACCTCGACGACGAGCGCACCACCCTGGTGGCGCCGGTGACCGGCTACGTGGCGATGCGCTCGGTGCAGCTCGGCCAGCGCGTGGCGCCGGGGGCGCCGCTGATGGCGGTGGTGCCGCTGCACGAGGTGTGGATCGACGCGAACTTCAAGGAGACCCAGCTCACCCACATGCGTATCGGCCAACCGGTGGAGATCGAGTCCGACGTCTACGGCAGCTCGGTGAAATACCAGGGCAAGGTGCAGAGCCTGGGCATCGGCACCGGCAGCGCGTTCTCGTTGCTGCCGGCGCAGAACGCCACCTGTAACTGGATCAAGATCGTGCAGCGCATCCCGGTGCGCGTGGTGTTCACCGATCCGAAGCAGCTTGATGAGCACCCGCTGCGCATCGGCATGTCGCTCGCCGTGGAGGTGAACCTGCACGACCAGAACGGCCCGATGCTGGCGCAGCAGCCGCCGGCGCAGCCGGCCTTCAGCACCAACGTGTACCAGCAGCAGGCAGCCAAGGCCGACGCGCTGATCGCGCAGATCATCCACGCCAACATGGCGGGCGGCTCGAAGTGACGCAACACAACCCGCACGCCAGTCGCGGGGCGAGCGGTAGGTCGGGCTTCAGCCCGACACACCGAAACCGTCGGGATGAATCCCGACCTACGCCCACGGTGAGCCACCCGCACGCGCGAATCGAAGCCGCCGAATCCACGATCGACACGGTTCCATGAGCACCCACTTCCGTCCACCGAATCTCGCCGTCACCACGATCGGGCTGTCGCTGGCCACCTTCATGCAGGTGCTGGACACGACGATCGCGAACGTCTCGCTGCCGACGATCGCCGGCAACCTCGGCGTGAGCAACGACCAGAGCACCTGGGTGATCACCTCGTTCGCGGTGAGCATGGCGATCTCGCTGCCGCTGACCGGCTTCCTCACCCGCCGCTTCGGCGAGGTGAAGCTGTTCGTGTGGTGCACCCTGCTGTTCTCGCTGACCTCGTTCATGTGCGGCGTATCGCAGAGCATGGGCATGCTGCTGCTGTTCCGCGCACTGCAGGGCGCGGTGGCCGGGCCGATGTACCCGGTGACGCAGAGCCTGCTGATCGGCACCTATCCGCCGGAGAAGCGCGGCATGGCGCTGGCGCTGCTGTCGATGGTGACGGTGGTGGCGCCGATCGCCGGCCCGATCCTCGGCGGCTGGATCACCGACAACTATTCCTGGCCGTGGATCTTCTTCATCAACGTGCCGATCGGCATCTTCGCCAGCGTGGTGGTGGCGAACCAGCTGCGCGAGAAGCTGGAAAAGCTCGAACGGCCGCGCGTCGACTACGTCGGCCTGGTCACCCTGATCATCGGCGTGGGCGCGCTGCAGATCGTGCTGGACAAGGGCAACGACGAGGACTGGTTCAACTCGCAGTTCATCATCATCACCAGCATCGTCTCGGCGATCTCGCTGGCGGTGTTCCTGATCTGGGAACTCACCGACAAGGATCCGATCGTCGACCTCAAGCTGTTCCGCCACCGCAACTTCACCACCGGCACGATGGCGATGGTGCTGGGCTACGCCGCGTTCTTCTCGATCGCGCTGCTGGTTCCGCTGTGGCTGCAGCAGAACCTGGGCTACACCTCGACCTGGGCCGGCTTCGCCACCGCGCCGCTGGGCGTGATCCCGGTGCTGCTGACCTTCTTCGTGGGCAAGTACGCCACGCGCATGGACCTGCGCCTGCTCGCCGCCGCCTCCTTCCTGGTGATGGGCGCGACCTGCTTCATGCGCGCGGACTTCTACCTGCAGATCGACTTCTACCACGTGGCGATGGTGCAGCTGTGGCAGGGCCTGGGCGTGGCGCTGTTCTTCATGCCCACGCTGACCATCCTGCTGTCCGACCTGCAGACGGACGAGATCGCCTCCGGCTCGGGCCTCGCCACCTTCCTGCGCACGCTGGGCGGCAGCTTCTCCGCCTCGATCACCACGCTGATGTGGACGCGCCGCGCGGTGACCCACCACGAGCAGCTGGCCGAGCACATCAACCCCTACAACCCGACCGCGCAGGAGGCGCTGCAGCAGCTCAGCCGCGGCAACCCGCAGCGCGGCGCCGACGTGCTCAACGGCATGATCACCCAGCAGAGCTTCCAGATTTCCTTCAACGAGGTGTTCCACGTGCTGGGCTGGATCTTCATCGCCCTGATCGTGGTGATCTTCCTCGCCAAGCCGCCGTTCACACCCAAGGCCAGGCCGGTCGGCGGCGGGCACTGAGCTGCGGATGCACGCGACAGCGGCCCCCGACGGGGCCGTTGTCGCGTCGGCGGGTGGCGGCGCGGTCGGCTACAGGTCGAAACCCACGCCCACCAGCGCCATCGTCTCGCCGCGGTTCGGCTCGTGCAGCTTGGCGTTGGAGATGTGGCGGACCTGGAAACTCAGGTGATGCCACTGCCAGCCGACCGTGTTGACGAACTCGTAGGCGCTGCTGAGCGCCTGGGTGCGGCCGCTGTGCAGGGCGAACTGTAAGCTGTAGAAGAAATGGCTGTACCAGTCGTCGGGGCCGCCCGCGTTCAGGCGCACGCCGCCGGCGGCCAGCCAGATGTCGTCGCTGGTGCTGTAGCGGGCGTCGCGGTAACGCGCGATGTCGCGGCCGTTGATCCAGCCCAGCGAGAAGTCGGGTGCCCAGCGGATGCCGCTGTCGCCGAGCGGGTGCGCGGCGAACACGCCTTCGACGAACACGGTGTTGGCGGCACGGCTGTCCATGTAGCTGCGGCCGGCCTGCAACTCGACCTGGGCGGCTGCGGCCGGCAGGGCGGCGAACGCCAGCGCGGCTGCCGCGAGGGGACGGAGGAAACGGGGAAACATGAGCATGGATGAAAGTCTGCGGGGACAGGGATTCGTGAACTATACCGCCTGGTATTGTAAATGAGGTGTCGTCGTGCAGTGCACGCGGGAAGCGCCACGGCACCTGAGCCACGACACGGGACCATGCGCGGCCCCGCAGGACCTTGGCGATTCTCCTCGTTCGCCGGGATCCAACGGACGGCCATCCATGGCCGCAGTCTCCAGACAAAAACCCCGGCCGGAGCCGGGGTTTCGCAGGCCACATGAAAGCCGCTCAGCGTTTGGCGGCCGCCGTCGGCTGCAGGACGGGGCTGTCCAGGTCCAGCCGGTCCGCCTCCAGCAGCGCAGCCTTCGGATCGGCCTTGTGCAGTGCCGGCGCGAACTGGGCGGCGTCACCCACCACCACCACGCGGGTGTGCTTCGCGTCCAGGTACCTGCGCGCGTAGGCCTCGATCTGCTTCGGCGTCACCGCCTGCACCCGGGTGATGTACTGGCCAATGTCGGCCAGCGGCAGGCCGTAGACCGCGAGCTCGGCGACCTGCTGGGCGAGGCCGGCAGTGGTCTCCAGGCTGCGGCCGTAGTCGCCGATCAGGGTGGCCTTGCGCGCGGCCAGCTCCGCCGCGGGCACCCGGCTGTCGCCGAGCTGGGCGAACTGCTCCCGCATCAGCTCCACCACCTGCGGCGCGGAGGGGTTCTTGGTCTGCGCCGCAGCCAGCCACAGGCCGGCGCCGGCCATCGGCTGCAGGCGGCTGCTGGCGCCGTAGGAAAGCCCGCGTTTGATGCGGATCTCCTCGTTGAGCCGCGCCGAGTACGAACCGCCCAGCACCGCGTTGGCGACCACGCCGGTGTAGTAGCCGGCGTCCTTGCGCGGCGGCGCGGCGTGCGCGGCGACCACGCCAGCCTGACCGGCGCCGTGCTGGTCGATCAGCAGCAGCCCGGGCAGCGCGCTGTCGGCGCTGCCCCTCGGCTTGGCCGGTAGCGGCGTGGCGGGTTTCTTCCAGTCGCCGAAGCTGGCCTGCGCCAGCTGCGCCGCCTGTGCCGGCGTTATGTCGCCCGCGAGCACCAGTACCGCATTGTCGGGCCGGTACAGCTCGGCGTGCAGGCGTTCGACGTTGTCGCGGCTGATGCGCGCGATCGAGGCCGGCGTGCCGGTGCGCGAATGGCCGTAGGCGCCGTCGCCGAACACCGCGCGGCCGGCGGCCAGCGAGGCCAGCGTGATCGGTCGGCTCAGCGCGAGGCGCAGGTCGTCCACCGCCTGCGCCTGCGCGCGCTTCAGCTCGGCGGGCGCGAAGTCGGGATGGCGCACCACGGTGGCCAGCAGGTCCAGCGCCGCCGGCAGTTTGGGCGTGGTGACGGTGATGCCCACCGCGCTCTCGTCCCAGCCAGCGGCGGCCTGCAGCGAACCGCCCAGCGCTTCGGCGGCGGCGGCGATCTGCGGCGCGCTCTTGCCGCCGGCGCCCTTGGTCAACAGGTTCGCGGTGAGATCGGCGAGGCCGGCTTCGTTGGCCGGGTCCATCTCGCCGCCGCTGCGCAGCACCAGCTGCGCGGTGACCAGCGGCAGGCCGGCACGGCGCGCGCTGACCACCACCAGCCCGTTCGGCAGGGTCTGCGCGACCGGCACGGGCACGTTGAGCCTCGGCGCGGGACCGGGCGCGGGCGGCGTGGCGGGAAAGTCGGCAGGCGCATCGGACGCCGCGGCCGGACCTGCCATCACGCCAAGCATGGCCGCAAAGACGGCCGAACGCAGCAGGGTCGGAAAACGGTGGCGGCGGATCATTTCGCGTCTCCCTGCTTGCCGGCGGCCTGCGGTTGGTAGTCGATGGTGACGCTGCGCGCGCCGGTAACGTAGTCGCGCAGCACGCGGTGCACGTCTTCGGCCGTGACCTGCTGCAACGCGGCCAGGTCGCTGTTGACGCGCGCGGGGCTGCCCTCGGTGAGCGTGGCCTGACCCAGCGCGAAGGCGACGCCCTGCGCGGTCTGGCGCCGCTTCAGCTCGCTGGTCAGCAGCTGGGTCTTCACCTTGTCCAGTTCGGCCGCGGGAATCGGCTGGGTGGCGAGCCAGACGATCTCCTCGTGCAGCAGTTTCTCCGCCTCCTTCATCGTGTGGCCGCTGGCGAGGATCGCGTAGACGGTGAACAGCCCCGGTCCGACCCGGCCGTCGGCGTCGGCGCCGACCTGCTGCGCCGCCTGGTGCTTGTATACCAGCGACTGGTACAGCCGCGAGGAATCGCCCTGCGCCAACAGCGCGGCGGCCACCTGCAGCGGAATCAGGTCCTTGCCGTCGTGCGCGGACGGGATCAGCCAGGTCACCGCCACCGCGGGCAGCGGCGCGGTCTCGCTGTCGACGGTGTAGCGCGCGTCCTTCCTGCGCTTCGGCTCCTTCGCGTCCACCTGCGGGATAGTCGTGGCGGGCTTCGGGATCCAGCCGAAGTACTGGTCGACCCAGGCGTCCAGCTGCTTCGGATCGAAGTCGCCGGCCACGATCAGGGTGGCGTTGTCGGGACGGTAGAACGTGTCGTGGAACGCGATCACGTCCTTGAGCGAGGCGGCCTCCAGGTCGGGGATGCTGCCGATCGTGGGTCGCTTGTACGGATGCACCCGGTACGAATACTGGTCGATCGCGTTGAACAGCTTGCCGTAGGGCTGGGCCAGCACGCTCTGGCGGTATTCCTCTTCCACCACGGCGCGCTCGGACTTGAAGTTCGCCTCGTCCACGTTGAGGTTGGAGAGCCGCTCGGCCTCGGCCCACAGCAGCGTCTGCAGGTGGTTGCTGGGCACCACCTCGTAGTAGTTCGTGATGTCGTCGCCGGTGGAGGCATTGTTGGCGCCGCCCACGTCCTCGGTGAGCCGGTCCATCTGCTCGGCGTGCATGTGCTTCGTGCTCTTGAACATCAGGTGCTCGAACAGGTGCGCGAAACCCGAGCGGCCCTGCGGATCGTCCTTGGAGCCCACGTGGTACCACACCTGCACCGCCACGTTCGGGCTGGCATGGTCCTCCACGCTGAGCACCTGCAGGCCGTTCGGCAGCGTGCGCTCGCGGTACTGGATCGGCGGGATGCCGAGGCTCTCCGCCGCCATCGCGGGGGGCGGCGCCAGCGTGGCGACGCAGAGGGTGAATGTGGCCAGCAAGGCGGCCGGGCGCAGGCGCATGGGCTTGGATCCGTTCGGCAGGAAGTCCGAACCATAGCAAGCCCGGCTGAACCGCGTGCGCCCTCCGGGTGCGGCACCGCCGCACGCGGGTCGCCGGCCGGCGTGGCCTATTTCGGCAGCGCCGGCACCTGTTGTGCCAGCGCGCGCTGGCGACGGATCTCCTCGCGCAGCAGCTTGCGCTTCGCCTTGCGTTCGCGGCGGTCGTGCTGCCACAGGTAGATCGCCGGCGTCGAGAGCAGGGTCAGCAGCTGCGACACGAACAGGCCGCCGAGGATCGCGATGCCCAGCGGCTGGCGCATCTCCGAACCCGCGCCGAAGCCGATCGCCAGCGGCAGCGCCGCACCCATCGCCACCAGGGTGGTCATGGTGATCGGGCGGAAGCGCACCAGCGCCGCCTCGCGGATCGCCGCCGGCGGATCCATGCCGTGCTCGCGCTCCGCCACCAGGGCGAAGTCCACCATCAGGATCGCGTTCTTCTTCACGATGCCGATCAGCATCAGCACCGCGATCACCGACATCACGGTGAGCTGGGTATGCGTGAGCAGCATGGCCAGGAACGCGCCCATGCCGGCCGCGGGCAGGGTGGAGATGATGGTCAGCGGGTGGATCAGGCTCTCGTACAGGATGCCCAGCACCACGTACATCGC
>DATEKS010000017.1:0-22001 GCA_035277325.1 Rhodanobacter sp.
CTGGAGTTCTTCTTCCAGATCCACGACCCGAGCACGCCGAACCGGCAAGGCAACGACCGCGGCAGTTCCTATCGTTCGATGATCCTCTACACCAGCGAGGCGCAGAAGCGCATCGCCGAAGACACCATCGCGGACGTGGACGCCTCGGGCCTGTGGCCGGGCAAGGTGGTGACCGAGGTGCAGCCGCTGGGCGACTTCTGGGAAGCCGAGCCCGAGCATCAGGATTACCTGCAGCATTATCCCGACGGCTATACCTGCCATTTCGCGCGGCCGGGTTGGCGTTTGCCGCGCCGGGCAGGCGATACTCGGGGTTGATTGGGTCAGGAACGCGGATGCAGGCAGGCCGCCGTCATCGGGCCTGCCTCGCGCTGCATGCATACGCGCACGTCGTGGGGCAGGTCGTCGAGGGTTTGCTCAGCTCCGGCATTCACCGCGAACTGGCGCAGCGGCGGAACGTCGCAATGGGCGCCGCTGCAGTCCTGCGCGAACAGCGCGTAGTGGCATGCGCCGGTTGCGCTGGCGCGGCATTCGAAACGGGCGGACAGCATGTCGATCGTGACACGGCTATCGAAGGTGGTGTGACCGTTTTCGATGGAACGCACGATGATCGTGTGCTCGCCGGGTGTGCAGCCGGCCAGCAGCAGGATGATGGCGATCAGCTTGTACATGGTGAACCTCGCTTTGCGCAGGATCTGGCCATTCGGTCCTTTGGCCCGATCATTCCATGCAAGCAGCAGTCCAATGCCTTTCTGTGCAATGGTCTGAGGACGCTGGATGACTCGCTTCGCTCGCCCCTTCGGGCGTTCTGCGTGCGATGCGCCTGTCCGGCTTGATCGGCCTTCGGCTGTTGTACGGCTCCACGCTGGGATAATGAGCAAAATCAGGGTTTCCTCAGCGCGCTTTCGCGACATCGGCTGCGCGCAGGCAGCGTTCGAACGCGACATTGCGCAGGCCGACGCCGGTGCTGTCCACGGCATAGTCAAGGGAAACCGCGGCACGTACCCTGCAGTCGCGCTCGGCGTGCAGGTGCAGCGCGTCGCGATCGAGGGGTTGCGAGGCGCAAGCGCCCAGGCAAAGGCCGGCCAAGCCGGCCATCGTCAGCTTCAGCATGATGAGTTTTCCGATGCGGTTGGACTTTACGCACAGCCGTGCATGACGGTCTGCGCGCGGGGGATCACATGTTGCGGAATAGCGCCATGAAAGGCTGGCTCACGGTGAGGGTTTCGGGGCGTTGCCTGAGGCGCACGGTGCCCTTGCCGCTGTCGTCGCGGACGATGGAGGCGATCGCCTTCAGGTTGACGATGGTGGAGCGATGGATCTGCTTGAACACGGCCGGGTCGAGCTGCTCCAGCAGTTCGCGGATCGGCTTGCGCAGCAATGCCTCGCCATCGGCGGTCATCGCCACGGTGTACTTGTGGTCGGCGCGGAAGTAGGCGACGTCGTCCACCATGATCAGCCGCGTCTCGCGGCCGGTTCCTGCCGTGATCCAGGTGAGTGGCGGCGCTGCGCCGGTCTTCGCGCCGCCTTGCGCCAGCTCGCGCAGCAGCAGGGCGAGGTCGCCGCGCGCGGCCTGGCCGGCGGTGGCGCGGCGCTTCAGCCGTTCGACGGTGGCGGCGAGGCGCTCCACGGCGATGGGCTTGAGCAGGTAGTCGATTGCGCCGCGCTCGAAGGCGTCGATGGCGTACTGGTCGTAGGCGGTGGTGAACACCACCTGCGTGGCAGGGCTGGCTTCGGCGGCCGCCGCGGCCACGTCCAGGCCACTCAGGCCGGGCATGCGGATGTCGAGGAAGGCCACGTCCGGTTGCTGCGCGGCGATGGCGTCGAGCGCGTCGGCGCCGTTGTCGCATTCGGCGACCACCTCCAGTTCCGGCCAGGCTTCACGGAGCAGGCGGCTCAGCGCGTCGCGCAGCAGCGGTTCGTCCTCCGCGATCACGGCGCGGCTCATGAGCGCGATTCCGCTGCGATCAGTGCTGCCTCTTGCGCCGGCACGGTGAGCGTGGCGGCCACGCCTTCCGGCACGTTGGCCACCACGGCCAGCGAGGCGCGTGGGCCGTACACGAGCTGCAGCCGTTCGCGCACGTTCTTCAGGCCGATGCCGGTGCCGCCGCCGGCCGCGCCGAAGCCCTGGCCGTCGTCGGCCACCGTGACCGCCACGCTGTCGCCGTCGCGGCGGGCGAGGATCCACACGGTGCCGCCGCCGGGCTTGGGCTCCAGCCCATGCTTGATCGCGTTCTCCACCAGGGTCTGCAGCATCATCGGCGGCAGCGTGACGGCGCGCAAAGCGTCGGGTACTTCGATCTTCAGCTCCAGTCGCGCGCCCATGCGGATCTTCAGGATTTCCAGATAGGCGCGGGCGCGCTCCAGTTCCTCGCCGAGCGTGGACAGCGTTTCCTCCGCACTGGGCAGCGAGTGGCGTAGGTACTGGATGAGGTGGCCGAGCATGCGGTCGGCCTGCGCAGGCTCGCTGCGCGTGAGGTATTGCGCGCTGGCCAGCGTGTTGTAGAGAAAGTGCGGTTCCACTTGCGCGTGCAGCAGGTTGAGCTTGGCCTGCGCCAGTTCCTTGTCGGTGGCGGCCTGGGTGGCGGCCTGCTGTTCGCGGCGGCGGCGCTCGGCCACGCGGCGGGCGAGGGCACGGGAGACCGCCTCGGCGTTGAGCAGGTTGGTGCCGTCGTCCACGCGGAACCAGTCGGTCCACGCGCCGCTTTCCGGTTCGCACACCAGAGTGACGCTGCCGATGCCGTCGCCCGGCGTCACGGTGGCGAAGATCTGGTTGCGCCGGCTGCCCAGCCAGCTGAAGGGGTTGAGCCAGCCGAGCACGGTGCGGCCGTAGGGATTCGGGCGGCGCACCTTGGCGCGCACCTGCAGGCTGTCGCGGGCGCTCTCGATCTCCTCGGTGTAGGGCAGTTCGCGGACCGTCGCGTCCAGCATGTCGAACGCCTCGCCGGCGTCGAACGGCAGCTCGATCTGCCGGCGCTGGCGGTTGCCCAGCGTGTCGAGGTTCACCTGCCCGGCGATCAGGCGCACGCGCCGCAGGTGGGAGAACGCACCGGTGACCACCAGCGCCAGCACCATGGCGACGATGATCTCCGGCAGCGGCTGCATGCTGCGGAACGGGCCGCTGTTGGCCATCAGGGTGAAAACGAAGGTCAGCGCCAGCAGCCAGGCGACGACCAGCCGCGCCACGAAGAAGAAGCCCTTGATCACGTCGATGTCCCCAATGGTTGATCGTCGGGAGCGAGCATAGTGACCGATTTTGCGGGTTTCGCCTGGCATGCGACCAAAACGGGCACGGCAGGCGTGAAGTGGGGGAAACGCGGCGCGGGACACGGCTGGCAGGCATGACTTCCGGCCATTCCTGCCCACCGTCGCCGGCGCCAACATGGCGGCATTTATCCCCATGCCATCCAAGGAGAGGTATCCATGCGCAAGTCCCTCGTTTCCGCGATCGCACTGGCGCTCGCCGTCTCCGCCGGCAGTGTGCTGGCATTGCCGGCGCAGCCGGCCGCGGTCGCGTCGTCGCTGGCCCCCACCCAATTGCCGCGCAGCGTGCGGCCCACGCACTACGCCGTGGCGATCGAGCCACATGCGGACAAGCTGAGCTTCGACGGCCAGGTGACAGTAGACGTGCAGGTGCTGAAGCCCACCGCCAGCATCACGCTCAACGCGCTGGGCATGAAGTTCTCCTCGGTGACGCTCGCGCCGGCCTCGGGCAAGGGGGCCGCTGCCACGGCCAGGACGGCGGTGGATGAAAAGACGCAGACTGCCACCTTCACCTTCACCAAGCCGGTCGCCCCGGGCCGCTACAAGCTGTCGATGGACTACGTCGGCACCATCGGCACCCAGGCCAACGGCTTGTTCGCGATCGACTATCCCACGGAGTCCGGCCAGAAGCGCGCGCTGTACACCCAGTTCGAGAACTCCGATGCGCGCCGCTTCATCCCTTCGTGGGACGAGCCGGCATACAAGGCCACGTTCGATCTTTCGGTCACAGTGCCCGCGAACGAGATGGCGGTGAGCAACATGCCGGTGGCCACGAAAACCGCGCTGGGCAACGGCCTGGCGAAGGTGAGCTTCCGGACCACGCCGAAGATGTCCACCTACCTGCTGTTCTTCGGCCTGGGCGACTTCGACCGTGCCACCACCAGCTCGGACGGCACCGAGATCGGCGTGATCATGCAGAAGGGCAAGGGCGCGCAGGCGGCCTTCGCGCTGGAATCGGCCAAGGCGGTGCTGCACGACTACAACGAGTATTTCGGCATCAAATACCCGCTACCCAAGCTGGACAACATCGCCGCACCGGGCAGCAGCCAGTTCTTCTCGGCGATGGAGAACTGGGGCGCAATCTTCACCTTCGAATACGCGATGCTGCTCGACCCGTCGTTCTCCACCCAGGGCGACAAGATGGCGGTGTTCAACACCGCCGCGCACGAGATGGCGCACCAGTGGTTCGGTGACCTGGTGACCATGAACTGGTGGGACAACCTGTGGCTCAACGAGGGCTTCGCCTCGTGGATGGCCGAGCGCGAGACCGAGAAGGTGCATCCGGAATGGAACACGGTGCTCGACACCGTGGGCACCCGCGAAGGCGCGATGTCGCGCGATGCGGTGGCCACCACGCATCCCATCGTGCAGAAGATCGCCACCGTGGAAGAAGCCAGCCAGGCCTTCGACACCATCACCTATGCGAAGGGCGAGGCGGTGATCCGCATGCTGGAGGGCTATGTCGGTCCCGAGGCATGGCGCCAGGGCGTGCACAACTATCTCAAGGCCCACGCCTACGGCAACACCGTGTCCGACGACCTGTGGCACGCGATGGACGGCGTGGCCGGCGGCAAGCCGATCACCCAGGTCGCGCACGACTTCACCCTGCAGCCGGGCGTGCCGCTGATCAAGGTGGACTCGGCGATGTGCAGCAACGGCGATACCACCATCAGGCTCACCCAGGGCGAGTTCACCAAGGATCGCCCGGACAAGCAGCCGCTGCGCTGGCACGTGCCGGTGATCGCGCAGGTAGTGGGCAATGCCAAGGCCAGCACGCTGGTGAACGGCTCGGCCACGCTGAAGCTGAAGGGCTGCGGCACGGTCCTGGTGAACGCGGGGCAGAGCGGCTACTACCGCACGCTGTACGCGCCCACGCAACTGGCCGCACTGAAGCAGGACTTCAACAAGCTCGCGCCGATCGACCAGCTCGGCCTGATGAGCGATACCTGGGCCGAGAGCATGGCCGGCTTGCAGCCGGTGTCGGATTTCCTCGACATGGCCAAGGCCACGCCGGCCGATGCCGCGCCGGAGATCTGGGCTGAGGTGGCCGGCAGCCTGATGGCGCTGGATGGCTACTACCGTGGCGACAAGGTGCGGCAGGATCGCTTCCGCACCTATGCGGTGGCGCAACTCAAGCCGGTGTTCGCGCGGGTGGGCTGGAGCGCCAGGCCGGACGAAAGCACCTCGACCACGCTGTTGCGCACGCAGTTGATCGGCACGCTGGCCGAGCTGGGCGACCAGGACATGCTCAGGGAAGTGCGTCGCCGTTACGACGCGCAGGCCACCGACCCCAAGGCGGTGCCGGCAGCCTTGCGCAAGACCATCCTCGGCATCGTGGCGCGGCATGCCGACGCGGCCACCTGGGACAAACTGCACGCCGAGGCCAGGGCCGAGAAGTCGCCGATGATCAAGGACCGCCTGTACGGCCTGCTCGCCGCCGCCAAGGACAAGGCCTTGGCCCAGCGTGCGCTGGATCTGGCGCTCACCGACGAGCCGGGCGCCACCAACAGCGCGGGCATGATCGGCACCGTGTCGCGGCAGCATCCGGAAATGGCCTACGACTTCGCGATGGCGCACCGTGCGCAGGTGGACAAGCTGGTCGATTCCACTTCCAGCAGCCGCTACTACCCGTCGCTGGGCGGCAGCTCGTTCGATCCGGCGATGATCGGCAAGATCAAGGCCTACGAGGCCACCATCGCCCCAGGTGCGCGCCGTCCCGCGGACACCGTCATCGCCAACATCCAGTACCGCATGATGATCCGCAAGGACCGCCTGCCGGCGGTGGACGCGTGGCTGGCGAAGAACGGCGGCTGAGCGTTTTTATAAAGCGACACGACAAGGCCCCGCATGCGGGGCCTTGTTTTTGGTGTATGGGGCGACGGATTTAGGTATTACCCGTGGGCGGGTGGTGCCTGCCGCCGAGCTGGGCACTCCACATCACAACCATCCTCGCCCATGGACCATCACGTGTCCGTGGTGGCATGTCCGATGGTTCGAAACATCGACGAACACATGCACCCCCCCGCACTCTGATGGCTCCGTGAGCGCTTCGCGCCCCTAACCCAAGGTCTTCGATGCAGATCCGAGGAAACGTTCGACGATCTCCGGCAGCATCGGATCGACGGGGACCGTGCAGTGGGTGGTGTTCGGCACGGTTGCGAGCTGGTTGGCGGGCCGCTGGGAGCCATCGATCCCGGCATCGCGCTGGCCGCCTCCCAGCGCCTTCCAGAACCCGACCTCGTGTTCGGGCCGGATGGCGTCGGCGTCGGCATAGACCAGCAGTGTGCGTGGCTGAAGCTTGGCGACCTCGGCACTCCAGTCGAAGGGGCGTTTGGTCAGGTCACCGACCTTCCTGAAGAGATTCGTCCAATCGACATCGGGATAGGCCTTCCCTAACGGCGATGCCTTGACGCCAGGACCGAGCGTGGCAGTGTTGGCCTCCAGCTGTTTGAAGGCCGGCGCCATGCACGCTGTAAAAGAGATGCTGTCCATTGACGTCGGCAAAATGCCCGTTCGACATGGCGAGAGTCTTCTTGGCTTGAACGGGAAGGGCCGCAGTTAGTACGGCGGTCGCCATGGCAGTCTTCAGGAAATCGCGTCTGGGCATATCGTCCTCGCGAGGCGCCAGACTGGCCAGCGGCGGTGATCGCGATGCTTCATCGCGATCACTCCCATGCGCCGGTGGCTACGGTGTGGTTACGATCTTTCCGCGAGCAACTCATCCAGCTGCGCGAACTGTTCGGGCAGGCCTTCCGCCGAACCGGCGATGGCTTCCTCGAGGGCCGTCGTTGTGGGGTAGAGCTCGTGGAAGGTGACCAGCGTCTTGCCGGCATTTTCTTCGAACGTCACCGTGGTCACGGCGCCCTGATCGCTTTCTTCGTTCGTCCATACGATGCGCTTGTGCGGCGTGACTTCCCTGTACGTGCCGAAGAACGCCATCGGTTGATCGAAAGCCGGATGGCGGAACACGAGGCGATACGCGCCTCCGGTGCGAATATCCATGTCGCACGAGACCAGCGACATGCCCGCCGATTTCGGAACCCACCAAAGCTTGAACAATTCGGGATTGCTCCACGCCTCGAACACGATGTGCACCGGGGCATCGAACGTCCGCGTCACGACGAGCTCGCGGTCGGACTTGCGTTCCACGGCGGTACGGTTCATGGCGGCGGGACTACCTTCTTTTACGTTTGGCATCTGCCTTCTCCTCGCGTTTCAAGTGGTCGACAAGCTCGTCCAGCGCGTCGAAGCGCGCGCTCCAGAGTTCACGGTGCCGTTCGATCCAGGCGGCCTCTTCTTCCAGCCGGCGCTGTCCGAGCTTGCAGGTGCGTACGCGCCCGACCTTCTCCGTGGTCACGAGCCCCGCCTGCTCCAGGATGTTGACGTGTTTCTTCATGCCCGTGAGGGTCATGTGGAACCGTTGGGCAAGGTCGGTGATCGAGGCGTCCGACCCCCCCAGCTGCTCCAGCACGCCGCGTCGGGTGACATCGGAGAGTGCGGCGAACGTTGCGTCGAGGCGGGCTTGATAGTGAACCATATGGTTCACTGTAAGGCGCGCATGGGTGATTTGCAAGCGGGTGGCCCCACGGGCGCAAATCGCATGTAGTTCCTCTGTTGTTCCGAACCCAACTGCGCACGCCGAGCTTGGGCAAAGTCCGACCGGCGGCCTTGAGCAGCCAGATCAAGACGTTGGATGAGCCCGCAGGGTTGCTTCGACGGCATCCAGCGCTGCCTCGACGTTGCGTCGCGGCGTTCCGGTATTCATGCGCATGAAGCCGCCGCCGCCGGGGCCGAAGTCGATGCCGGGATTCAAGCCGAGCTTGCAGCGGCGGATGAAGAAGTCGCGCAGTGCGTCGTCGTCCATGCCAAGTGCGCGGCAGTCCAGCCATTCAAGATAGCCGGCTTCGGGCGGTACCAGGCGGATCGAGGGAATGCGCGTGCGCAGGCGGTCGGTCACGAAGTCGCGCGTGCCGGCGAGGTAGGCCAGCAAGGCATCGAGCCAATGGTCGCCGTCGCGCCAGGCGGCTTCGGCGGCGGTGATGGCGAAAGGATTGGCGTCGCCCAGGTGCATGGCCGCGACCACGTCCCGCAGCCTGTCGCGCTGACCGGAGCGGGGAGCCACCATGATGGAGAGGCCCAGCCCCTGCAGGTTGAAGGTCTTGCCGGGCGACAGCACGGTGATGATGCGGTCGTCCGCCTGCGCCAGGCTACCCAACGGATGGTGATCGGCGCCGGGCAGCGCGAGGTCGCCGTGCACTTCGTCTGCGATGACGGTGACGTCGTGGTGGCGTGCGATGTGCAGCAGGTCCCCGAGCTCGTCCGGTGCCCATGCCCGGCCAACCGGATTGTGCGGATTGCACAGCAGCAGGGCGCGTGCGCCGTCACGGGCCTGCTGTTCGAATTGCGCGAGATCCATCGCGTAGCGACCGTCCGTTTCGCGCAGCGGGTTGTGCAGCAATCGCCGGCCGGCATCCTCCACGGCGCGGAAGAAGCCAGAGTACACCGGCGGCTGCGCGATCACCGTGTCGCCTGCGCCGGTGCAGGCCCGTATCGCCGCGGATATCGAGGCCAGCACGCCGGCGGACGGCACCAGCCATGCGCGTTCGACATGCCAGCGATGGCGGCGCCCGCACCAGTCGATCAGCGACTGGTACAGGCTCTCCGGGTAGTGCGTGTAGCCGTAGATCGGGTGCCGTGCGCGCGCGAGCAGGGCATCGCTCACGCAAGTCGGCACCGCGAAGTCCATGTCGGCGACCCACAGCGGGCTGACCTCGTCGCTGCCGAACTTCTGCAGGCGGCCGTCGAGTTTCAGCGCGTGGCTGCCCCTGCGGTCGATGGGCTGGTCGAAGTCCGGCGTCACGATCGGATCATTCATGAAAGTGCCGCCGTCGCTCCTGCGGAATCGGAAGCCTAGCGATTTTGGCTTTGTCGAGACTCAACCGGCGCGAAGGTGCTGGCCCCCGGCTTCCGCCGGGGGGACGGAGGTGAGGATTCATGCGCGCCGCCGCCACAGCGTCACTTCGGACAAGGTATGCTGGAACTTGTGCCGCGTCTCGCGTATCACGAATGGCACCGCGCGCGGTTCGCCCAGCCGCTCGAAGTGCACGCCGAGCACCGCATCGAGGCCGTCCAGCGTGGTGAAGCTCTCGCCGTCCTTCTTGAAGCCGCCCAGCCAGTCCGCACGTGGCGTGTGTTCCGCCAGCCAGGTGTAGGGCGAGGTGATCATCAGCAGGCCGCCCGGGTTCAGTCGCTCGTGGATCGCTTCGAGGAACTGCGTGGGGTTGTACAGGCGGTCGATCAGGTTGGCGGCGAGGATGAAGTCGTAGCCGGCGAACTGGGGCTTGAGGTTGCAGGCGTCGCCCTGGAAGAACTCCACCTTCGCGGCGGTGTCCGTGAGGCCCAGTTCGGCGAGGCTGCGCGACTTGTATTCGACCAGTTCGCCTTCGTCCTGCAGCAGGTAGCGCAGGCTGTCGCCGCGCGCCAGCGCCACGCCCTGGCCGATGAAGCGCGCGGAGAAATCCACGCCGGTGACGTGGCCGAAGTGGCGAGCCAGTTCGAAGCTGGCGCGGCCCGAGGCACAGCCCAAGTCCAGCGCAGTGCGCTTCGGCGCATCGCCCAGTGCCGTGATCGCCAGTTCCGCCAGGGCCTTCGAGAAGTTCGGCACGTCGAAGTAGGTGTCGCCGTAGTGGAACTCGGCGTATTCGGAGAGCAGCTTGTCGGTTTCGTAGTGCGAGGCCGGGGCCGGCTTGTGGTGCTTCGACACCACGTAGCGGAAGCCGGCGTGCTGGAAGAAGTGGCGGCGGAAGGCGTAGCGCGAGGCGGGCTCGGCCTCGTTGCCGGTGGCGATCCACGAGCCGCCCTTCATCAGGTTGTGGCGGCCGTCGAAGGTGGGCGTGGTGAAGTCGTCGTAGATCGGATGCACCTGGAAACCTTCGAACGGATAGATCGGGGTTTCCGTCCACTGCCACGCGTTGCCGGTGACGTCGAAGAACTCGCCCTGCGCGAAGCGGTTCACCGGGCAGGACGAGGCCCAGTGCGCGAGGTTGAGGTTCGCGTCCGGCGTTCCGCCGTCCGGCGCGCCGCGCCGACTTTCGGCATGGAGCCGGTACCACTCGTCCTCGGTGGGCAGGCGCACGGGCTGGCCGCCGTGGGCGGATTTCCAGCGGCAGAACGCCTTGGCCTCGTGGTAGTTCACTTCCACCGGCCAGTTCCACGGCATGGCCACTTCGCCGGTCATCAGGCGCAGCAGCCAGCCATCGGCCGAGCGACGCCAGAACGTGGGGTGCTCGGCCTTGGCGAATTCGCGCCAGCCGTTGCCTTCGTCTTCCCAGTAACCGGACTGCGCGTAGCCGCCGGCCTCGACGAAGGCCAGGAATTCCCGGTTGCTGACCAGATGGCGGCTGGCCTCGAAGGCCGGCACCTCGGCTTCGTGGCGGCCGTATTCGTTGTCCCAGCCGTAGGTGGCGCTGTCGATGTCGCGGCCCAGTGCCACGCTGCCGACCGGCACCTTCACCAGCGTGTTTTCCGGCGCCTCGCCGGTCTGCGTGCATGGTTGCCACGCGGGGTGCGGCTTCACGTAGGCCAGCTTGTGCTGGCGGATCAGCACCGAGGAGGTTTCCAGGTGGATGCGCTCGTGCTCGATGCCCATGATGATGGCCCACCATGGGTTGTCCCAGCCAATGGGCAGTTGCAGCGGCGCCTCGTCGATCAGGCGGACGACCAGGGCGCGCACCTTGTCGCGGTAGGCCTGCACTTCGGCGATGCCGGGCCAGTCGTAGTGGGCGTCGTTGAGGTCGTCCCAGCCCATCTCGTCCACGCCCACCGCGAACACGGATTCGAGGTGTGGATCGATGCGCTCCTCGATCATTCGCGTCAGCAGCAGCTTGTTAACGAAGAACGTGGCGGTGTGGCCGTAGTAGAAGATCAACGGGTGGCGCAGCGTGATCGGCGGCTCGTACCAGGCCGCGTCGACGGCGAGCGTCTCGAACAGCGACTCGTAGCGGTCGAAGGTGCTGATGAAGTACTCGCGCAGCGTCGCGCGCATGCGTGCGGGATCGGTTTCGTGCAGGTCCGGCGTGCGCGGCAAGGGCGTTGTGGCGGTGCTGCGGACGGACTCGACGAGCGTGGAAGCGTTCAAGGCGATACCTCTCGATCCCGGGGAATGGACGGCGCTTGGCCTTGCATTCTGGCACGCGCGGCGGCGTGCGGCCCTGCGGCATGTGCAAAGTACAGATGCGGAGGGGATGCTGCGGATTCAATGCCCATGCCCCGATTCTTGCGTTCGATCCTCGATCGCAAGAGTCAAACGGCGGCCATCCATGGCCGTACTCCTCAAACAGAGAAGCCCCGCACGTAGCGGGGCTTCTTCTTGAAGCCTCTCTCCCGCTTGCGGGAGAGAGGTTTGGAGAGATGGTGTGTATGCCTGGCGAAAAGCCTCTCTCTCCCCCGGCCCCTCTCCCGCAAGCGGGAGAGGGGGAGGCATCATGCCTCGACCTCATCCTTGTACGCGTCCACCGGGATGCAGGCGCACATGATGTTCTTGTCGCCGTAGACGTTGTCCACGCGCGCCACCGGCGGCCAGTACTTCTGCTGCTTGAGCGAGGGCAGCGGGAAGGCGGCCAGCTCGCGCGGGTAGGCGTGGGTCCACTCGCTGGCGCTCACTGCGGACGCGGTGTGCGGGGCGTTGCGCAGCGGGTTGTCGTCGCGGTCGAGGCGGCCGTCTTCCACCGCACGGATCTCGTCGCGGATCTGGATCATCGCGTCGATGAAGCGGTCCAGCTCGTACTGCGATTCGCTCTCGGTGGGTTCCACCATCAGCGTGCCGGCGACCGGGAAGCTCAGCGTGGGCGCGTGGAAGCCGAAGTCGATCAGGCGCTTCGCCACGTCCTCGGCGCTGATGCCGGTGGCGTCCTTGAGCGGGCGCAGGTCGAGGATGCACTCGTGCGCCACCAGGCCGTTGCGGCCGGTGTACAGCGTGGGGTAGTGCGGCGCGAGGCGCTTGGCGATGTAGTTGGCGTTGAGCAGGGCCACCTGGGTGGCCTTGCGCAGGCCGGCGGTGCCCATCAGCGTGATGTACATCCACGAGATCGGCAGGATCGACGCGCTGCCGAAGGTGGCGGCACTGACCATCGCGCCGTTGCCGGTGCCCTGCGTGCGCGCACCTTCGTTGCCGAGCGCGCCCGGCAGGAACGGCGCCAGGTGCGAACGCACCGCGCACGGGCCCACGCCGGGGCCGCCGCCGCCGTGCGGGATGCAGAACGTCTTGTGCAGGTTGAGGTGGGAAACGTCCGAGCCCCACTTGCCGGGCTTGGCCACGCCCACCAGCGCGTTCATGTTGGCGCCGTCGGTGTACACCTGTCCGCCGTGCTGGTGGACGATGTCGCAGATCGCCACCACGTCCTCCTCGAACACGCCGTGGGTGGACGGATAGGTGAGCATGATCGCGGCGAGGTTGGCCGAATGCTTCTCGGCCTGTACGCGGATGTCTTCCAAATCCACGTTGCCGTTCGCGTCGCATTTGGTGACCACCACCTTCATGCCGCACAGGTTCGCCGAGGCCGGGTTGGTGCCGTGGGCGGACTCGGGAATCAGGCAGATGTCGCGATGGCCTTCGCCGCGCGACTGGTGGTACGCACGGATCGCCAGCAGGCCGGCGTATTCGCCCTGCGCGCCGGAGTTCGGTTGCAGGCTCACCGCGTCGTAGCCGGTGATTTCCACCAGCTGCGCTTCCAGTCCGGCGATGAGCTCCTGGTAGCCCTGCGTCTGCTCGGCCGGCGCGAACGGATGGATGTTGGCGAACTCGGGCCAGGTCACCGGGATCATCTCGGCGGTGGCGTTGAGCTTCATGGTGCACGAACCCAGCGGGATCATCGTGCGGTCCATCGCCAGGTCCTTGTCGGCCAGCGCGCGCAGGTAGCGCAGCAGCTCGTGCTCGCTGTGGTGGGTGTTGAACACCGGGTGCGTGAGGAACTTCGAGGTACGCTGCAGCGCCGGCGGGATCAGCGACGGCGCGCTGGTATCCAGTTCGTCGATGCTGGGCAGCTTGGCGTCGTCGCCGCCGAAGATGCGCCACAGCAGTTCGATGTCGGCGCGCGTGGTGGTCTCGTCCAGCGAGATGCACAGGTACTCGCCCCAGGCCTTGCGCAGGTTGGCGCCCAGCGCCACGGCGCGCGCCGCGATGGCGTCGGTGCGATCGCCGGTCTTCAGGCTCAGCGTGTCGAACGCGCTGTCGTGGTGGGTCGCGGTGAAGCCGAGCTGCTGCAGGCCGGCCTTGAGGATCGCGGTGAGTCGCGCCACGCGCGAGGCGATGCGCACCAGGCCTTCCGGGCCGTGGTAGACGGCGTACATCGAGGCCATCACGGCCAGTAGCACCTGCGCGGTGCAGATGTTGCTGGTGGCTTTCTCGCGGCGGATGTGCTGCTCGCGCGTCTGCAGGGTGAGGCGGTAGGCCTTGTTGCCTTCGGCGTCTATGGAGACGCCGATCAGGCGGCCTGGCATCGAGCGCTTGTAGGCGTCGCGGCAGGCCATGAAGGCGGCGTGCGGGCCGCCGAAGCCGAACGGCACGCCGAAGCGCTGCGTGTTGCCGATCACGATGTCCGCGCCCATCTCGCCCGGCGACTTGAGCAGGGTCAGCGCCAGCAGGTCGCTGGCGAAGATGGCCAGCGCGCCCTTGGCATGGATCTTCGAGACGTCTGCGCTCCAGTCCATCAGCCAGCCACTGCTGGCCGGGTACTGGATCAGCGCCGCGAAATAGTCGTCAGCGGCGATCGCGGCGTCCCACTCCTCGGCGGAGTTGGCCAGCTTGACCGCCAGGCCCAGCGGCTCGGCGCGCGTGCGCATCACCTCGATGGTCTGCGGGTGTGCGTCGCCGGACACCACGATGGTGCTGCCCTTGGCCTTGGCCGAACGCTTGGCCAGCGTCATCGCCTCGGCCGCCGCGGTGGCTTCGTCCAGCAGCGAGGCGTTGGCGATCTCCATGCCGGTGAGGTCGGCGCACATGGTCTGGAAGTTGATCAGCGCTTCCATGCGGCCCTGCGAGATCTCCGCCTGGTACGGCGTGTAGGCCGTGTACCACGCCGGGTTCTCGAGGATGTTGCGCAGGATGACGTTGGGCGTGTGGGTGCCGTAGTAGCCCTGACCGATGAAGCTCCTGAACACCTTGTTCTTGCCGGCGAGGGCGCGGATCTTCGCCAGCGCTTCCACTTCGCTCATCGCGACGGGCAAGGCCAGCGGGGTGGCGGACTTGATCTTCGCGGGCACGATCGCGTCGGTCATGGCCTCCAGCGAGTCATGGCCGACGGTGTGCAGCATGTGCGCGATCTCGGCGTCGTTGGGGCCGATGTGGCGCGCGACGAAGGCGTCGTGGTGTTCCAGCTCGCGCAGGGAAGGAGTGTTCTGGCTCATGGGGGCGTCCGAAGTCTGCGTGCATGCCGCACGCGGGCGCCCCTCTGTCCTTTTGCCTGAGAGTTTGGAGGCGTGAGCCTCGTGCCCCTTCGGCGGCGGATTCAACCGCTCTCTCCAGAGTGCTATGCGCAGGATGGTATGGGGCCTGAGCGATTACGGGCGTTGCGCCTTCGGCAGCGGTGCGCTCCTTGCGGAGGCACCGCTTCTCCCACCATGCGTTTGTAGCTGGCGATTATACAAGGGAGGCGGCCCGAGCGCCTCGCCCGCGCTACCGGTGACGGGCCGTGCGGGGCGGCTCAGGCAGGGCAGCACCTGCCCAGCCAGGCCAGGTTGAAGCGCGCGTAGCTGAGATTGCCGGCGCCGTCCTCCCAGAAGATGCCGAAGCTGCCGTCGGGCAGGCGCGCCATCGCCGAATACATCGCGTCGCCGGGGTCGAGCACGCGGCCGCCGTCCCAGTGGCGGCCGTCGTCGCAGGACAAGCGTATGGTCAGCTTGCGCCGCTCGTCCGGATCGGCGGTATTGCTGAACAGCAGCCAGTGCGATTCCGGCCTGTCGGTGCCGGCCAGCGGCGCGACGCGGATGATGTCGGCGTTGTCGTGCGGGTCGGGCAACTGCGGCTCGGGGCGCGCAGGACCGAAGTGGATGCCGCCGTCGTGCGACAGCGCCACCACGCGGGCATGCACGCCCGGGTCGGAGGAGCGGCTGTTCTGCATCACCGTGCCGTCGGCCAGTTCCACCGCCTTGTTCTCGTCCAGCCGGCCGTCGAGCGGCGCACCGATATGCCAGCTGGCGCCATGGTCGTCGCTGTAGGCGTTGACGGCGTGGATCAGGCCGTCCGGGTCGCGGAACACGTAGGGCTGGATCAGCCGCCCGCGCGCTATGTGGTCGTCGAACAACTGGATGCCGTGGCCGGAGGTGGCGAACATGCCCATCCAGCCGGGTCGCTTGATCGCCGCGAGCAGGTCGCGCGGCCCCTGCCAGCTGGCGCCGTTGTCGTCCGACCACATATAGCGCGGATGCTGGGTGCGGCTGCCGGGGGTATTGCCGGCCTGCGCATTCCAGAAACCCACGCCGGGCGGCGCCCAGGCGTAGAACAGGAACACGCGGCCGGTATCGCGATCCACCAGCAGGCTGCTGTCGCCCGCGCCGGAACCATCGGCGTGGCGCACCATGGTCTGCGGCGCGCTCCACGTGCGCCCGCCATCGCGGCTGCGGCGCAGCAGGATGTCGATATTGCCGGGCAGGTCGTGCGCCGCGTCGATGCGTGCGTCGTAGCTGGCCAGCAGGCTGCCGTCCCTCGCCACCGCCAGCGCGGGAATGCGGTAGGTGTGGACGCCGTTGTCGCCCGGGCGTGCGAGCGTGACGCGTTCGAACAGCGGTGCCGTGCCGTGCCGGGGCAGGGGCGAGCAGGCCGTGGCCAGCACGGCGGCGAGCGCGGCGATCAAGGCATGGCGAAGGTGGATGCGCGGACGCGGCATGGAGCAATGTCGCCTGGAGGGGATGCCGATGACGGAACGCGAGGCTATGCTCGTCCCGTCCACCGGGAACCGATTGAAGCACCATGATCCGCATCGGCGAAATCGACCACGTCGTGCTGCGCGCCATCGACCCCGAGGCGATGCGGCGTTTCTATTGCGAGGTGCTGGGTTGCCGCGAGGAGCGCCGGCAGGACGAGATCGGCCTGGTGCAATTGCGCGCGGGCGCCTCGCTGATCGACCTGGTGAGCATGGATGGCAAGCTCGGCCGCCAGGGTGGCGTGGCGCCGGGCAGGGATGGCCACAACATGGATCATCTGTGCCTGCGTGTGGAGGATTACGACGAGGCGGCGATCCTGGTCCACCTCAGGGCGCACGGCGTGCGCATCGGCGAGCTGGGCATGCGCTACGGCGCGCGCGGCGAAGGACCGTCGATCTACTGCTACGACCCGCAGGGCAACATGGTGGAACTGAAGGGACCGCCGGTGTGCTGACTGGCATTGCGCCGGCAATGCCGCAGAAACGACGAAGCCCGCATCGCGGCGGGCTTCAGTCTACAATTGGTGCCCAGGAGAGGACTCGAACCTCCACGGTTTTACCCGCTAGTACCTGAAACTAGTGCGTCTACCAATTCCGCCACCTGGGCAGGTGTCGCGCGTGCCTTTCGGGCTGCGTGAGCCGCGTAGATTAGGGATCGGCCCGGGCCCTGTCAACACTTTGTTGACGCATCCATCCATGAAGCTGCACCGTGCGCGGCGCAGCCATCCACACAAGGCGATTTCGTGACCAAGAAAAACAAGGAAGGCAAGCGCGCGGATAACCGTGCGCCGACCCGCAAGACCCCATCCCCCCGCAAGAACACGGGTGCGGGCCCGGCTGCCAACAAGCAGCGCAAGCAGGCTGGCCCACACGATCCGCAGGCCGAGCGCGAGGCGCAGCGCTACGAGCGGCCCATCCCCAGCCGCGAGGCCATCCTCGCCCTGCTCGAGGAACGCGGCGAACTGCTCACCGAGGCGCGCATCGCCGAGGCGCTGGACCTGCATGACGCGAACGACCTCTACGCACTGCACAAGCGCCTCGGCGCGATGGTGCGCGACGGCCAGCTGCTGCTGGGCCGGCGCGGCGGCTATGCGCCGGTGCAGAAACTCGACCTGATTCCCGGCGTGGTGCTGGCGAACGCCGAAGGCTACGGCTTCCTGCGCCCCGATGAAGGTGGCGAGGACCTCTATCTCTCCCCGCAGCAGATGCGCAGCGTGCTGCACGGCGACCGCGTGCTGGCCAGCGTGGTGGGCGTGGACCGGCGCGGCCGTCGCCAGGGTGCGATCGCCGAGGTGCTGCAGCGGCGTTCACCGCGGCTGGTGGGCCGGGTGGTGGTGGAGAACGGCGTGACCCTGGTGGCGCCGGACGACCGCCGCCTGCACCAGGACGTGATGATCCCGCCCGGCGAGACCCAGGGCGCCCGCGCCGGCCAGATCGTGGTGGCCGAGATCACCGATCCGCCCACGCCGCACCGCGGCCCGCTGGGTGCGATCCGCGCCGTGCTGGGCGAGCGCCTGCAGCCGTCGCTGCTGATCGAGATGGCGATCGCCAGCCACGACCTGCCGCACGAGTGGCCGCCCGAGGTGCTGCGCGAGGCGGCCGAGGTGGAACCCGAGGTTACCGCCGCCGAGCGCGAGGGCCGGGTCGACCTGCGCAAACTGCCGCTGGTGACCATCGACGGTGCCGACGCGCGCGACTTCGACGACGCGGTGTACGCCGAACCGAAGCGCGGTGGTGGCTGGCGGCTGGTCGTCGCGATCGCCGACGTCTCGCACTACGTGCCGGTCGGCAGCACGCTGGACAAGGAGGCGTTCGAACGCAGCACCTCCACCTATTTCCCGGGTTTCGTGGTGCCGATGCTGCCGGAGACGCTGTCCAACGGCATCTGCTCGTTGAACCCGAAGGTCGAGCGCCTGTGCATGGTCTGCGACATGGTGGTCGACGCCGAAGGCGAGGTGGCGAAGTCGAAGTTCTATCCGGCGGTGATGCGCTCGCATGCGCGGCTCACCTACGACCAGGTGTGGCAGGCGGTGGGCCTGCGCGAGGCCGGCGCACTCGACGCGGTGCGCGACGTGCTGCCGCAACTGGAGCACCTGCACGCGCTGTACAAGGCGATGGCGGCGCAGCGCCGCCGCCGCGGTGCGATCGACTTCGAGACGCCGGAGGTGAAGTTCCGCCTCGACCAGCGTGGAGAGGTGGAGTCGGCCGGCGCCTCCGAGCGCAACGACGCGCACAAGCTGATCGAGGAATGCATGATCGCCGCCAACGTGCAGGCGGCGCTGTTCCTGGAAAAGAAGAAGATCCCGGCGCTGTTCCGCGCGCACGAGCCGCCGCCGGCGGAGAAGTACGAGGACCTGCAGCAGTTCCTGCGCGAGTTCAAGCTGCGCATGCCGCCGGTGGAGGAGGTGACACCCGCCGACTTCGCCGACGTGCTGCGCCTGGTGGCCGAGCGTCCCGAGCGCGAACTGATCCAGAGCGTGCTGCTGCGCGCGCAGAGCATGGTGGCCTACCAGCCCGACAACCGCGGCCACTTCGGCCTGGCGCTATCCGCCTACGCGCACTTCACCTCGCCGATCCGCCGCTACCCGGACCTGCTGGTGCACCGCGCGATCCGCTACGCGCTCACCGGCGGCAAGCCGGCCGGCTACGAATACACGCCGGCGCAGATGGCCACGATGGCGGTGCATTGCTCGCAGCGCGAGCGTCGCGCCGAGGAGGCCGAGCGCGACGTGGACGAGCGCTACAAGTGCGCATGGATGGCCAAGCACGTGAGCGAGGAGTTCGCCGGCGTGGTCACCGGCGTCACCTCGTTCGGCCTGTTCGTGGAGCTGGAAGAGTCCAAGGTTTCCGGCCTGGTGCACATCAGCCAGCTCAGCAACGACTACTACCATTTCGATCCGCAGCGGCACCTGCTCAAGGGCGAACGCACCGGTGCGCAGTACCGCCTCGGCGACCACGTGCGCGTGCAGGTGCTGCGCGCCAGCCTGGAGGATCGCAAGATCGACTTCCGGCTGGTGGCGCCGCGCGCTGCCGCCGCGCCGCCGCCGCGCAGCGGCAAGGCCTACGACTATGCCGCGGCGGGCGAGCGTTATTCGCTGCCCGGCAGCAAGACGTCCGGCGTGGTGGGCAAGGCGGCACAGGCGATCGGCCGCATGTTCGGCCGCCGCGAGCAGCCGGTGTCGCCTACCGTGCCGCCGCCGCGCGATAATCCGCCGCCCGCCGCTGCGCATCCGTCCAAATCGGTCGCGAAGAAGGCGGCGAAAAAGAGCGGCGGGCAGTCGCACAAGGCGGCCAAGCAGGCGCCGCGTGCCGCGAAGAAGACGGCTGCGCGCAAACCGAAACCGAAAGGCAGGCAATGAGCGAACACTGGATCGTCGGCATCAACCCGGTCGATGGCGCCCTGAACAACGACGCCGCGCGCGTGTGCGAACTGCTGGTCGAGAATGGCCAGCGCAACCCGCGCGTGCACGAGCTGGCCGAGCGCGCCAAGGTGTTGAAGATTCCGGTGCACCATCGCCCGCGCGAGCAGTTGGACAAGCTGGCCGGCGAAGCGCGCCACCAGGGCGTGGCCGCGTTGTACGAGGCGCCTGTGATGGCAGCCGAAGGCGACCTGCCTGAGCTGCTGGAGCAGGCCGGCGGTGCGGCGCTGGTGCTGGTACTGGACGGTGTCACCGATCCGCACAACCTCGGTGCCTGCCTGCGCAGCGCGGCGGCGGCGAATGCGACGGCGGTGATCGTGCCCAAGGATCGCGCCGTGGGCCTGACCCCGGTGGTGCGCCGCGCCTCGGCCGGCGGCGCGGACCGCGTGCCGCTGGTCGCGGTGACCAACCTCGCGCGCACGCTGCGCGTGCTGAAAGACGCCGGCGTGTGGATCACAGGCCTCGCCGGCGATACCGAGCAGTCGATCTACGGCATCGACCTGAAGGGCCCGGTGGCCGTGGTGATGGGCAGCGAGGGCGAAGGCCTGCGCCGGCTCACCCGCGAGACCTGCGATTTCGTGGCGAAGATCCCCATGCCAGGCGCGATGGAAAGCCTCAACGTTTCCGTGGCGACCGGTGTCGTACTGTTCGAGGCGCTGCGCCAACGGAGCGGACTGCGATGACCTTCTACTGGCACGACTGGGCCGGCTACATCGGCGTGCTGCTGGTGCTGCTGGCGTTCTACCTGCTGCAGGCCCACAAGCTGCACGGCAACGGGCTCGTCTACCAGCTGATGAACGTGCTGGGTGCCGTGGGCGTGATGCTGTCGCTGCTGTTCGGCAGCTTCAACTGGCCGGCCTTCATCATGCAGCTGGCTTGGCTGTTGATCGGCATCTTCGGCATAGTGCGTGGCGCGCAGAGGCGCCGCGAGGCACGGCAGGCACGCTTGTCCTGATCCTGCCTGCAGGGCAGGCCGCGGCGGGACGACCCGTCGCGCTTCTCCAGCGCGGGGACGGCCCTGCATTCCCTGCAAGGAGTTCGCCATGTCCTGGGTATTGTTGGTATTGGCCGGCCTGTTCGAGATCGGCTGGGCGATCGGCCTCAAGTACAGCGAGGGGTTCACACGGCTGTGGCCCAGCGTGGGCACGCTGGCGGCGATGGCGGTGAGCGTGGTGTTGCTGGCGCTGGCCGCGAAGTCGCTGCCGATCGGCACCGCCTACGCGGTGTGGACCGGCATCGGCGCGGTGGGCGCGGTGATCCTGGGCATCGTGCTGTTCCACGATCCGGCCACGCCGCTGCGGCTGGCCTGCGTGGCGCTGATCCTGGTCGGCATCGTGGGATTGAAGCTGGCGGGCGGGGCGCACTGAACCCCGGCATGCCCTGCCTCGCCGTCGGACGGGCAGGGCGGTGCCTCAGCTGTTGCGGTCGCCCAGCTTCGGCATCTCCGGATTCGCGGTGAGG
The DNA here is from genome assembly GCA_035277325.1 of Rhodanobacter sp. Lineage (GTDB taxonomy): Bacteria > Pseudomonadota > Gammaproteobacteria > Xanthomonadales > Rhodanobacteraceae > Rhodanobacter_A. The sequence continues at coordinate 21,059 of DATEKS010000017.1, forward strand.
TCGCGCTTGTTGCGCTGGGCGGTGAGCGGCTCGCCGGTGACCTGGTACCACACGTTCTCGGCGATGTTGGTGGCGTGGTCGCCGATGCGCTCGATGTTCTTCGCCATGAACAGCAGGTGCGTGCACGGCGTGATGTTGCGCGGGTCTTCCATCATGTAGGTGAGCAGCTGGCGGAAGTAGCCGGTGTAGGCGTCGTCCAGCTCCACGTCGTCCTTCCACACCTGGTAGGCGCGCTCGGCGTCGCGGTCGCGGTAGGCGCGCAGCACTTCGCGCACCTCGGCGGCGGCCAGCTCGGCGAGGTGGGCCAGGCCGCTGGTGGGGTTGATCGGCGCGGCCATCGACAGCGGGATCGAGCGCTTGGCCACGTTCGCGGCGTAGTCGCCGATGCGCTCGATGTCGGCGGCGATGCGCAGCGCGGCGAACACGTTGCGCAGGTCGCCCGCCATCGGCGCGCGCAGCGCCAGCAGGCGCACCACGTCGTGGCTGATCTCCTGTTCGAGCAGGTCGATCGCGTCGTCGTTGCCCACCACGTGCTGGGCGGCGCGCTCGTCGCGGCGTTCCACCACGTCGATCGCGGCCTCCAGCTGGCTCACCGCCAGCTCGCCCATGCGCACCAGTTCGCCGGTGAGGCGCGCCAGCTCGTCGTCGTAGCTCTTGATGATGTGTTCTTTGCCGGTGCTCATGGTGTGCCTCGTGTCTTGTTCCCCTCTCCCGCTTGCGGGAGAGGGTGCCCGAAGGGCGGGAGAGGGTTCGGGCGGAGCGGAGTGCTCGTGCCCTCTCCCCAACCCATCTCCCGCAAGCGGGAGATGGGCTTCATGGATCAGCCGAACCGGCCGGTGATGTAGTCCTCGGTCTGCTTCTTCGAGGGCTTGGTGAAGATCTTCTCGGTGACGTCGAACTCGATCAGCTCGCCCAGGTACATGAAGGCGGTGCGGTCGGAGAC
>DATEKS010000018.1:0-6680 GCA_035277325.1 Rhodanobacter sp.
GAATACATGACCATGCCGGCCTCGAACCTGTGGCCGATCCCGGACCAGATCCCGTCCGAGCTGGCCGCCTTCTTCGACCCCTACGGCAACGCCGCGCACTGCGCGCTGGAGTTCGACCTGATCGGCGAGGACGTGCTGATCACCGGCGCCGGCCCGATCGGCATCATCGCCGCCGGCATCGCCAAGCACGTCGGCGCGCGCAACGTGGTGGTCACCGACGTCAACGACTACCGCCTGAAGCTGGCCGCCGAGATGGGCGCCACCCGCGTGGTGAACGTGGCCAAGGCTTCGCTCAAGGACGCGATGAAGGACCTGCACATGGAAGGCTTCGACGTGGGCATGGAGATGAGCGGCAACCCGCGCGCCTTCAACGACATGCTCGACTGCATGTACCACGGCGGCAAGATCGCCCTGCTCGGCATCCAGCCCAAAGGCGCCGGCATCGACTGGGACAAGGTGATCTTCAAGGGCCTCACCCTGCAGGGCATCTACGGCCGCCGCATGTACGAGACCTGGTACAAGATGACCCAGATGGTGCTCACCGGCTTCCCGCTGCAGAAGGTGCTCACCCACCAGATCCACATCGACGACTTCCAGAAGGGCTTCGACCTGATGGATGCCGGCCATTGCGGCAAGGTCGTCTGCTCCTGGAACTGAGGAACCGCCGCGACGACGGCGTGTTCCCGCCGTCGCGACACCTCGACGCGGTATCTGCGTAAACTTTCCCTGTCCGGCAAGGCTGCCGGGCCGGGAAAGCCTCTGGCGACCCGACGTCGGTCCGACACGCCCACGGGATACCGCCAGCATGAACGATCCTCGCCCTCCGGCAGCTTCCCGTCTGGCGATGGCACGCGGCCACGCGGAACGGCTGTATCGCTCGCACCGCCTGCGCAAGATCGCGCTGATCACCGCCATCGTGCTGGCCGTGTTCGGCCTGCTCGGCTTCTTCGCCGCCCCGCCGATCATCCGGAGCCAGCTGCAGACACGGCTCACCGCCCTGCTCGGCCGCCCGGTCAGCGTGGATGCGGTGCACCTGAATCCGTTCACCCTGCGACTGGAACTGGACAAGCTGCACATCGGCGACCGCGACGGCCATTCGCGATTCGTCGACGTCGACCAGGCGGTGATCAATGCCTCGTGGACCTCACTGTTCCGCCTGGCACCGGTGCTGGACGAACTTTCGCTGCAGCACCCGCAACTGCACGTCGCACGCACCGCGCCACAGCAGTTCAACTTCTCCGACCTGGTGGACAAGTTCGCGGGGGGGCCGCCGAAGCCGGGCAGCGAGCCGGCGCGCTTCGCGCTGTCCAACATCAGCGTGCATGACGGCGACATCGCGTTCGACGACGCGGTGACGCATGCCTCGCACCGCCTCGACCATCTGGAACTCGGCATCCCGTTCATCGCCAACCTGCCGCGCGACACCGACGTGTTCGTGCAACCGCTGCTGGCGATGAACGTGGACGGCAGCCCGCTGCGCATCGCCGGCCAGACCAAGCCGTTCGCGGACAGCCGTGAATCGGTGATGAGCTTCACGCTGAACCGCCTCGACCTGCCGCGCTACCTCGGCTACGTTCCGGCCAAGCTGCCGGTGGCGATCCCGCGCGGCCAGCTGTCCGGCCAGCTCGAACTGCACTTCGTGCAGGCGAAATCCGGCCCGCAGGTACGGCTTGGCGGCCAGTTGCTACTGGACGACTTCGCACTGGCGACGCCCGACGGCGCCCCCATCCTCGAACTCGGCCACGCCGGCGCCGCGCTGGACGACGTGGAGCCGCTGCTGTCGCGTTATCGCCTTGGCGCGGTGCAGCTGGACAAGCTCGACCTGCACTACACCCGCAAGGCCGGCGGCCACAGCAATTTCGATGCGCTGACCGGCGGCATTCCCGCTCCGGCGGCCAAGCCCGCGACACCCGCCGCCCCCGCCACCGAGGTGCGCATCGCCACGCTTGCCCTTCAGAGCGGGCGTTTCGACTACACCGATGCCAGCGGCCGCAAACCCGCCACGCTGGCGCTGGAAAACATCCACGGCACGCTGCGCGGCCTGTCCACGGTCGCCGCACCGGCGGCCGCGATGGATCTTGCCGCCACGCTCAACGGCGGCAGCCTCGCCATGAACGGCAAGCTCGACGTGGCAAACAGCCGTTACGACGGCAAGCTGGGCCTCAAGGACGTGGGACTGGCTCCGTTGCTGCCCTTGGCACCGCCGCTGCTGAACGCCGACCTCGCCAAAGGCACCCTGACCGCCAACGGCCAGCTGCAGGCGGACTGGGGCAAGACCTTCAACCTGACGTTGCAGGCAACCACCGGGACAATCAGCGATCTCGCCCTGCAGCAGGACAAACGCACGCCGCTCGCATGGCAATCGCTCGAAGCCGGCATCACGCGCTTCGATCTCGCCAGCAGCACGGCGCAGCTCGACCACGTGACGCTACACGGCCTGCACGTCGAGGCACGACGCCTGCAGAACGGCAGCATCGACCTGAGCGACCTGATGAAGTCCGAGCCGGCACACGGCTCGCACAAACCGTCGTCATCTTCACCCGCCTGGCACTGGAGCGTCGTCCGCGTCGGCATCGACGGCACGCTGACGCTCACCGATCCACGCATCGCCGGCCGGCGCGGACGCACCGAGCTCAAGCTGGCGCATGCCAGCATCGACGGCCTCTCCGACGACATGCGCAAGCCGCTGAAGCTGGCGCTGGACGGCGGCATCGGCCGCGGCAGCCTCCGCGTCGACGGCAAGCTGCGCCCGCAGCCGCTGGATGCCGACCTGCGCGTGCGCACCACGCGCCTCGACATCGCCCCGCTGCAGTCGCTGGCCACGGTGCCGCTCAACGTCACGCTCACCAGCGCCTTGCTCAGCGCAGACGGCCGCATGCGGTACCGCGACCACCACCCGCAGGCGCTGCTGGACTGGCGCGGCCGTGTCACTCTGGGCAACGTGCGCGTGCAGGACAAGCTCACCGGCGACGACTTCCTGCGCTGGAACTCGCTCAACGCCAACGGCCTGACCGTGCGCATGGGCGAGGACGTGCCGCACGTGTCGGTGGCCGGGCTGGCGCTCGACGACTTCTACGCCCGCGTCATCATCAACGCGAACGGACGGACGAACCTGCAGGACGTGGTGGCCAACCCGGCAACGGCCCCCGTCTCGGTGACCCAGGCGCAACAGGCGCCCGTGCCGAAACCGCAACCGGCGACAGCGACGCCGGCCACTGCGGCCACGACCGCCGCACCGGCCGCCGACATCCAGATCGGCCAGATCACCCTGGCGCGCGGCCACCTCAACTACACCGACGACTTCATCAAGCCGAACTACACCGCCAACATCACCGAGCTCGCCGGCCAGGTGGGCGCGTTCGGCACCGCCGGCGGGCCACCCGCCGAACTGAACCTGCAGGGCCAGCTCGACGACAACGCGCCGGTGGACATCACCGGCACGATCAACCCGCTGGCGCCGGTGGCCTTCCTCGACGTGAAGGGCAAGGCCGACGGCGTGGAGCTCACCCACCTGTCGCCCTACTCCGGCAAGTACACCGGCTACCCGATCACCAAGGGCCGGCTGACGATGGACGTGCACTACCAGCTCGACAACGGCAAGCTCAACGCGAACAACCACATCTTCATCACCCAGCTCACCTTCGGCGACGCCATCAAGGGTCCCGGCATCAGCCACCTGCCGGTGAAGCTGGCGGTGGCGCTGCTGAAGGATTCCGACGGCAACATCGACGTGAACGTGCCGGTGTCCGGCTCGCTGGACGATCCGAAGTTCAGTGTGGGCAGCCTGATCTGGCATGCCTTCGTCAACCTGATCGGCCGTGCCGTGACCTCGCCGTTCCGGCTGATCGCCTCGGCCATGGGCGGCGGCGGCAAGCAGCAGGACCTGGGCTACGTGGAGTTCGCGCCCGGCTCGGCCGTGCTCGACGCGAGGGCGCAGGAAAAGCTCGCGCAGATCGTGAAGATCCTGCAGCAGAAGACCTCGCTGAAGCTGGACATCACCGGCCGCATGGACCCGAAGTTCGACGAGAGCGGTCTGCGCAAGGTGATGGTGGACGACCTGGTGCAGCAGGAGGCGGGCGAAGGCGCCGACCTCTCGAAACTCAGCACCGACGACTACAACAAATACCTGAAGAAGGCCTACAAGCACGCCAAGTTCCCCAAGCCGCGCGACGCCATCGGCCTCACCAAGTCGCAGCCGCCGGACGTGATGCGCAAGCTGCTGGAGACCAATGCGCCGGTGGATGCGGACGCGCTGCGCCATCTCGCCGAGCACCGCGCCGATGCGGTGCGTGCCTGGCTGCGCGGCAAGCTCGACGACAGCCGCGTGTTCGTGCTCGCGCCCAAGCTCGACGCCAAGGGCATCGACGACCAGGGCAAGACCACGCGCGTCGATTTCGGCCTGCACCAGTGAAGCCGTGGCGGTTTTCCGGTACGGCCAAAAGGCAGACAATAGATACTTTCCCCACGAGCGGAACCCCACCATGAGCTACCCCGGCCAGGCGCGCTACGCCAGCGAACTGAACTCCATCCGCGAGCAGGGCCTGTTCAAGGCCGAGCGCGTGATCGTCTCGCCGCAGTCGGCCGAGATCGAGCTGGAAGGCAGCCGCAGGGTGCTGAACTTCTGCGCCAACAACTACCTGGGCCTGGCCGACCATCCCGAGGTGATCCAGGCTGCCAAGGACGCGCTGGACACGCACGGCTTCGGCATGGCCTCGGTGCGCTTCATCTGCGGCACGCAGGATCTGCACAAGCAGCTGGAAAGGAAGATCGCTGACTTCTTCGGCACCGAGGACACCATCCTCTACGCCGCCTGCTTCGACGCCAACGGCGGCCTGTACGAGCCGCTGCTGGGCGAGGAGGATGCGGTGATCTCCGACGCGCTCAACCACGCCTCGATCATCGACGGCATCCGCCTGTGCAAGGCCAAGCGTTTCCGCTATGCCAACAGCGACATGGCGGACCTTGAGAAGCAGCTGCAGGCCGCCGACGCGGCCGGCGCGCGCACCAAGCTGATCTCCACCGACGGCGCGTTCTCGATGGACGGCTTCATCGCGAAGCTCGACCAGATCACCGCGCTGGCCGCGAAGTACAACGCACTGGTGCACATCGACGAATGCCATTGCACCGGCTTCCTCGGCGACACCGGCCGCGGCTCCGCCGAAGTCAACGGCGTGATGGACAGGATCGACCTGTTCACCGGCACCCTGGGCAAGGCGCTCGGCGGCGCGCTGGGCGGCTTCACCACCGGCCGCGCCGAGATGATCGAGATGCTGCGCCAGCGCTCGCGCCCCTACCTGTTCTCCAACTCGCTGCCGCCGCACGTCGTGGCCGCCGCGATCAAGGTGTTCGACATGCTGGAAGCTGCCGGCGACCTGCGCGCGAAGGTGCAGGAGAACACCCGCTACTTCCGCGAGCAGATGACCAAGGCTGGTTTCGACATCAAGCCCGGCGTGCATCCCATCGTGCCGGTGATGATCTACGACGCGCCCAAGGCGCAGGCGATGGCCGCCGCCCTGCTCGACGAAGGCATCTACGTCACCGGCTTCTTCTATCCGGTGGTGCCGCAGGGCCAGGCACGCATCCGCACGCAGATGAGCGCGGCGCATACCCGCGAGCACCTGGATCGCGCCATCGCGGCGTTCACCAAGGTGGGCAGGCAGCTGGGCGTGATCGGCGGCTGACGGCTCAACGCCGCCGGAGCTGCGCCACCTCGTTCGCATCCAGGTGGCGCCATTGCCCCTTGGCGAGATCGCCCAGCGCCAGCGGCCCGATCGCCACCCGGATCAGGCGCAGCACGTCGATGCCCAATGCCGCCAGCAGGCGGCGGATATGCCGGTTGCGGCCCTCGTCCAGCACCACTTCCAGCCAGGCGTTCTTCTCGCCCGCGCGCAACAGCGCAACGCGCTGCGCCTTGAGCAAGTCGGCACCCTCGCGGACGCCCGCCTGCATCGCGGCCAATGCCTCCGCACCCGGCTTTCCCGCCACCTGCACGTGATAGGTTTTGTCCAGGTGCGTGCCGGGCTCGGTAATGCCCGCGGCCCAGACGCTGTCGTTGCTGAGCAGCAGCAGGCCTTCGCTGGCCTTGTCCAGCCGGCCCACCGGCCCCAGCCACGGCAGGCCGGCATCGCGCAGCAGGTCGTAGACCGTGTCGCGGCCACGCTCGTCGGCCGCGCTCACCACGATGCCGCGCGGCTTGTTCAGCGCGAGATAGACGCGCTGCACCGCTGCCACGACGACACCATCCAGGCTGAGTCGCTGGCGTTCGGCCTCGACCGGATATTCGGGATCGCGCACCACGCGGCCATCCACACTCACGCGGCCAGCACACACCGCAGCTTCGGCCTGGCTGCGCGAGCACACGCCCAGCTTGCTCAGCACGCGGGCGACCCCGTGGCGCTTGCCGCCATGTATTCCGGATTGTCGTGTAGTGGGCATCGCTCAGCCTGGGCGGCGTCAGGGTCTTTTGCGGCCATCCATGATCGCGAGAATCGAACAGACAGTCATCCGTGGCTGCGCTGCTCAAAGAAAAAGCCCGGCATATGCCGGGCTTTTCCGTGACACCGCGACAAGTCCGATTACTGCTGGACCTGCAGCTCCACGCGACGGTTCTGCGCACGACCCGCATCGGTCGTGTTGTCGCCGATCGGGTTGTCCGCACCGTGGCCGATCGGACCTTCCAG
>DATEKS010000019.1:0-3761 GCA_035277325.1 Rhodanobacter sp.
CACGCGGCCGCGCGGCAGGCCGCCCACGCCCAGCGCGATGTCCAGGCCCAGCGAACCGGTGGACACGGTGTCGATCGCCTCGTTGGTGCGATCGCCCATGCGCATCACGGCACCCTTGCCGAACTGCTTTTCGATCTGGCCGAGGGCGGAGGCGAGTGCCTTGCGCTTGTTGTCATCCATCGTCTTGGTTCCGGTTGGGCTGTGAATGGAGGGCATGATGCCCGGATCGCGTCTCACGGGCTGCGATCAGGTCGGACCCGCAGTATCCCACACCGGTCAAGCCGGCCAGCCGGCCCGCTGCGCGTCATTCCGTCAGGGTTTTCCGCAAGCCCTTGAGCGCGGCGGCCACGGTCTGCCGGCGCACCGCCTCGCGGTCGCCCGCGAAATGGAACAGCTGCGCGTGGGCGTAGCCGCCGCGGCGCTTCCAGGCGATCCATACCGTACCCACCGGCTTGTCGGCCGTGCCGCCCGTGGGGCCGGCGATGCCGGTGACCGCCACCGCCACGCCCGCCCCGAAACGTGCCAGCGCACCGGAGACCATTTCCAGCGCGGTTTCCTCGCTCACCGCGCCGACATGTTCCAGCGTGCGCATGTCCACGCCCAGCAGCGCCTGCTTCGCCTCGTAGCTGTAGGTGACCACGCCGGCGTCGAACCAGGCCGAGCTGCCGGGCAGGTCGGTGAGCGTCTTTGCGATCCAGCCACCGGTGCAGGACTCGGCGGTGACCAGCATCAGGCGCTGACGCAGCGTCTCCTCCGCCACCGCCTGCGCCAGCACGTGCAATTCGGCATCGGTAGGAACGGACGACGACTCCATGCGAGACTCCCGATCTTGAGACCGACACGTTAACGCGGACCGGTCGCCGTGATCCACCCATGCCGCCGCATTCATGAGCCAAGACGATCTCTCCCTGCACACGCCCCTGATGCGCCAGTACCTCACCGCCAAGGCGGCGCACCCCGACGTGCTGCTGTTCTTCCGCATGGGCGATTTCTACGAGCTGTTCTACGACGACGCGCGCAAGGCGGCGCGGCTGCTCGACATCACGCTGACCCAGCGCGGCCAGTCGGCCGGTGCGCCGATCCCGATGGCGGGCGTGCCCTACCATGCGGTGGAGAACTACCTGGCGAAGCTGGTACGGCTGGGCGAATCGGTGGCGATCTGCGAGCAGATCGGCGATCCGGCGCTGGCCAAGGGCATCGTGGAACGCAAGGTGGTGCGCGTGGTCACGCCCGGCACAGTGACCGACGCCGCGCTGCTGGAGGAACGCCGCGACAACCTGCTGCTGGCGATCGCCGCCGGCACGAAGGGCGGCTACGGCCTCGCCTGGGTGGATCTCTCCAGCGGCCGTTTCCTGCTCAGCGAGGTACCGCACGCCGAGGCGCTGGCGGCGGAACTCGCACGCCTGCAGCCCGCCGAAACGCTGGTGGACGAAAGCATGGCCTGGCCGAAACTCGTCACTGGCCTGCCCGGCCTGCGCAAGCGGCCGCCGTGGCATTTCGAGACCGATGCGGCACGGCGCGAGCTCAACCGTTTCTTCGGCACGCGCGACCTCGGCGGCTTCGGCGTGGACGGGTTGCCGCTCGCCATCGGCGCGGCCGGCTGCCTGCTCGGCTACGTCGAGGAAACCCAGAAGAGCGCGCTGCCGCACCTGAGCGGCATGGCGGTGGAATCGGCCAGCGAAACCATCGCGCTGGATGCCGCCACGCGCCGCAATCTCGAACTGGACACCCACCCCAGCGGCCGCACCGAACACACCCTGCTCGGCGTGCTGGACGAGACCGTGACGCCGATGGGCGCCCGCCTGCTGCGGCGCTGGCTCAACCGTCCGCTGCGCTCGCGCGACATGCTGCGTGGCCGCCACCAGGCCATCGGCACACTGATCGACAACCGCCGTTACGAAGCGCTGCGCGAGCAGCTGCGCGGCATCGGCGACCTGGAGCGCATCCTCGCCCGCGTGGCCTTGCGCTCGGCGCGACCGCGCGATCTTTCCACGCTGCGCGATGGTCTTCTGGCAGCGCCGGAGCTACGTGCCCGTATCGCGGAACTCGACAGTCCGCTGCTGCACGCCCTCGTCGATCACATCGGCGACCACGCCGAAACCGCCGCGCTGCTCAAGCGCGCCATCGTCGAGCAGCCCCCCGTGCTGCAGCGCGACGGCGGCGTCATCAACGACGGCTACGACGCCGAGCTGGACGAGCTGCGCCGGCTCTCCACCCACGCCGACCAGTACCTCGTCGAGCTGGAGGAACGCGAGAAGGCCGCCAGCGGCATCCCATCGCTCAAGGTGGGCTACAACCGCGTGCACGGCTACTACATCGAGATCAGCAAGGCGCAGTCGGACAAGGCGCCCACGCACTACACGCGCCGCCAGACCACCAAGAACGCCGAGCGCTACATCACCGAGGAGCTCAAGCAGTTCGAGGACAAGGTGCTCAGCGCCAAGGAACGCTCGCTGATGCGCGAGCGCGCGCTGTACGAGGTGCTGCTCGACACGCTCACCGAAAAACTCGAACCGCTGAAGCAGGTCGCCGCCGCGATCGCCGAACTCGATGTGCTGGCCACCCTCGCCGAGCGTGCCGAGACGCTGGACTGGAGCGCACCAGAACTCGCCGACGAAGCCGGCATCGCCATCGAGCGCGGCCGCCACCCGGTGGTGGAAAAGGTGCGCGAGGAGCCGTTCGAGCCGAACGACCTAAAGCTCGACGACAGCCGCCGCATGCTGGTCATCACCGGCCCCAACATGGGCGGCAAGAGCACCTACATGCGGCAGAACGCGCTGATCGTGCTGCTCGCCCATATCGGCAGCTACGTGCCCGCATCACATGCGGTGATCGGCCCGGTCGACCGCATCTTCACCCGCATCGGCGCGGGCGACGACCTGTCGCGTGGCCAGTCCACCTTCATGGTGGAGATGAGCGAGACGGCCAACATCCTGCACAACGCCACCGCGCAAAGCCTGGTGCTGATGGACGAGGTGGGCCGCGGCACCAGCACCTATGACGGTTTGGCGCTGGCTCGCGCCGCGGCGGTGCACCTGGCCGCGAGCAGCCGCGCGTTCACGCTGTTCGCCACGCACTATTTCGAATTGACCGAACTCGCCAACGAATATTCCGGCATCGCCAACGTCCATCTCGACGCCGTCGAGTACGGCGAGCAGTTGGTGTTCATGCACGCGGTGAAGGACGGCCCCGCCAACCGCAGCTTCGGCCTGCAGGTGGCCGCGCTGGCCGGCCTGCCGAAGGCGGTGATCGCCGACGCGCGCCGCACGCTGGCGGAACTTGAACGCGGCATGCACGCACACGCCGGCGCCTCGGCGCCCGCCACCGACGCCTCACCGCAGCTGGGCCTGTTCGCGCCACCCGCACCTTCGGCGGTGGAGCACGCGCTGGACGCGGTCGACCCCGACACGCTGACACCGCGCGAGGCGTTGGAAGCGCTGTACCGGCTGAAGGGTCTTCGCTGACGTCGCCTCAGGTCGCCGACGAATCTTCCGGCTTCGATATTGCCTCGTACACACCGAGGGGTTCGTCCGGCATAGCGATGTCAGGAATGGCGTCCCATTCGTCCTGGCTCACCCCGTTCGGCGGCAGGGGTTGCCCGGTCGACGTGCGCGCCGGCAGACGACCGGCCAACACCAACTGCTGGACGCGCTCGAACACTTCAGCGCGGCCGAACGGCTTCTTCATGAAATCGTCGGCGCCGTAGCGCTGCACGTAGAACTGCTCGGTGGCCTGCACGTTGCCGCTGATCATCACGATGG
>DATEKS010000020.1:0-23565 GCA_035277325.1 Rhodanobacter sp.
CCAGATCGATCCAGATCAGGTTGTCGTCGTTGGCTTGGCTCATGCGCCCTCCTGGTCGCGCAGTCTATCAAGGGACGCCCTGGTTGGCCCCGGCGCAGCGGGCATCGGCCTGCACCGGGGTCAATCGAGGCATCCGCGTGCGATCATCCGGCCATGCAGACTTTCTTCTGGCACGACTACGAGACCTTCGGTGCCGACACCCGACGCGACCGCCCCGTGCAGTTCGCCGGCATCCGTACCACGCCGGAACTGGAGGTCATCGGCGAGCCGGTGATGTTCTTCGGCCAGCCTCCGCGCGACAGCCTGCCCCATCCTGAGGCCTGCCTGATCACCGGCATCACGCCGCAGCAGGCCGAACGCGAAGGCGTCGACGAGGCCGAGTTCGCCGCACGCGTGCACGAGCAGCTGGCCCAGCCCGGCACCTGCGGCGTGGGCTACAACTCGCTGCGCTTCGACGACGAGGTGACGCGGCAGTTGCTGTACCGCAACTTCTACGAACCCTACGGTCGCGAGTGGGAGAACGGCAACTCGCGCTGGGACCTGATCGACCTCGCGCGCATGTGCGAGGCACTGCGCCCCGAGGGCATCGTCTGGCCCGCGCGCGAGGACGGCACGCCCAGCTTCAAGCTGGAGCTGCTCGCCAGCGCCAATCACCTGCAGCAGGAACGCGCCCACGACGCGCTGTCCGACGTGTACGCGCTGATCGACCTCGCGCGGCTGATCCGCGTGCGTCAGCCGCGGTTGTGGGACTGGCACTACGCGCTGCGCCGCAAGCAGCGCGTGTTCGAACTGCTCGACGTGGCCGGCATGACGCCGCTGGTGCACGTGTCCTCGCGCTACCCGTCCAGCCGGCACTGCCTGGCGCTGGTCGCGCCACTGGCGCTGCACCCCAGCAGGCCCGGCGAGGTGATCGTCTGCGATCTTGCGGACGATCCCGCCGAATGGCTGCAGCTCGACGAGGACGAGATCGCCGACCGCGTGTTCACCGCGCGCGCCGATCTGCCTGAAGGGGTCGAACGCATCCCGCTGCGCACCGTGCGCGCCAACCGTGCGCCCGCGCTGGCCCCGCTCTCTGCGCTGAAGGGCGTGGACCTGGCACGCCTGCAGCTCGATCCCGAGCGCTGCCTTGTCCACCGCGATGCACTGGCAGCTACAGACGGACTGGCGGCCAAGGTGGCCCGCGTGTTCGCCCGCGCCGCCGAACTGCCGCCGGCGGAAGACCCCGAGCTGGCGCTGTACGGCGGCTTCCTGCCCGATGCCGACAAGCGCCTGCTGCGCGAGGTGCGCGCCACGCCGCCGGAGCAGTTGGGCACGCGCGCCTTCCCGTTCCGCGATCCGCGCTACCCCGAGCTGCTGTTCCGCTACCGCGCCCGCAACTGGCCGGAAAGCCTGGACGCCGGCGAGCGCGAACGCTGGGAGAATTTCCGCCGCACCCGCCTGACCCGCGTCACGGCGCTGACCACGCTGACGCTGGAGGATTACTTCGCCACGCTGGCTGCGCTGCGCGCCGACCCGGTGCGGCAGGACAAGCTGGCAATCATCGACCAACTGCAAGCCTGGGGCGAGGAACTCGCCGCCAGCCTCTGACGGAATCCGCATGCCCCACGCCTACTTCAGCCCCGCCACGTTCAAGTTCCTGCGCGCGCTCGATCGCAACAACAGCCGAGACTGGTTCCAGGCGCACAAGAACGACTACGAGCGCCACGTGCGCGAGCCGTTCCTGCAACTCATCACCGACCTGCAGGCACCGCTGGCGAAGATCAGCCCTCACTACCGCGCCGACCCGCGCAAGAACGGCGGCTCGCTGTTCCGCATCTTCCGCGATACCCGCTTCTCCAACAACAAGCTGCCGTACAAGCCCTGGCAGGGCGCGCGCTTCTTCCACGAACGCCGCCACGAGATCCCGGCACCCTCGTTCTACATGCACATCCAGCCCGGCGACTGCTTCGCCGGCGGCGGCATGTGGCATCCCGAGCCCGACGCGCTGAAGAAGATCCGCGCCTTCCTCGCCGACAACCCCACCGCCTGGAAGAAGGCCACGCAAAGCCCTGCCTTCCGCGAGCACATGACATTCTGGGGCGAGTCGCTGAAGCGCCCGCCGCACGGCTACGACCCCAACCACGAGCTGATCGAGGACCTCAAGCGCAAGGATTTCGCCTGCGGCGAAGGCTTCGACGAGGCGCTGGCCTGCTCCACGGAACTGCTGCAATGGACGGTGGCTTGCTTCAAGCGCGCGGCACCGATGGTGGACTACCTCTGCGCCACTCAGGAGCTGGAGTTCTAGTCCGCCCTTCGGCGCAGCAGCAACCAGGCACTCACGCCCACGCTCACCAGCACCGTGATCGTCACGTAATACGCCGGTGCCATGCGCCCGGCATGCACGGCGAGCCAGCCGATCATCGCGGCGGTGCCGGCACCGAATACGGCGTAGGCCACGTTGTACGAGAACGACAGGCCGGAGAAGCGCACCGGCGGCGGGAACGCCTGCACCATCACCACCGGCACCACGCCGGTCACACCCACCAGCAAGCCGGCCAGCGCGTACAACGGCAGGAAGTGCGTGCCACCCGCGGCGAGGTCGACAAACAGCGCCCAGGTGCCGGCGATCAGCAGCAGCGAACCACCCAGCAGGGTCCGTAACGCGCCGCAGCGGTCGGCCAAGCAGCCATACGCGATGCAACCCACGGTGAGCCCGCAGGTAGCCAGCACGTTGCCTAGACTCGCCTGCCGCGGCGGCAAGCCGAAGCTCTTCGGTGCCAGCGTGGGCAGCATCAGGATCAGCACCACGATCGCCGCCGTGAGCATCCAGGTCACCAGCATCGACACCGCGACGCCGCGCCGATGGCCGGCCAGCACCACGCGCAGCGGCAGTTCGCGGCTGAGCTGCCGGCGCTCACGCATTTCCGTGAACACCGGCGTCTCGCTGAGCCAGCGGCGCAGCCATACCGCCACGAAACCGAACACGCCGCCGAGCAGGAACGGCAAGCGCCAGCCCCAGTCCAGCAGTTGCGTCGCATCCAGCCGCGCGTTGAGCCAGGCCGTCAGCAGCGAGCCGATCAGGATGCCTACCGTCAGCCCCGCGGTGAGGCTGCCGCAGGCGAAGCCCACGCGCCCGGGCGGCGCATGCTCGGCCACGAACACCCAGGCGCCCGGCACCTCGCCGCCCACCGCGACGCCCTGCACGATGCGCAGCAGCAAAAGCAACAGTGGCGCCAGCATGCCGACCTGCGCGTAGGTGGGCAGCAGCCCGATCGCCAGCGTGGGCAGCGCCATCAGGAACACGCTGAGCGTGAACATGCGCTTGCGCCCCGAACGGTCGCCGAAGTGCGCCATCACGATGCCGCCCAGCGGGCGTGCCAGATAGCCTGCCGCGAAGATGCCGTAGACCTTGATGTCGGCCAGCCACGGCGCGGTGCCCCGCGGAAAGAACAGCACGCCCAGTTGCTGCGTGAGGAACACGAACACCACGAAATCATAGAACTCCAGCGCGCCGCCCAGCGCGGACAACAGCAGCGTGCGCGCGTCGCGGCGATCCAGCGGACGCGCCACCGCTCCCGTCACATCCGGTGTCGGCAATGTCGTGGCTTCGCTCATGGGGGAACCGTGGCCCGATCAGAAAAGGGGTTCGGCAACATAGCGCAGAGCGCGGCACTACGCGACGCCATGCACATCCCCTATGCTCGCCCTGCCCGGAGGGATGCCGGGCCACACGGGCGAGCCTGCCAGCCTGCACGCGACCCGCCCGGCGCCGTTTTCAGGGGAGAGGAAACGTCGTTCGACCCTGGCCTCCGGCCAGTCATCCGGCATGCGTCGCATTGCCGCGACGCTCGTGTCCAATCACGCAATCGAGAAGGAGTCTTCGATGAATCTGGGCAAACGCATGACCGCCGAATTCTTCGGCACGTTCTGGCTGGTACTTGGCGGTTGCGGCAGCGCCGTGCTGGCCGCGGGATTTCCGGAACTGGGCATCGGCTTCGCCGGAGTGGCGCTGGCCTTCGGCCTCACCCTGCTGACGATGTGCTACGCCATCGGCCACATCTCCGGCTGCCACATCAACCCGGCGGTGACCTGCGGCCTCGCCGCCGGCGGCCGCTTCCCGTTGAAGGAAGTGATCCCCTACATCATCGCGCAGGTGATCGGCGGCGTCGTGGCCGGCGCGGTGCTGTATGTGATCGCCTCGGGCAAGACAGGCTTCGACCCCGTCGGTGGCGGCTTCGCCTCGAACGGCTTCGGCGCGCATTCGCCGGGCGGCTATTCGATGACTGCGGCCGCGGTGTGCGAGATCGTGATGACCGGCTTCTTCATCTTCATCATCATGGGCGCCACCCACAAGAGCGCACCGGTCGGCTTTGCCGGCATCGCGATCGGCCTTGCGCTGACCCTGATCCACCTGATCAGCATCCCGGTCACCAACACCTCGGTGAACCCGGCGCGCTCCACCGGCGTCGCCTTCTTCCAGGGCAGCTGGGCGGTGGGTCAGCTGTGGTTCTTCTGGGTGATGCCGATCGTCGGCGGCATCATCGGCGGACTGGTCTACCGCTACCTGTGGAGCGACCGCCCCGCCCTGCCCGACATCAAGGGCGACCGGGCCTGAGCGAAACATGCACATCACGCGGCCTCCGGGTCGCGTGATGTGACCATGGCCTGTCTACGCCTCGTAAAGCTCGATCGGCAGCCCGTCCGGATCGGCGAAGAAGACGAAGCGGCGACCGGTGTACTCGTCCACCCGTACCTGTTCGCAGGCGACGCCACGCGCCGTCAGCGCGGCCACTGCGGCATCCACGTCGGCCACGGCGAACGCGAGATGGCGCAGCCCCTGCGCCTCCGGCCAGGAAGGACGCGGCGGTGCCCCCGGAAAGGAGAACAGCTCCAGCTGCACGCCGGGGCTGACTTCCAGGTCGCACTTCCAGGAATCGCGCGCCTCGCGATATACCTCGCGCACGATGCGCAGCCCCAGCGTCTGGCTGTAGAACGCCTTCGAACGCGGATAGTCCGAGCAGATCAGGGCGACGTGGTGGATGTCGCGCAGCAGGGGCTCCGGCATGGTCAGGCTTCCGAGAAGGGAAACGCCAGCACGTCGGCAATCGCGTCGGTGCCGGCCAGACACATCAGCAGGCGCTCCACGCCAAGCGCCACACCGGCGCAATCGGGCAGCGCATCGAGCACAGCCAGCAGGTTTTCGTCGAGCGGAACCTCGCGCTGGCCGCGCTCGCGGCGGCGGGCGTTGTCCCGTTCGAAGCGTGCGCGCTGCTCGCGCGCGTCGTTGAGCTCGTGGTAGCCGTTGGCCAGCTCGTAGCGGCCCAGGTACAGCTCGAACCGTTCGGCCCGCGGCGGGTCGCCGGGGCGCACCTTCGCCAGCGCGCACTGGCTCGCCGGGTAGTCGTGGATCACTGTGATGCGGTCGCGCGGGAACGCCGGCTGCAGCTTGTGGGTGAGCAGCAGGTCCAGCCAGTCGTCGCGGGTAAGCCCTGCGGGATCGATGCCGAAGTCCGCCAGCGGCGCGCGCAATTCCTCGATTGATGCATGCGCGGAATCGATACCCAGTTCGTCGATGAACAACTGGCGGTAACCCTCGATCAGCACCTCGGCACGGCGGCCCTGCAATGCCAGTGCCGCCTCCACCAGCTCGATGACCTCGTGCATCAGGCGGCGATGGTCCCAGCCCGTCCGGTACCACTCCAGCATGCTGAACTCGGGGTTGTGCCGCCCGCCCGCCTCGCTGTTGCGGAACACCCGCCCCAGCTCGTAGCAGTCGCCCACGCCCGCGGCAAGCAGGCGCTTCAGCGGATACTCCGGCGAGGTGCGCAGCCAGCGCTCGCGCGCGCCGGCATCGACGTGGCCGCTGAATCGCGTGCTGAAGCCCTCGATGTTCGGCTCGGTGTTGCCGGCAGCCGAGAGGATCGGCGTCTCCACCTCCAGCACCTTGCGCTCGGCAAAGAACGCGCGGATCAGGGCATTGAGGTCGGCGCGCAGATGCAGCGCGGCGAAAACCTCCCCGACTCGCGTGCGGGCCTGGTGTGGGTCGGGCTTCAGCCCGACACGCCGGGCCGGTCGGGATGAATCCCGACCCACGCTCTCCTGGCCGGATTCCTGCGTCATGCGTCCATCCCATGCTTGGCCAGCAGGGCCAGCAGTTGCGCCTCGTCCCACACCGGCACGCCCAGTTCGTTCGCCTTGTCGAGCTTGGAGCCGGCCTCCGCGCCGGCCACCACGAAGCTGGTCTTCTTCGACACGCTGCCAGCGACCTTCGCGCCCAGGGCTTCGAGTTTCTCCTTCGCCTCGTCGCGGCTCATCGTGGGCAGCGTGCCGGTGAGCACCGCGATCTGGCCTTCCAGCGGAAGGCTGGCAGCCTTCGCCGCCGCCGGAACAGCATCGAGCAGGCGCTGCATCGCGGCTTCGGCCTCGCGCAGCGCGTCCAGCTGCGATTCGTCAGCCAGGTATGTCTCGAGATTGATCGCCGCCCCCTGCGGCAGCCCGGCGGTGATCCACTGCGCCTGACCCGCATCCAGCAGGCGTTGCAGCGTCGGGTACTGCGCGGCCAGCAGCGCCGTGCTCTTGGGGCCGAGCTTGCTGACGTTCACCATGTCCAGCAGCACGGCGAGATCCAGCCGCTCGCGCAGCTTCGGCGAAGGTTCGCCCTCGTCGCCGAATTGCACGCCCGCGGCGAGCAGCGCGTCAACCACTTGCTGGTTGCCCGCCTGCGCGAAGAAGCCGGCGATGGACGCCGCCACCTCGCCGCCGATGTCCGGCAGCACGCGCAGCACCGGCGCCGGCATGCTGCGCACGAACTCCAGCCGGCCCAGCCACGCGGCCAGCGTCTTCGCCGTGCTCTCGCCGATGTGCATGATGCCCAGGCCGAACAGGAAGCGCGCCAGCGTGGTGTTTTTGCTGGCCTCGATGCCGTCGAGCAGGTTCTCCGCCCACTTCGTGGCAATCTTGCCTGCCTTCACCGTCTCGGGCGTGGTGCCGTCGCGCTCGTCGGCGCGGCGCTTCATCTCCAGGAAATCGTCCAGCGTGAGCCGGTAGAGGTCGGCCGGCGTGTGCACGTAGCCGAAGTCCACCAGCGCATCGACATAGCGCTCGCCGAGGCCGTCGATGTCCATCGCGCGACGCGAGGCGAAGTGGATCAGCGCCTCCTTGCGCTGCGCGGCGCAGACCAGGCCGCCGGAGCAGCGGTAGGCCGCCTCGCCCTCCTCGCGCAACAGCGCCGAGCCGCACACCGGGCAATGCGCGGGCATCTTCCAGGGTTTCGTGTGCGGCGGACGCTGCTCGGGCATCACACGCATCACCTCGGGAATCACGTCGCCGGCGCGGCGCACGATCACCGTGTCGCCCACGCGCACGTCCAGCCGTTCCACCTGGTCGGCGTTGTGCAAGGTGGCGTTGGTGACGGTGACGCCGGCCACCTGCACCGGCTTCAGCCGCGCCACCGGGGTGGCGGCGCCGGTGCGGCCTATCTGGATCTCGATCGCCTCGACCGTGGTGCTCTGCTCCTGCGCCGGGAACTTGTGCGCGATGGCCCAGCGCGGCGCGCGCGCCACGAAGCCCATCTCGCGCTGCCCCGCGTAGTCGTCCAGTTTGTAGACCACGCCGTCGATGTCGTAGGGCATGCCGTCGCGCTTCGCGCCGATGCGCTTGAAGTAGGCGATCAGGCCCGCGAAGCCGCGCGCCGTGTCCACCTCGGGCGACACCGGAAAGCCCCATTCGCGCAGTTGCCGCAGGGTGGCCGAGTGCGTGGGCGGCAGTTCGCCGCCCTCCACCACGCCCACCGCGTAGGCGAAGAAGCTCAGCTTGCGCTTCGCGGTGATCGCCGGATCGAGCTGGCGCAGCGAACCCGCCGCGCCGTTGCGCGGGTTGGCCAGGGTCTTCTCGCCATGTTCGCGCGCCCGTTCGTTGAAGGCCTCGAAATCCTTGCGCAACATGATCACTTCGCCGCGTACCTCCAGCACCTCGGGCCAGCCGGTGCCGCGCAGCTTCAACGGAATCGCGCGCACGGTGCGCAGGTTGGCGGTGACGTCCTCGCCGGTCTCGCCATCGCCGCGGGTGGCGCCCTGCACGAACGCGCCGTGCTCGTAGCGCAGGCTGATCGCCAGGCCGTCCAGCTTGGGCTCCACGGAGAACACCGGCTCGCTGCGATCCAGTGTCCGCTCGATGCGCCGCTCGAACTCGGCCACCTCGTGGAAGCGCGTGCGGTCGTCCTCGCCCTGCTCTCCGTCGACTTGCTGCTCGAACGCGTTGGACAGCGACAGCATCGGCATCGCATGCCGCACCTCGGCGAAGCCACCGCTGGCGCGCGCACCCACCTTGCGGGTGGGCGAATCGGGCGTGGCCAGCTCGGGGTGCGCGGCTTCCAGCGCCTCCAGTTCGCGCATCAGGCGGTCGTACTCGGCGTCCGTGATCTCCGGATCGTCGAGCACGTGGTAGCGGTAGTTGGCCTGCTCGATGCGTTCGCGCAGCTTGGCGGCACGGGTGCTGTTGTCGGCGGGAACCTGGGATGCGCTCATGGGTGGAGTTTAGCGACCCGCGGCTCCGGCGGGCGCCCGCGATAAGCGAATCGAAAGCTGACGGGCGCACCCTGTCCGCTCGGGGCGGCCTTCCACCTGACCGCCGGGAGGGTAATCCGATGCGCAGCCTGCGTGGTATGGCGTGCCTGCTGGCCGTCCTGTCGTCCGCTCCAGCCTTTGCCAGCGGCGGTCCCCTCGGCATCGACCACCGCCTGCACTACGACAACAGCGGCATCTGGAAGCGCACCAACCAGAACATCCTGATGTACGGCAGCATCGTCACGGTGGCCGGCGGCGCGCTGGCCTTCGGCGACCAGGACAAGCTGGGCGACACGTTCTGGCGCTCGGTGGACGCGATGGTGATCTCCAGCATCGGCGCGCAGGCGCTGAAGTACACGTTCCAGCGCGAACGCCCCTCGCAGACTTCCGATCCGAACCGCTTCTTCGAGGGCAGCCACGCGCAGAGCTTTCCCAGTGGCGAGGTCACCGCGATCACCGCCGCGGTGACGCCGTTCATCGTGAACTACGGCCACGACCATCCCGCAGTCTACGCGCTGGCGCTGCTGCCGGCCTACGACGCGGTGGCGCGCCTGAAGATCCGCGGCCACTGGCAGACCGACGTGCTGGCCGGCGCCGCGCTGGGTGCCGGCGTGGGCATCTGGGCCGCGCACCGGAATTCGCCGCTGATCATCGGCTGGCTGCCGGGCGGCTTCCAGGTCGGCTTCGTGCACCACTTCAAGCCGTAAGCTGGCGGCGGGCCCATCGCTCCGGCGAAAGCCGGAACGACCTTGGGAATCAGCGGTGCAGATCCCCCGCCGCTTCCGGCTGGTAGTCGACCGACAGCACGGTGAGGCGGCGCTTGCGGCCGTCCGGGGTGGGCCAGTCGATGTGCTTGCCCTTGGCGAGGCCGAGCAGCGCACTGCCCACCGGCGCCAGGACCGACACCGTGCCGGGTTTGCCGGCCGCGTTCGGGTAGACCAGGGTCATCGTCGTCGGCTCGCCGCCAGCCTCGTCGGTGAAGCTCACGGTGGAGTTCATCGTCACCACGTTGCGCGGCATCTCCACCGGCTCCAGCACCGTGGCGCGATCCAGTTCCTCGCGCAATCCGGCATGCGCCGCGGCCTGGGCCGGAGTCATGCGGTCGAGCAACTGCTCGATGCGTTCCAGGTCGAGGCGGGAAACGGTGATGGCGGGCTGACGGCTCATGGTCGTTGTCCTGTCGCAGGCAAAGCGGGTCGCGCAAAAACACGCGCCGGAGCGTTGGCACCCCGGCGCGCGCTGGTCTTGGATGTGTCGTCCACCCGATCTAGGGTCGGCGATCGATGAAACAAGGCTGACTTTGCGCAAGGCGCCTGCGGAAAGCAAGCTGTCGCAGCAGCTATCATTTGTGCAATGCCCCATGAAGCCGCCGAGTCCCCCCACCACGCCGACGCCGCCCCCGCGGCGACCGTGACCGGGGCGGAGCCCGCGATCTCCTCGCGCGAACGCTATCGCGGCCTGCTCTGGCTGGTGGCCGCGGCGTTCTTCATGCAGGCGCTGGACTCCACCGTGGTCAACACCGCGGTGCCGGCGATGGCCGAGGCGCTGCACGAAACACCGCTGGGCATGCGCAGCGCGCTGACCAGCTACGTGCTGACCCTGGCCGTGCTGATCCCCGCCAGCCCGTGGCTGTGCGACCGCTTCGGCACGCGCCGGGTGTTCGGCGCGGCGATCGTGCTGTTCGGCGTGGGCTCGCTGCTGTGCGGCGTATCGCAGACGCTGACCGAACTGGTGGCCGCGCGCGTGCTGCAGGGTGTGGGCGGCGCGGCGCTGATGCCGGTGGGACGCTACGTACTGGTGCGCAGCATCGACAAGCGCGAATTCGTGGGCGCGATGAGCACGGTGGCCACCTTCGGCCTGCTCGGCTCGGTGCTGGGCCCGCTGCTGGGCGGCGCGCTGGTGGAATACACCTCGTGGCGGCTGATCTTCCTGATCAACGTGCCGGTGGCGATCGCCGGCGTGTGGATGAACCGGCGCGACATGCCGGAATACCGGCTGGACCGCGCGAACCCGTTCGACCTCTCGGGCTTCCTGATGTTCGCCGCCGCCTCCGCGCTGCTGCTCACCGCTTCGGAACTGGCCGGAGCCAACCCCGTGCCATGGATGAAAATGGCCGCCTGCAGCGGCATCGCCGTGCTGCTGGGCGTGGCCTACGTGTGGCACAGCCGGCGCACCGCACACCCGGTGGCGGATCTCACCCTGTTGCGCGTGCGCAGCGTATCGGTGGCGCTGGCGGGCGGCCTGTTCACCCGGCTGGGCATCTCCGGCATGTTCCTGCTGCTGGTGCTGTTCCTGCAGGTGGGCTGCGGCTGGTCGCCGCTGGACGCGGGCATGATGATGGTGCCGCAGGCGCTGGGCTCGATCGCCGCGAAGTGGGTGATCAACCGTGTGCTGGTGCACTTCGGCTACCGCCGCCTGCTGCTGGGCAACACGCTGATCGTGGCGGTGCTGCTGGCCGCATTCGCGCTGTTCGGGCCGGGCACGCCGGCCTGGCTGGTCGCCGCGCTCACGTTCTGCTACGGCTGTTTCACCGGCCTGCAGTACACCACCATGAACACCCTGATCTACAACGACCTGGACATCCGCCACGCCTCGATGGCCTCGTCGATGGCTTCCACCGCACAGTACCTGGCGATGAGCTTCGGCATCGCGCTCTCCACCCTGCTGATGCAGGCGCTGCTGCGCGGGCACACGGCCGAGGATTTCGTGGTCGCGTTCCGCTGGACCGTGCTACTGCTCGGCCTGGTCACCGCCGCCGCCAGCCGCGTGTTTGGCCGGCTGCGCCCGGACCGTCCGGCCGAGGCGCTGCCCTCGACGGGCTGAGCGTCACGACGCATGCGCGACCGGCATGTAGCATGCGGGTTTCGCCCACGCCCGGACGCGTCGCATGCACCACGCCAGTGACATCCTGCTCACCCTGTTCATCGTGTTCGTCGCCGCGCAGGTCGGTGGCGAGATCGCGCAGCGGCTGAAGCTGCCCGGCGTGGTGGGCGAGATCGCCGCCGGCTGCGTGGTCGGCCCCTCGCTGCTGGGCTGGATCACGCCGGATCAGGTCGCCACCGGCACGCCGCTGGACGTGCTGGCCGAGATCGGCGTGGTGCTGCTCTTGTTCTCGGTGGGCCTGGAGACGCGGCTGGAAGACCTGAAGAAGGTCGGCAAGGCGGCCTTCCTGGTCGGCGTGATCGGCGTGATCGTGCCGTTCGGCATGGGTGCGCTGTGGGCGCACGGCAGCGGCTTCAACTGGGACAAGTCGATGTTCGTGGCCGCCGCCTTCGTGGCCACCTCGGCCGGCATCACCGCGCGCGTGCTGCAGGAACTGGGCGCGCTGCAGCGCACCGAGAGCAAGGTGATCCTCGGTGCCGCGGTGATCGACGACATCCTCGCCATGCTGCTGCTCGGCGTGGTGGTGTCGCTGCAGGGCGGCGAAGGTTTCCAGCCCGGCCACCTGCTGGTGGTGCTGGGCGAGGCCGTGGGCTTCATCGCGGTGATCGGCTGGGGCGGCGCGCGGGTGATGCGCTGGAACTCCGGCTGGCTCGACAAGCCGCGCCACGCGCAGTCGCCGCTGCTGATCGCGCTGGCGCTGTGCCTGGGCCTGGCCTACGTCTCCACCCTGTTCGGCCTCGCCGCGATCATCGGCGCCTTCCTCGCCGGCATGATCGCCTCGGAAACCCGCCAGCAGCACACGCTGGAGCAGCAGGCCCAGCCGCTGCTCGCCCTGCTCACGCCGTTCTTCTTCGTGGTCACCGGCAGCAAGATCGACCTGCACGAACTCGCCAGCGCCGACGCGCTGTGGATGCTGCTGGTGGTCACCGTGATCGCGATCGTCTCCAAGCTGGTCGGCGGCGGCCTCGGCGCGCTGTCGCTGGGCAAGCGCGGCGCCACCATCGTGGGTTTCGGCATGGTGCCGCGCGGCGAGGTGGGCGTGGTGATCGCCAGCCTCGGCCTAGCCGCCGGCGTGTTCAGCAACCGCGTCTACGCGATCATCGTGGCGATGTCCCTGCTCACCGCGATGGTGACGCCGCCGGTGCTGGCCTGGCTGCTGCGACACTCGCCCGAAGACGCGCCACCACGCTGAGTCGCCGCGGCCCGCAAAGACGAAACGCCCCGTCCGGGGCGTTTCGCGGCACGGGTCGGCCGGCTCAGAAGTTCGCCGTCACCCGCGCATACCAGAACGCGCCGTTGAAACCGAACGGCGAGGTGAGCGCGTACCTGACGCCGAGGAACTGCAACGTGGCGTTCTGCTCCTTGCCCGGGTAGGTGTCGAACACGTTGTTGCCGCCGACAGCCACCGAGAAAGTGTCGTTGAACTTGTAGCGCGCCTCCAGGTCGAGCAGAGTCCTGCCGCTGTAATGGTCCACGTCATCCGGCGGGTTGTTGCTGCCGAACAGGCCGACCGTGGTGCTCCAGCCGCCGTACTGGTTGATCCGCGCGATCGCGTCGAAGCGGTGCAGGTTGTAGTCGAAGCTGAGCACGGCACGGCTCTTCGGTACCTGGTGCTCGAGGTCGTACACGAAATCGTTGTTGAGCGTGTCCGGCTTGACCTTGACCACGTCCTGCTTGTTGTAGTTATAGCGGAAGTCGATGTTGAGCGTGCCGTCGCCCAGCGGGTGCCGCGTGTCCACCACGAAGTCGAGGCCCCGGACATGCGAGCCGTACGCGTTGCCGAAATAGCTGGCGTCGCTGCCCAGCAGCAGCTGCGCGTTCGGGTAGCCGCCGGCGGCGAGCTGGTCGACGGTGGCCTGGGTCACGGTCTTGCTGACCAGGCCGATGCGGTTGTCGATACGGATGAGGTAGTAGTCCAGGCTCGTGGTGACGTTGTCGGTCGGCGTCCACACCGCGCCGACCGACAGGCTCTTCGAGGTCTCGGTCTGCAGCGGCGCCGAACCCAGCGCGCGCGCCACCGGGTTGTTCACCGGGTAGGTGCCGCTGGGGATCAAGCCGCCCTGCGCGTTCGCCGTGGTGGTGACGTTCAAGGTATTCGCCTGACCGGGCGTCGGCGTGCGGAAGCCGGTGTTGTACGTGCCGCGCAGCGCGAACGCATCGGTGAACGCGTAGCGGCTGGAGAGCTTGTACACCACCTTGGAGCCGTAGCCGTTCGCGTGCTCGTAGCGCACCGCCGCGGCGCCGGACCACTTGTCGCTGAGGTTCGTCTCTGCATCGAAGTAGGCGGAGTCGCTGTTCTGCGTGAACCGTCCCGCCGCATTGGTCGGAAAGCCCTGGAAGGCGTCCGAGCCCACGCCGAACACCGACGCGGTCGGACCCACCTCGATCGAACCGGCGTCGCCCGGATGGATGATGTAGGTCTCCTGGCGCCATTGCGCGCCGAAGGCCAGCGTGAGCGGCGAGTTGTCGAACGAGCGGACGAAATCCGCGCCGGCGCCTTGCTCGCGCTGGGTCAGCTTGCCGGGATGGAAGTTCGTGGGCGACAGGTCGCCCAGGCTGGGGTTGATCGAACCCTGTAGCCGGTAGTCCACCTCGTTGCTGCCGGTGCGGTAGTGCACGTCCCACTGGAAGTTGCTCTCGCCGCCGCCGCGCACGCCGCCGACCAGCTGGTGGTCGGCGATGTCGGCGCCGAACAGCGGGCTGTAGCCGCCGGGGAACTGCTTGTAGATCGGGTTGAGCAGCTCCCAGCCGCTCGGGCTGGCCGCATTCGCCGTGAGGTAGTCCGCCGGGTTGCCGCCGCCGGCGACGATGCTGTCCACCAGTGACTGCGGCGCGTTCGCCGGCACCAGGGTGCCGTTGGCGTAGCTCACCAGGGTCGAGCGGCCGCTGATGCCGTACTGCGGCGGCAGCACCGGGTTGCGGTAGAAGAAGCTGGACAGCACCTTCTTGTCCATGAAGTCGCCGTAGCCGTACAGCTGCACGTCGCCGGCCAACGGCAGGCCCGCGTTGACAAACAGCTTGTTCGACGTGGTCTGCGGGTCTCCCCAGCGCTGGCCGAGGCCGTTGTACGGCACCTGGTTCGCGCCCACCACCGCCGCGACGGCCGCCGCATCGCTCTGCGGGATCCCGCGCGAGGTGGGGTCGGTGGTTTCGCGCTCCGCGCTCACGTGCACGAAGCCGTCGGCGCCCAGCGGGAAACCCGCATCAGCGTCGTAGCGCCGCAGGTCGCCGTCGCCCTTGCCGTACTCGCCCCACTCCGCGCTGACCGTCGCGCCCTTCGGCTCCTTCTTCAGGATGACGTTGACCACGCCTGCGATCGCGTCCGAGCCGTACAGCACCGAGGCGCCGTCGCGCAGCACCTCCACGCGCTCGATCGCGTTGGACGGGAATACCGAGAAATCGACCGCCTGCGCGCCCTGGTTGAAGGTGCCGAGCGGATCGATCTGCAGGTTGACCAGCGCCGAACGATGGAAGCGCACGCCATCGACCAACACCAGGGTCTGGTCGGGCGACAGGTTGCGCAGCGACACCGGCCGCACGAACGACGTGCCGTCGGCGATGGGAAAGCGCTGGGTGGTCAGCGAGGGCACGATGTTGGTCAGCGACTCGGTCAGGTCCGCCGAGGGCTGGTTCGCGATCTGGCTGCCGCTGAACGCGTCGATCGGCGAGATCGATTCGGTCGGCGACAGGCCGGCCCGGTGCGTGCCGGTCACCACGACCTCCTGTAGGTTCGTGGTCGTCCTGGCCTTGTTCGTGTTGCCCTGCCTGGCGGCCGTCGTCGCAGGCGGCGCAGCCTGCCCGTTCTCCGCCGTCCCCTGGTCCTGCGCCTGCGCCGACCACGCCATCAGCAGCGCGGCGGCCAGCGCCGTGCGCACGAGTACCACGTTGATACCTGTCTGGTTTGGCATCTGCGTCTCCCCTTCCCTTGCCCCGAAAGCCCCCTGCACCGGCAAGCTACAACGGCCCGTGCGCCGGAAAAGCGCCGCATTCCCGGTTTCGATGCATGCGGGCGCGCCCCGGCTGTGCGGAGCACGCGGAGAGATTGAACAGGCTCCAAATGCGGAACCGCGGCGTGATGCCGTAACGAAATCTTGCGCTTGCGAGCTTCTACACTGGGTCGCGGCACCACCACACCCCAAGGAGATCCACATGAAGATCCATCCCCTGCTCTCACTCGCCCTGACCGCCACGCTCGGCTTCGCCGGCACCGGCGTCGCCAGCGCGCAAAGCAGCGGCGTACTGGTGCGCAACGACGGCATCTACCTGCGCTGCGACCAGTGCGGCACCGTGCAGCGTGTGGAACAGAACATCACCCAGGGCGGCGGCCACGGCACCGCCGGCACCATCATCGGCGCCATCGCCGGCGGCGTGCTGGGCAACCAGGTCGGCAAGGGCAACGGCCGCAAGCTCGCCACCGTGGGCGGCGCGGTGGGCGGCGGCTTCGCCGGCCACGCGATCGGCAACAACGCCGGCAGCAGCACCAGTTGGACCGTGCGCATCAAGATGGGCAACGGCAGCTACCAGAACATCCAGGTCAAGGACGCCAGCGGCATCCGCCAGGGCGACCTGGTACAGGTGGACCAGAACGGGAACATCGCGCGGATCCAGTGAGGCTTGCCGGATCGCGGAAAGACAAAACGCCCCGGTCGGGGCGTTTTGTTTGGATACCTGCGTCGCCAAGCGAGAAGTGAACTTGACCCCGTTCTTGGTTCCTGCCGGCAGAGCGCCGAGCCGTTCCCACATCCGCTGCGCATCGAGGCTGCTAGGCGGTGGAGGTGAACTCTCACCTGCTGGAGCTTATCGGGTTACTTGACGAAGCTTCTCTGTGAGCTTTCCTTGCATGGCGGCAAGACCTTCACTGTTCGGCAGGTACTTTAGGATTCTGTGGTGATTTATGTCGAAAGGAACGTCTTCGAGCGATTGCGATATAGGTACAACATGCTTGCCAAGCGTATGCGCGATCCCGGTCTCGTACATGACGTTTGGATTCTTTCCTGTGAAATCGACAACCACAACATGGGCGCGAAAAATCAGGTTAAAAACATCCTGTATTACAGAGCTTTCTTCCCAGATATCATCAACGCGAAGGCAACGATAGCCCGCCGATGAGCAGGCACTCTTGATCGCTTCATGTACGGATGAAAATAATGCATTGAATGGCATCATCAATGCCACTAGGTCACTTTCTATTGCCGCGTTTTCTGGAAGTTGAAAAACATTGGGAGAGAACGTTACTTTTCTCTCGGATGGCTTGGCTGATATGTATTGCGCTTCATCGGGGTATTTGGACGATGCGTGTTCCTCAAAGATTGAGAGGGCGTCCACATCTTGCTCGGCAATACTCTTTAATACGTGCAGCACGTTGCCAGAATAGTCTTCATCTCCCCACGACAGGCTACGCAGCAATCGAGGGTGCATTTTGATCGCATCAGAGAAACCAGTGAGTAGGCCGACCTCTTCCCAGTCGTTAGCATCAAAGTGAGCAACAACTCTTTCTCTTAGGGCA
Organism: Rhodanobacter sp.; assembly: GCA_035277325.1. Taxonomy (GTDB): domain Bacteria; phylum Pseudomonadota; class Gammaproteobacteria; order Xanthomonadales; family Rhodanobacteraceae; genus Rhodanobacter_A. The sequence goes on from DATEKS010000020.1 coordinate 16,933, forward strand.
AGAATCCTTTTGCCGAGGTCAAGACTAATCACTGGCAATCTCCATGCGATGGACGGGGACTGGCTTATTCTTCGTCAGAAGTTAGCTTCTTGATTACAGAAGCGCTTTTCTTGCCTTCAAAATTCTTACCCAAAATGCAGCCAGCACCATGCTGGGATTGAACCTCGGGAAGAAATACGACGCCATCCCAACCTTCTTTAATTGCAGTTTCAGTGACCCACTTGCGTACTTTCTTGGAGATTCTTTGTGCAGTATCTCCAGAATCTTGGTTGTATAGATTAATTACGCGATCCGCAGGGCAAAGAACTACTGGTTTTGCCGGAGAGCGTTCTGAGGACTTGGGGAATTTGTATGGCCTTTTAGGTTTTGACATGACTGTGCGCGACTCCGTTTGTGGTTGCTATGGAACACGGGTTAATACGACTGATTGGTGTTGCTGGAGAACTTGATCGCTTCGCCTTCAACAACGGCATGCCGACCATTGTTGCTGCGGTCAGCGCGCACGATCACCGCGTCCGCCCCGATCTGCGCGCCGGCAGCTTGTAGCTGAGGGATCGCGTCACTGACAGTCGGGTCAGTCCAGCCGGGCTTGTAGCGGTTGGCCGAGACGATGTCGATGGAGGCGTACGCGTGCTGCGGCGGCGAGTAGAGGATTTGCACCTTGCTCGGATCGGTTGGCGCGTAGGGTGTCGCTAGATTGCTGTGCGCTTGGTACGTGCTGCACCCGGCGAGCGCGCACGCGAGCGCGATGCTCACGAGAACCTTCATGTTGGCCCCTGTCCCTGTCTTCGGGAGACGGCTCAGTATCCCGCTATCTCGGAACGGGTTCCAGCATCAGCAGGCGGTGAGGTATCGAAGCGCTGTGTCTAAGCCCATGCAGGCATGTGCAGGAGCGCGTCGCGCTGGGAGGCCAGCGCCTACCTACAGCCCCGGAGCTGCGCGGATCGAGAAATCGCCCCGAAACCCGCGCCGTTCCTCGTCCGTAGCCGTCCGACAAGAACGGGGTCAGATTCACTTATCACATGGAGGTGGCGGAGAGAGTGGGATTCGAACCCACGGTAGGCTTGCACCTACGGCAGTTTTCAAGACTGCTGCCTTAAACCACTCGGCCATCTCTCCGTATTGCTTCCGCTGCAGGACCGCCCCCTTACGCTCGCAGCCAGCACTTCATCCTATCAGCTATGCCCCGTCCCCTGCCCTGCGCGGCCCTTGCGCGACAGCGCGACCAGCGCCCAGATCGTGATCGCGACCGGGATCAGCGCGCCGAGCAGCGGCAGCAGCACGGCGGGATGGCGGATCGACATCGGCACCAGTTGGGTGGCGGTGGCGTAGGCCACGATGGCGATGCGCAGCGCGCGGCGGCGGCGGGCGATCCAGGGGCTGGCGAGGATCAGCAGCAGTGCGATGCTGCCCAGCACGAGGTCCAGCGTTGGCACCGACCACACGGTGGCGAAGCCGAGGCGGGTGAGGATCACCGAGCCGAGCACGGCCAGCAGGAACCAGCTGGTCCAGTACTCGACCTTGTCCCAGCCGTGCCCGGCAGGCGTGTTCACGCGATGCGCTCCTGTCCGCCCATGTACGGACGCAGCGCCTCGGGCACGGTGATCGAGCCGTCGGCGTTCTGGAAGTTCTCCATCACCGCGACGAGGGTGCGGCCCACGGCGAGGCCGGAGCCGTTGAGCGTGTGCGCCAGCTCGGGCTTGCCGGTTTCCGGGTTGCGCCAGCGCGCCTGCATGCGGCGGGCCTGGAAGTCGCCGCAGTTGGAGCAGGAGGAGATCTCGCGATAGGTGTTCTGGCTGGGCAGCCACACCTCGAGGTCGTAGGTCTTGATCGCGGCGAAGCCCATGTCACCGGTGCACAGCAGCACCTTGCGGTACGGCAGCCCCAGCAGCTGCAGCACCTTCTCGGCGTGACCGACCATCTCCTCCAGCTGCGCGTGCGACTGCCCGGGCGCGGCGATCTGCACCATCTCCACCTTCTCGAACTGGTGCTGGCGGATCATGCCGCGCGTGTCGCGGCCGTAGCTGCCGGCCTCGGCGCGGAAGCACATGGAGTGCGCGGTGAGCCGCATCGGCAGCGCGTCAGCCTCGACGATGCTGTCGGCGACGAGGTTGGTGAGTGCGACTTCCGCCGTCGGGATCAGGTAGCGCTTGCTGTCGCCCACCATGGTGCTGAACAGGTCTTCCTCGAACTTCGGCAGCTGGCCGGTGCCCTGCATCGTCTCGGCGTTGACGATCAGCGGCACGTTGCATTCGAGGTAGCCGTGCTCGCCGGTATGCAGGTTGATCATGAACTGCGCGAGCGCGCGGTGCAGCCGCGCCAGCTGGCCGCGCAGCACGGTGAAGCGCGCGCCGGAGAGCCTGGCGCCGGCGTCGGCGTCCAGCCAACCGTGGCGGGCGCCGAGGTCGACGTGGTCCTTCACCTCGAAGTCGAACGTGCGCGGCGTGCCCCAGCGCAGCTGCTCGGCGTTCCCGGTTTCGTCCTTGCCCAGCGGCACGGACTCGTGCGGGATGTTGGGGATGCCCAGCGCGATGTCGGCGAGCTTGGCCTGCACCTCGGCAAGCTGGGCCTCGTTGGCCTTGAGCTTGTCGCCGATGCCGGCGACCTCGGCCATCAGCGGGGCGACGTCCTCGCCCTTGGCCTTGGCCTGGCCGATCGCCTTGGAACGGGTGTTGCGCAGGTTCTGCAGCTCCTGCGTCTCGGTGGCGAGCTGCTTGCGGCTGTTCTCCAGCGCCTCCACGGCGGACACGTCGAGCTCGAAGCCGCGGGTTTCCTTGAGGCGCGCCGCGGTTTCGGCGAGGCGCGAACGCAACAGGGCGGGGTCGAGCATGGAGGTGTCCGGATCGGGTTGGAGCTTTGAATTATCGTCGCCGCATGCGGGTGGCCGCAACGCAAGGGCTTCGCTACTCCTCGCCGGATGGCTGGCGTAGGTCGGGATTCATCCCGACTGGCCGGGTGTTGTCGGGCTGAAGCCCGACCTACGCCCGGCCTGGGGTTCTCGTGGGTCGGGATTCATCCCGACTCGCTCGATGTGTCGGGATGAATCCCGACCTACGGGCCAGGAAACAAGATGTGTTATTTGCCGCGGGCCTTGCGGCGGGCTTCGCGCAGCGCCAGCAGCTTGTCGCGCAGCTGCAGCTCAAGCCCGCGCTCCACCGGCTCGTAGAACACGGTGCCTTCGAGTTCGTCGGGCAGGCATTGCTGGTCCAGCGCGATGCCGCCTTCGGCGTCGTGGTCGTACTGGTAGCCCTTGCCGTAGCCCAGGCCCTTCATCAGCTTGGTGGGCGCGTTGCGCAGGTGCATGGGCACGTCCAGCGTGCCCGTTTCGCGCACCGTGGCGCGGGCAGCGTTGAAGGCCTGGTAGGCGGCGTTGCTCTTCGGCGCCACGGCCAGCCAGATCGCCAGCTGGGCCAGGCCCAGCTCGCCCTCGGGGCTGCCGAGGCGCTCGAAGGTGTCCCAGGCATCCAGCGCCATGCGCCAGGCGCGCGGCTCGGCCAGGCCCACGTCCTCCACCGCCATGCGGGTCATGCGGCGGGCGAGGTAGCGCGGGTCGCAGCCGCCGTCGAGCATGCGCGTCAGCCAGTACACGGCGGCGTCGGGATCGGAGGAGCGCACGGATTTGTGCAGCGCCGAGATCTGGTCGTAGAACTGCTCGCCCTGCTTGTCGAAGCGGCGCGTGCGGTCGGCCAGCACTTGTTCCAGCGTGGCCTGGTCGATGCGGTTGTCTTCGGCCAGCTCGGCGGCGATCTCCAGCAGGGTGAGCGCGCGACGCACGTCGCCGTCGGCGGCCTGGGCGATCAGCTGCAGCGAGGCGTCGTCCACCTGCAGCTGCTGCGCACCGAGGCCGCGTTCCGTGTCCGCCAGCGCACGCTTGAGCGCGGCCACGATGTCGTCCGCCGAAACCGCCTCCAGCACGTGCACGCGGCAGCGCGAGAGCAGCGCGGAGTTCAGCTCGAACGAGGGGTTCTCGGTGGTGGCGCCCACGAACAGGATCACGCCGCGCTCGATGTGCGGCAGGAAGGCGTCCTGCTGGGCCTTGTTGAAGCGGTGCACCTCGTCCACGAACAGCACGGTGCGCCGGCCCTGGGCGAAGTTGCCCTCGGCCTCGGCCAGCGCCTTGCGCACCTCGGGCAAGCCGGAGAGCACGGCCGAGATCGCCTTGAAGTCGGCGTCGGCGTACTGCGCCACCAGCAGCGCCAGCGTGGTCTTGCCGCAGCCGGGCGGCCCCCACAGCACCATGGAGTGCAGCCGGCCCGCTTCCAGCGCGCGGCGCAGGGCGCGGTCCGGCGCCACCAGCCGGCGCTGGCCCACGATCTCGTCGAGGTTGCGCGGGCGCATGCGCTCGGCCAAAGGCTTCAGCGCCTCGGGTTCGGCGAACAGGGAGGCGGAGGGCTGGAAGGGGTTGGGGGGCATGCCCGACATGATACGACCCCGACCACTGGCACGCCCCGGGCAAGGGATGCGCCAGCTATCATGTGCGTTGGAACAGCGCATGATGCAAGGAGCCGCGCATGTCCGGGGGGATCCACCGCAAGCCTGGCCTGCACCGCCACCGCCGAAAGCGCGGCGGCGTGGTGGAGCGCTGCGCTTGAGGCGGGTTGTCGGCATGCGCGCGGCCCTGCTGGCCCTGCTGCTGATGCTGCTGCCGTGCGCATGGCTGCATGCGGCCGGCGCCGACCGCTGGCTCCCGCTGGAGCGGCAATGGTTCGACGACGTGGGCATGGCCGAGGGCCTGCCCCATTCCATCACCACCGCGCTGGCGCAGGATCGCGACGGCCTGCTGTGGATCGGCACCATGGGCGGCCTGGTGCGCTACGACGGCTACCGCGTGCAGGTGTTCGAGCTGGCCGATGCCGCGGCCGCCGGCCTGCCCGACACCTACGTGCGCAGCCTGCTGGCGCTGCCGGACGGCGGCCTGCTGGTAGGCACCAATGCGGGCGGGTTGGCGCGCTTCGACCCGCAGACCGGCCGCTTCCGCAGCTACCCGGTCGGCCCGGGCGGCACCGGCAACCGCAAGATCTACGCGCTGGCGCCGGACGGCGAGCGCGGCGTGTGGATCGCCACCGACAGCGGGCTGGACTACCTGGACCTGCACAGCGACCGCATCTCTCCTGTCGACATCGGGCCGGCGGCGCCGCGCAACTTCGCCGTGTACCAGGACCGCGCCGGCAACCTGTGGCTGGGCAACGACAAGGGCCTGTTCGTGCGCCATGCGGGCAGCAAGGCGTTCGTGCGCCCGGAGCATCCCGCGGGCGTGGTCGACCAGGTGCTGCACGACGAGATCTGGGCGGTGCGCGAAGACGCCGAAGGGCGCCTGTGGGTGGGCAGCGTGCAGATGGGCGCGATCTACCGCGAGGCCGACGGCCGCTGGCGCACGGTGCCCGGCTTCAGCGGCTACGACGGCACGGCGCGGCAGGCCACCGTGCGCGACTTCCTGGAGGTGCGGCCGGACCGGATGTGGATCGCCACCGACGGCGGCGGCATCGTCACCTACACCCCCGGCGACACCGACACGCGCGTGCTCGACCACGACACCTCGCTGCCCTCCTCGCTGCCCGGCAATTCCGTGCGCGCGCTGCTGCTGGGGCGCGCCGGCAACGCCTGGGCCGCCACCGACCTCGGCGCGGCGCGCAGCAATGCCAGGGCCGACATCGCGTTCTCCATGCTGCCCTCGTCCGACGCCGCGCATTCGCTGGCCAACCCCAACGTGCGCGGCATCCTGGTCGACGCGCGCGGCCGGATCTGGCTGGGCATGGCGGCGGGCGAGATCGACATCATCGACCCGGTCACCGGCACCGTGCGCCACCTGAAGCTGACCGGCAAGCAGCTGCGCCGCGACGTGCAGAGCCTGGCCGAGGCGCCCGACGGCTCGATCTGGGTCGGCACCCAGGGCTTGGCGCAGATCGACCCCGACACGCTGGCCGTGCGCGACGCGATCCTGCCCGCGCTGGGCGACAGCCCGGTGCTGAGCCTGCTGCGGATGGGGCCGTACATGCTGATCGGCACCTACAACGGTGCGTACCGCTACGACACGCGCAACGGCCAGCTGGTCCATTACCGCCACATCGCCGGCCAGCCCGGCAGCCTGGTCAACGACACCGTGCGGCAGATCGTGCGCGTGGGCAAGGCCGTCTGGTACGCCACCAACAACGGCATCAGCGTCGCGCTCGATCCGCTGCAGACCACGGGTTTCGTGAACCTGGTGCAGCAGGAAGGCGATGCCGCCAGCCTGCCGCAGAACCTGGTGGACTCGATTGCCGTCGACACCCGCGGCCGGGTGTGGGCGGGCACGCTGGGTGGCCTCGCCATGCTGCCGCACGGCAACGACCCGCCTTACCGCTTCCAGCATCTCGGCACCGCCGCCGGGCTGGCCAGCGACAAGATCACCGCCCTGCTGCCCGACAACGACGGCAACCTGTGGGTGAGCAGCGCCAACGGCATCTCGGTGGTGGGCGGGCAGAGCCTGCGCATCCGCAACCTCGGTGTGCGCGACGGCCAGCGCATCACCAGCTACATCTACGCCGCCGCCGCGCGCATGCCTGACGGTACCTTGCTGTTCGGCGGCCTCGGCGGCCTCACCGTGGTCCGCCCGCTGTGGCGCGGTCCCGACGATCCGCAGGTACCGCTGCGCAT
>DATEKS010000021.1:0-17333 GCA_035277325.1 Rhodanobacter sp.
GCGCACTGAAACGAACAAGGCCGCCGGTTGCCCGGCGGCCTTGTTCGTTTCAGCATCCCTGGTCCTCATGCCGCCGACGGCGGCGACATGAGGGCGAGGTTTTACCAGTCGAACTTCACGCTGAAGTCGGCGTAACGCGGCGCTTCCGTCGAAACCGCGGTCTTGTAGATCGGGTTGTAGTAACCCGTGCCGCCTTGGTACACGACGTAACCGTTGCTGGGACCCGCGAACAGCAACGTGTTCTGCTCGTTGAACACGTTATGCACTTCCGCCTGGAAGGTGAGGTGCTTGTTCGCCCATGCCGGCACGTATGTCACGCTGAGATTGAGCTGGTGGGTCCACGGCGTGTGGCCACTGGCCCCCGGAGGAGACCCAACGCCGCCATGACCCACGCCCGTGGTCGAGTTGCCGTCCGGCACGCCGCCGCAGAAGTGCTGATAGGGGCCACCATACAGGTCCGAATCAATCGTATCGCCGTAACCGCTCAAGCAGATGTTCGGCGCACCCGACTGCATGATGAAGGTGGCGCCGAGCGTCCACTCTGGCGTAAGGGCATATGCGCCGAAAAGCTTGAGCGTGTGGCGGCGGCTGTTGGCCTGCTCGCCATTGGCGTATTGCATGAGGTCCGGGAAGTCCCACTGTGCCGTGGTCGAACCGGACATGCCACCGTTCTTCTGGTTGGTGATCTGCCCCGTACCGGTTTCGGTCGGGCCTTCACTGCTGCCGTACGACTTGGAGAACAGGTAGTCGATCTTGCCGTACCACTTGCCATCCCAAGTGTGTTCCAGGTACGTGTCCAGGGCGTAGTACTTGCGCGACGGCTTCGGATACGTATTGACGAAATTGGTCAAGACCCCCTCGCCAGTGTTCGGGTCCCACTTGGTCAGGCCGCAGGGCTGCGGGATGTAGTTGGTCTTGCCCGGATTGACCAAGGCGCCAACGACGTTGTCACACGCCACGAGGTCGACGTCGTCCACGAGATTGCCGACCTTCTCGAAGGTTCCTTGCATGCCGAGCACCAGCCCGGTACTGCCGAGCATCTTCTGGAAGCCCAGCACGTATTCGTCCTGGTACTCCGCCTTGAGGTTGGTCGAGGCATAGTCCTTGGAGTTGCCGGGGACGCCATTCTCGCCATCCGGCGAGTAGTAGCCCGGGGTCGTTACGCCCGGAGCCAAGTTCACGAGTACAGGGCTGATTCCGGTCGGAACGCCATTCGGGCTGATGCCGGTGTAGGTATAGGTGACTTCGCCGTTGATCGTGCCCATGGCTGCGTTGCGTGCGGCCAGGCCCGACGGCAGGGCCAGGTAGTAACGCCCTGCATTACCGAAGACCTTCAACGAGCTGTCGCCAAACACGTCCCAGCTGAAGCCCAGGCGCGGTGCCCACTGCGGCTTGGTTTCCCGCACGTACGGAATGCCGCCGGGGCCGAGGTTGGTGAACTGGTCGTTGCGCAGGCCAAGGTCCAGCAACAGGTTGGGCGTAACCTGCCAGCGGTCTTCAACGTACTGCGCCTTCTGGCGGACGGCCAGCGAGACGTTCGAGCCAAACAGGTTCTGTACGACGTAGTTTCCGCCGACAGGGGGGGTGACGTAAGGCGCGGTGGTGGCATAAGGCGGCAAACTGCCCGGGGTGAGGTACTGCCAGCTGCCGCCACCGAGGGTCGTGATGCCGTCGTGGTCGTCGCGGTACTGCATGTTGTCGATGCCGAACTTCAGATCGTGGTCGGCCGTGATCTTCCAGTCGAAGTCGACGCGCAGGTTGGCAGTCTTGGTGGTGTGGTTCGGGTTGCCGATCGTCGTATCGATCAGGTTCGGGACGACGACGCCTGGCGGCACGGTCACTCCGGAGCCGAAAGTCACCGGTGCCGCGTTCCCGCCACCAGCCAGGCTGGTGTAGTACTGGCCCTTCATCTGGCCGTACAAGACTTCGAGCGTGAGATCGTCGGTGATGTACGAGGTGTACTTGAGGATGCCGACGTCGAAGGTGTTCTTGGTCAACACGCCCGGACCGTAGTAAGAGCCGACGGTCTGATTCGTGTAGTCGTAGTTGTAGAAGTTGTGGGTAGTGTCCTGATCCTTGGTCCGGGCGCCCGTCAACTCCAGCACGTTGTTGTCGTTGATGTTCCAGTCCAACTTGCCATAAAGCTTCGGCAAGGAACTGCCCGTCGACGCCCAGAAACCTGACGGCGACGACGTGCCCGTGTTCCCCAGTCCGTACTGCTGGCTGTCGTGCTGCCATTCGGCCGTCGCGAAGAAGAACAGTTTGTCCTTGATCAGCGGGCCACTGACGTAGGCGTCATACACCGTCGACCAGTCGCTGTTCTGCTTGTTGCCCCTTTGAATCTGGCCATAGCCGGGGGCATAGGCCGTGGTGCCTTGGCTTGGGGCCAGCCAGGAAGAGCCGACCGGCGTCCGCGGATTGCTGTAGTAAACGTTGTCGTAGGTGCTTTCCGCAAAGGACGGCCGCCAAGACACGTATGCACCGGCATGGAAGTCGTTGCTGCCGCGCTTGCCGATCTGGCTGATGACGCCACCGGTCGAACGGCCGTATTCGGGACCATAACCGGAGGTGATGGTCTGTTGCTCGGCAATGGCGAAGTACGGTAGCGCAATGCCGCCCGAACCGCCGATCGGATCGGTGGTGTTGAAACCGTTGAGGTAATAGGCGTTTTCCACGACGCTGTTGCCGCCCATGGAGACTAGGGGTGTGCCGGTAGGGCCATTGCCAAGGGTGGAGGCACCCAGGTTCACACCCGGAGCCAGCAAGGCAATCGCTTCGGCGCTGTGGGCCAGCGGCAGGGTCTTCAGCTGCTGCGCGGTGATTACCGAGGTCTGGCGGGTGGAGGACACGTCGATCGAAGGCAGCGAGTTGGCCGTGACCGTGACGCTGGAGAGGTTCTCCACGTTCTTGCCGGCTTCGGCCGAGGTGAACGGTACCTGCGTACCACCACTCACGCTTACCGTCACGTGGTTGTGTGTGGCGACGGCATTGCCGCCCTGCATCAAGGACACGGTGTAATCGCCCACCGGCAACTGGTTGGCGCCATAGCGGCCGTCGCTGCCGACCGCCACTTCGCGGGTGAGGCCGGTCTGGTTGTTGACAATGCGGACCGTTTCGCCAGCCGTCACCGGCGCGGTACCGAAGACCGAACCGGTCGTGGCCTGGCCGTAGGCCAAGCCGCTGATGCCCAGGCCCACCGCCAGGGCGGCGGCCAAAGTGTTGCGGCGGTACTGGTTCTCTCGCATGAAGCGTTTGTTCATTGCATTACTCCCCAAAAGACAACCCGATATGGGTGACTAGAAATCGATCACTCCGACCGCCTCGTCCGCGGCGTGGAGCTGGATGCAAATGGCTGCAGCCGGTTGATGGTGAGGCGTACAGCTCAAGCTGGATACGGAGTCGCTCTGTCTCGACTCCGTATCCGTCTTCCGTACAAGGCCACCGACCAGACTGCCTTCCGCAACCGAAATTAGTTCGGTTTCTTAACACCTGTCAACGCTTTTTTAGCAACTTACGAACATAATCAGGACGCATGAAATTTAATGCGCTTCCATAATAAATTGCGCTTCCATGACGAATTTTTACGGACATTGCGAAATCTTGCGAAGAACTATTTGCATCCGCATGACTCTCTATATAAAAATCATTTATATTCAATATGTTGAGAATTAATAGCTGCTGTGCGCCTGACGAAAATCATCCGATCTGACGCGTAAAATATTGCATATCAATCTGGCAAGACGCGTCGGAAGTTCTCCGGATGCGTTCGATGTTATCGATTGAATGAATCCAGCATGACTCTTTCGTGGGTCGATTGATTCAGAAGCCGCTACTACTGCATTAACGGGCGTGGCTGGCGTGCCTGATTTGGGTGGGCGCAACCCTGTCTACTGGCCGCTGGCGCCGCGATGGCTAAGCAAGCCAGTTTTGCCCGTCGAGGCTTGCCGCCCGCCAGGATCAGCGGATTGTTGCTGGCTGGCCTTCGCGATAGACAATGCCTTCCTGTGCGGGGGCGCCTGCCTGGGTTCTTCCGACATTCGGGTAATGCCAGTCCATGGATGGCCGCCGTGCGCGAGGGGTCACGCGGAGGCAGCAATGCGGGTGTCTCGTAGCGGCGTCACGCGAGCACCGGGAGCGCATGCTGAGGCGGGTGCAGGCGGAGGCCGGTGGCGATACACCGTTCGAGCCCCGTGGTTGGGGCGGCGGGCACCGGCTTGTCTTGAGTGTGCATAAGGACAACGCCCGTGCGGGGCGTTGCTTGATCGAATGGGGCTGGGATGTCGCGTGCCGCTTGGCGAGATCGCGGAGGGCGATAGCCTTCTTCAGTGCCGCGTCGCGCCGGTGTCGCCCCTGGCCACCCACGCTTCCATCCCACCCGCCACGTTGTGCACGTTGATGAATCCATGCGCGGCGAAGCGTTCGGCCACGCCCTGGCTGGAGATGCCGCGTTGGCAGATGAAGGCGAGTTCGGTGTCCTTGGGCAGGGCGGCGAGCGCCTCGTAGCCTTCGTCCTCGAGGATGCGGGCCTGCGGCAGCGCGGGCAGCTGGGCGCGTGCGGCGGCGGGGCGTACGTCGACCAGGGTGATGCTGCCGCTGGCGAGGTGTTGCTGCAGTTCCTGCACGTCCATCGACTTCACTTCCTGTGCACCGGGGAACTTCAGGCTCAGGCCCTCGCCCTGCACGGTGGAGACCCAGTCGATCACGATGCCTTTGGCGCGCTGGGCGCTGGCCGGGTCGAAGTGCACTTCCAGTCCGTTTGCATGGGCGACGATGTCATGTTCGCTGGCGGGCGCGAGCTGGAAGCCGGCGCTGTGGTCGGGGCCGATCTCCAGGTGCAGCGCGAGATCCTGCGCGTTGGCGGTGCCTTCGCGGATCGCCTTGGCTGCGGCGTCGGTGATGGTGATTTCCGGCGGGGTGCGGTCCGGCGCGGCGAGGCCGAACAGCGCGTGCAGTTCGCCGCTGCCGTACATCTGGCGGATGATGTCGGCGCCGCCCACCAGTTCGCCTTCCACGTACAGCTGCGGGATCGTGGGCCAGTCGCCGTAGGCCTTGATGCCCTCGCGGATTTCCGGATCCTCCAGCACGTTCACCGTGTGGTATTCCGGCAACAGCTCGTTGAGCGTGTTGGTGGCGGCGGCGGAAAAGCCGCAGGCCGGCTGGAACCGGCTGCCCTTCATGAACAGCACCACGCGGTGGCTCTTGAGCAGGGATTCGATGCGTTCGCGGGTGGCAGTGTCGAGGGACATGGGAAGGGCTCCGGCAAAGAGGCTAATGATACGCCCGATATGCCGGCACCGCCGGGCAGCTTCAAGCGCTCTCAGGCGGCCGGGCGCAGTTCGCCGGAATCACGTTGTCGCTGCGACAGTGGCGCCAGCACCAGTGCCGTGGCGGGCGAGGGCAGCACCAGAGTGCGGCTGGCGCGGCCCAGTGCGGTGGGCTGCTCGCTCCAGTGCACCAGCTCCATCACGCCCGTGTCGTCTTCGACCAGGGCGGTGCAGTGCTCGACCCAGTCGCCGTCGTTGAGGTAGAGCACGCCGTCGATCGCGCGTACCTGGCCATAGTGGATGTGGCCGCAGATGTGGCCGTCGAAGCCGCGCTCGCCGGCAACGGCAGCCACGCGCTGCTCGTAGGCGCGGATGTAGGCCCGCGCCTGGGCGATGCGCGACTTCAGGATGATGGCCAGTGGCAGGTAGGGCAGGGCCAAGCGGCGACGTACCGTATTGATGCGGCGGTTGCCCCAGCAGATCAGGCGGTGCAGCGCCTCGCCCAGCCAGAGCATCCAGCCGCGACCGATCTGCTCGGGGTCGAATTCGTCGCCATGGCTGACCTGGTAACGGCGACCGTCGGCGCCCTCGTGCACCGCGTCCAGCGCGATCCGCACGCCGCCGATGGACTGCCCGGCCAGCATGCGCATCGGCGCATCGTGGTTGCCGGGAATGTAAGTCACCTCGACGCCGCGGCGGACCAGGCCGAACAGCTCGGCCAGCACTGCACTGTGGTCCGGATGCCACCAGCTGCGGCGGGCCAACGCCTCCAGGTCGATGATGTCGCCGACCAGGTACAGCCGATCGCAATGCAGCTGGCGCAGGAAGTCGAGCAGGTAGCGGGCTTGGCAGTCGGGCGTGCCAAGGTGCACATCGGAGATGAAGGCGCTGCGGCAGTGGTAGGCCATGGCGGTGCTCCCGGAGTGGTCCGGGACGCCAGTCTGGGGTGTCCAGGTCACCGGGCGGTGGCGCTGGCATTGCAATGCGGTTGCCGCAACCGCCTTACGGGGAGCCGAGTGCCTGGCGCGCCACGGACAGTGTCGCCTCGGCCCATAGCGTGTACTGCGCGGCGGATGGATGCAGGCCGTCGTCGGCGAGCAGGGCGGGGTGGCTGCGCGAGATCGGCGTGATATCCACCCAGCACGCGCCGAGCCCCAGGGTTTCTTCGCGGGCCGTGGCATTATAGGCATCCAGCTCGCTGGCGATGCGCGCGACGTCGCGGCCGCTGTCGTGCGCGAACGGGGTGACGCCCCAGTCCGGAATCGACAGCACCAGCACGCGCCCGGCGCGCGCGCCGGCCAGCGCGATCGCACGCTGCAGCAGGCGGCGGAACTCGCCGCGGTATTCCTCCACGCTGCGGCCGCGGTACTGGTTGTTGACGCCGATCAACAGGCTGACCAGGTCCCACGGCGGCGCGAAGCGGGCTTCGTCCATTGCGGCGGACAGCTCGTCGGTGGTCCAGCCGGTGGTGGCGAGGATGGTCGGCTCGCCCAGCGGCACGCCCTCGCCGCGCAGCGTGGTGGCCAGTTGCACGGGCCAGCGGCCTGCCGCCGGCACGCTTTCGCCGATGGTGTAGGAATCGCCGAGGGCGAGATAGCTCATCAGGGACATGCGGAGTCTCGATGCCCTTCTCCCGCGGGAGAAGGTGGTGCCAAGGGGGGGGGAAGGTACCGGTGGAGTGTAGCGGCCGGGACGGCTGAACCCTGATCCCGGAATCGGACCGGCGTCGCGTCACGGCAAAGGCCGGTTCGCGCCGGACGGATGCCACGCCGATCGGGTCTGGGTGGGAGGGACGCTACAGCGGCGCGTCGAAGCACGGCGGCCGGCGCAGGTATTCGCGTCGCGCCGAGCTCCACACACCCAGTCCGAAGCCCAGCGTGACCAGCAGCAGGACACCGCCGCCGAACACATGGCCCAGCGCGCCGAGCAGCCAGTAACCGCCCCAGTACGTCGCCATCGCGCCCAGCGTCACGCCGATATCCACCAGTCCGCGCCCGAAGCTGCTCTCCGGGCCGATCAGGTGGACCGCCAGCGCGGTGAGGCTGGCGCCCACGCTCACGATGGCGGCATCGAGCAGCATGCGCACCGGTTCCGCGGCATGGGTGAGCACGATGCCGAGGCCGGTATAGGCCACCGTGCTCAGCACGGTGATCGGCACCAGTACCGTGAGCGCGTCGAGCAGGGTCTGCTGGTAGTCGGCGCGCGTCGGTGGCGCCAGCGTGAGATAGAGGTCGGCGAGGTTCGGCCGCATCTGGCGCATGCCGCGACCGAGCTGCGGGAAGCGCGACAGGCCGAGCAGGATCGCGTAGGCGCCGACCATCACCCCGTTGAAGCGCTGGCGGTGCATCACCGCCACCACGTAGAACGTCACGATCGCCGCCACCAGCAGCAGGCGCAGCACGAGCGCCTGTGGGTTGTCGTGCGGCAGCAGCAGCCGGCGCACCAGCACCATGCGCAGGCGCCACGAGGGCTTGCGGCGATAGCGCAGCAGCGCCTGCTCCATCGCGCGCTGCGAGGTGCCGTCGAAGATCGCGGTGATGCGCCGGCCCAGCTTGCCACGGCGAGCCGATGTGCCATCGAGGTTGCGGGCGCGCGTGCGGCCGAGCTGCGCGTTTTCCAGCGGCGAGCTGTCCGTCTCGCGGTCTTCGATGCGAAGCATCGCGCGCAGGCTGAGGCTGGCGACCAGCACCGCCAGCAGCAGCGCCAGCGGCGCCGCCCACGGCGAGGCGACCAGCACCTTGGCGATCTGGCTGGCCAATCCCGGTTGCCAGCCGGCCAGCACGAACAAACCCCAGACCAGCAGATTGATGTAGCGCGCGGCGCTGGCCGCCAGTCCGAGCGCGGCCAGCAGCAGGATTGCCGCGCCGCCCAGCCCGGCATGCGGCGCGCCCAGCAGCAGCGCGGCCAGCATGGGCAGCAGCACCCATTGCGCAACCTGGAGCGAACCCATCCCGGCGAGCCGCTGCCGGAAACCGGGCAGCAGGAAGCTCTCGGGCCGGCACAGGCTGCGCAGGCACAGGCCCAGCATGGTGAACCAGAACCAGGCACCGAAGCCGAACAGCATCGCGGCCGCGCCGGCGGCGCCCGTGCCGAACGCTGGAATGCAGCCAAGCGCCGCCGCGCCGCCCAGCCAGGCGAGCTGCATCAGCACCGCAACCACGGTGGTTTGCCGGCAGGGCTGCAGCCACAGCTGCCACACCGCCCTCATGCCAGTTCCACGAACAGGTCTTCCAGCGTGGGCGTCTCGATACGCAGCGTGGCGCCTTCGCGCGCCGCCAGCGCATGCAGGCTTTCCGGGTTCGCATCCTCCACCAGCAATTGCGCCTCGTTGCCCTTGAGAGTGGCCTTCAGCAGGCCGGCGACTACCGGTGCATGGGGCCAGCCGCCCTCGCGCACGAGCACCGCGCGACGCATGCGTTCGCGCAGCTCGGCCAGCGGGCGGGTGAACTGGATCGCGCCGTCGCGCAGCAGGGTGATGTCGGCGTCGGCACGCTCGAGGTCGGCGGTGATGTGGGTGGAGAAGATCACTGTCTTGCCCGGCGCCTTCATCAGCTCCAGCAGCTCGGCCATGAAGGCGCGGCGCGCCTGCGGGTCGAGGCTGGCGACCGGTTCGTCCAGCACCAGCAGATCGGGCTCCGGCGCGATCGCGCGCACGATCGCCAGCTTCTGCCGCTGGCCCTGCGACAGCTCGCCGATCTTCTGTTTCGGATCGAGCTCCCAGTCACCGAGCAGGCGCATGGCCAGCGCGTGGTTCCAGTTCGCGTAGAACGCAGCGGTGAAGTCGAGGTAGGCACGCACCTTCATCCACGGAAACAAGTCGAAGGTCTGCGGCACGAAGCCGATGCGGTGCATGCGCTCGCCGCCGGGCTCAGTCATCGGCTCGCCGAACAGCTCCACTTCGCCCGCGTCGATCGGCGAGAGGCCCAGCAGGCAGCGCAGCAAGGTGGTCTTGCCGGCACCGTTGCGGCCCAGCAGGCCGATCACCCGGCCGGGCGGCACGTCCCAGGCTATGCCGCGCAGCACCTCGCGCTGCTTGAAGGACTTGCGCAGGCCGCGCACGCGCAGCACGGGTTCGGCCTGCGTGTCGGCGACGGGGGCCGTCGGTACGGTGGCGATGGTCGACATCCCTGCGCTTGCTCCCCTGGGTGGAGCGGCTAATGTGCCGGCGCATCGCGCGGTCGTCCAGAGTGCCGACGGCGCTCGCTACACTCTGCGCATGGCTGGACGTTCTCCACGCGCCGAACTGCCGCTGTTTCCACTGTCCACCGTGCTGTATCCGGGCGGGCGGCTGGAGCTGCGCATCTTCGAGCCGCGCTATCTGGACCTGGTGCGCGAGTGCACCCGCGACGACCGCGGCTTCGGCGTCTGCCTGATCCTGGCGGGGCGCGAGACGGGCGAGCCGGCCCTGCCGGCGGCGGTGGGCACGCTGGCGCGCATCGTGGATTTCCACCACGGCGCGGGCGGCCTGCTCGGCATCGTGGCCGAGGGCGGCCGGCGTTTCCGAGTGCGGCGCACGCGGGTGCGGGCGGACGGCCAACTGCGCGGCGAGGTGGAGTGGTGGCCAGAGGAGCCGCACGTGCCGGTGCCGGTCGAGCTGGTCCTGCTGCAGACGATCGCCGAGCGCCTGGTCGAGGCGATGGCGCCGCAGTGGAAGCACGTGCCGCGCGAGCGCTACGACGATGCGCGCTGGCTGGGTTTCCGGCTCGCCGAACTGCTGCCGCTGAGCGGCGACGAACGCCAGCGCCTGCTGGAGCTGGCCGATCCGCTGCAACGCCTGGCCGAGCTGCGCGATATCCTGCCGCGCTTCCAAAAGGCCTGACTGCATCCACCATCACCGGGAACCCGCATGAGCACCCTGGCCGGCAAAACCCTGTTCATCACCGGCGCCTCGCGCGGCATCGGCCTCGCCATCGCGTTGCGCGCCGCGCGCGACGGCGCCAACGTGGCGATCGCCGCCAAGAGCGGCGTGCCCAATCCCAGACTGCCGGGCACCATCCACACTGCAGCGGCAGCGGTGGAAGCGGCCGGCGGCAAGGCGCTGGCGCTGAAATGCGACATCCGCGACGAGGCCGACGTGCATGCCGCGGCGGCGCGGGCCGCGGAGCGATTCGGCGGCATCGACATCCTGGTCAACAACGCCAGCGCGATCTGGCTGGCCGGGGTGGAAGGCACGCCGATGAAGCGCTTCGACCTGATGCAGCAGGTCAACACGCGCGGCACCTTCCTGGTCACCCAGGCCTGCCTGCCGTACCTGAAAAAGGCCGCGAACCCGCACGTGCTGATGCTCTCGCCGCCGCCCAGCCTCGACCCGAAATGGTTCGCCCCGCACACCGCCTACACCATCGCCAAGATGGGCATGAGCCTGTGCGTGCTGGGCATGGCCGCGGAGTTCGCGCCGCTGGGCGTCGCGGTGAATGCGCTGTGGCCGCGCACGGTGATTGCCACCGCCGCGATCGCGATGATCGACGGGGTCCGCGCCGAGCAATGCCGCAGGCCGGAGATCGTGGCCGACGCGGCGCATGCCATCCTCACCCGGGCTGCCGGTAGTTACAGCGGCCATTTCGCGATCGACGAGGACGTGTTGCGAGAGACAGGCATGACCGATTTCGATGCTTATGCCGTGGCGCCGGGTGCGCCGCTGCTGCCCGACCTGTTCCTCGACTGAGCGTGGAGCGGTGCCCTAAAATCGCCGGTTACGCCCACTCCCCCGGCCCACCGGAACGCCCATGACCACGCACGACAGCTCGGCCCTCACCTCGCTCGGCAAGCAGTATTGGCTGCCGGTGTACAAGCCGCGCGAACTGGTGCTGGACCATGGCAAGGGTGCGCGGGTGTGGGACACGGAAGGGCGCGACTACATCGATTTCGGTGCCGGCATCGCGGTGAACGCGCTGGGCCACCAGGATCCGGACCTGCTCGCCGCGCTCACCGCGCAGGCGCACAAGCTGTGGCATGCCAGCAACGTGTTCTACACCGAGCCGCCGCTGCGCCTCGCCGAGGAACTGGTGGGCGCGAGCGGTTTCGCCGAGCGCGTGTTCCTTTGCAACTCCGGTGCCGAGGCGAACGAGGCGGCGATCAAGCTGGTGCGCAAGTGGGCGGCCGCGCAGGGGCGCGCTGCGGGCAAGCGCGTCATCGTCACCTTCAAGGGCTCATTCCACGGCCGCACGCTGGCCACCGTCACCGCCACCGCGCAGCCGAAGTACCAGGCCGGCTACGAGCCGCTGCCGGAAGGTTTCCGCTACCTCGACTTCAATGATGCCGCGGCGCTGGAGGCCGCGTTCGCTGCCGGAGACATCGCCGCGGTGATGCTGGAGCCGGTGCAGGGCGAGGGCGGCGTGCTGCCGGCCGCGCCGGGCTTCCTGCAGCGCGTGCGCGAACTGTGCGACGCGCACGGCGCGCTGCTGGTGCTGGACGAGATCCAGTGCGGCATGGGCCGCACCGGCACGCTGTTCGCACACGTGCAGGACGGCGTGAAGCCCGACATCGTGACCCTGGCCAAGGCGCTGGGCTGCGGCTTCCCGATCGGCGCGATGCTGGCCGGCCCGAAGGTGGCCGAGGTGATGCAGTACGGTGCCCACGGCACCACCTTCGGCGGCAACCCGATGGCTGCCGCGGTGGCGCGCGCGGCGCTGCGCAGGCTGGCCTCGCCCGCACTGCTGGCGAACGTGGCCACGCAGGCGCAGGCCCTGCGCGACGGGCTGGCGGCGATCGATGCAGAGCTGCGCCTGTTCGACGAAGTGCGTGGCCGTGGCCTGATGATCGGCGCGGCGCTGGCGGAGGCGTACCGGGGCAAGGCCGGCGATATCCTCGATCATGCCGCCGCGCACGGCCTGCTGCTATTGCAGGCGGGGCCGGACGTACTGCGCTTCGTGCCGCCGCTGACGATCAGCGCCGACGAACTGGCCGAGGGCTTGAAGCGCCTGCATACGGCCCTGCGTGCTTTCGCACGGACCTGAATCGACGGAGACCGACGATGAAATACCTGCACACCATGGTGCGCGTGCGCGACATCGACGCCTCGCTGCGTTTCTACTGCGAAGGCCTGGGCCTGAAGGAAATGCGCCGCATGGAGAACGAGCAGGGCAAGTTCACCCTGGTCTTCCTCGCCGCGCCGGACAATCCCGAGGCCGAGATCGAGCTGACGTACAACTGGGGCTCGACCGAGGACTACGGCAGCGCGCGCAACTTCGGCCACCTCGCATTCCGCGTGGACGACATCTATGCCACCTGCCAGCGCCTGATGGACATGGGTTACGTCATCAACCGCCCGCCGCGCGATGGCCACATGGCCTTCGTGCGTTCGCCCGACCTGATTTCGGTGGAACTGCTGCAGGAAGGCCACCTGCCGCCGCAGGAGCCATGGGCGTCGATGGCCAACACCGGGCAGTGGTAGTCAGCTTTCGCCGCTGCGTGGTTTGCCGATGCGGAAGCGGCAGGCGTGGCCGCCGCGCAGCAGGCATTCCATGTGCTGGATCGGCCGCCCGGTAGCCGCTTCCATGAAGGCGAGGTCGAAGCGGCACACGTCCGGGTGGGTCCTGGCCAGGGTGTGGAACACGCAGTTGTAGGCCTCGACCTGGGTTTCGCCGTCGCGTTTCACCGTGGACGCCTCGTAGCCCAGCGCATCGAGCTGCTCGGCGAGCCGTGCGGCGACGGCGGCTTCGTCCCCGTCGTCGATGCGGCTGGCGGCGGCGCTGCCCAGCTCCTGCCCGATCGTCGCCAGCAGCGCCTGCACGCCGGCCTTGCCGGCGCTGGCGTACAGGTGTTCGAGGATGCCGGTGGCGATCAGGCCGTAGTTGCGCGGGAACAGCTCGCGGCCCGCCGGCAGCAGCAGGTAGCGCGCCTGCGGTCGGCCGCCGGTGGGTTGGGCCGTGCCGCGCTCGACGTAGCCCGCGGCGATCAACGCGGCCAGGTGTTGCCGCACCGCGTTGTGGGTCACGCCCAGCGCCTGGCACAGCGCCTCCACGCTGGCGCCCTGCGGCGCAGCCAGCAGGGCCCGCAGCAGTTTCTGCTGGGTCTGGCCGAGCTGGCGCAGGGCACTGGCGGCTTTCATTGCGCCTTGGCCGGGAACTGCTGGGCGATGCCGCTGGCGAGCGCGTCGGCGATCATGTTCATGTGCTCCTGCATCGCCGCCCAGGTCTTCGCTTCGGCGGCGGCATCGCCGCTCATGATCTCGCCGAGCTGTGCATGGTGATCGGCCACGTGTTCCAGCAGCAGGCCGCGCACGGTGGCCTCGGGCCAGTTCCTGGGATTCGCGCCGGCGAGGAACTTCGCGATCTCGCCCGCGTTGGCGGACAGGTCCTGCATGGCCTTGTCGCTGGCGGCCTTGTCGCCCACGTGTTCGGCGTCGGTCAACGCCTTGACGCCGGCCCAGTGTCCGGCGAGCAGCTTCAGCATGCCCTTGCCGGCACCGGCGCCGTAGAAGCCGGCTACGGCGTTGGCGATCTGCTTCGCGTTCTCGACCACGTCATCGGCGGCTTTGGCGGCGGCCGCCTGGTTGCCGGCCTTCACCGCCATCGCGTAGGCGCGGGTATGTACGACGTGGCCGTGCCACAGGCCGCGCATCGCGGCATGGAGTTTCGGTGCGGCCGGGACCGCGGCCGCCTGCGGGGTG
The DNA here is from genome assembly GCA_035277325.1 of Rhodanobacter sp. Lineage (GTDB taxonomy): Bacteria > Pseudomonadota > Gammaproteobacteria > Xanthomonadales > Rhodanobacteraceae > Rhodanobacter_A. Next base: position 13,876 of record DATEKS010000021.1, read on the forward strand.
GCCTGCATGGCCGGCGCCGTCGTGCCGGCGAACGGCAGGGCCAAGCCGAAGACCAAGGCGCAGGCGGAAAGGGAACGGGATTTCATGCGGTGTACTCCTGTGACATGCCGACGGATGACGGCCGTGGGCATCCTGCGCGCTTGCCACAGATAGTAAAGTCACATATGTGTAAAGCCTGTTTACTTGGCGCCTGTCTGAATTCAGCGGGCTTCGGCCAGCGCCTCGCGCGCGGCCTGCAAGGTGTCGGCGATGTCCTGATCCGAGTGCGCGCTGGAGAGGAAACCCGCCTCGAACGCGCTGGGCGCCAGGTACACGCCACGCTCCAGCATGCCGTGGAAGAAGCGGTTGAACAGTGCCGTATCCGCGGCCGTGGCCTGCGCGTAGCTGGTCACCTTCTGCGCCGTGAAGAACAGGCCGAACATGCCGCCGACGCGATTGGTGCTGAACGGCACGCCTGCACCGTCGGCCACCGACTGGAAGCCGTCGCAGAGCAGGCGGGTGCGTGCGGCGAGCGTATCGTGGAAGCCCGGCGCCTGGACCAGCTCCAGCATCGCCAGGCCTGCCGCCATCGCCACCGGATTGCCGCTGAGCGTGCCGGCCTGGTAGATCGGGCCGGCCGGGGCGATCTGTTCCATCAGGTCGCGGCGGCCGCCATAGGCGCCTACCGGCATGCCGCCGCCGATGATCTTGCCGAAGGTGGTGAGGTCGGGCGTCACGCCGTAGTGCGCCTGCGCGCCGCCCAGCGCCACGCGGAAGCCGGTCATCACCTCGTCGAAGATCAGCAGTGCGCCGTGCTGCGTGCACAGCTCGCGCAGGCCCTGCAGATAGCCGTCCACCGGCGGGATGCAGTTCATGTTGCCGGCCACCGGTTCGATGATCAGGCCGGCGATCTCGCTACCCTGTTCGGTGAACAGCGCCTTGGCGGCATCCAGGTCGTTGTAGGGCAGGGTGAGCGTGAGGTCGGCGCTCGCCTTGGGCACGCCGGGCGAGGTGGGCACGCCGAACGTGAGCGCGCCGGAGCCGGCCTTGACCAGGAAGCTGTCACCGTGGCCGTGGTAGCAGCCCTCGAACTTCACGATCTTCGCGCGGCCGGTGGCGCCGCGTGCGAGGCGGATCGCCGACATGGTGGCCTCGGTGCCCGAGTTCACCATGCGCACCATTTCCACCGAGGGCACCAGCTTCGTGATGGCCTCGGCCATCGTCACTTCGGCCGGGCAAGGTGTGCCGAAGGAGAGTCCGTCCTTCACCGCGCGTTCCACCGCCTCGCGCACCGCGGGGTGGTTGTGGCCCACGATCATCGGGCCCCACGAGCCCACATAGTCGATGTAGCGCCTGCCTTCCACGTCCCAGAGATACGCGCCATCGGCACGTGCGGTGAAGAACGGCTCGCCGCCCACCGACTTGAAGGCGCGCACCGGCGAATTGACGCCGCCGGGCATCAGCTGGCGGGCGCGCTGGAACAGTTCGTGGCTGGTGCTCATCGGGCGGTACTCAATCGGAAGGGTAGAGGCGGGCGAAGCGTTGTGCGGCGGCGTGCACGTCGGTGGCGCCGAACACCGCCGAGATCACGGCGAGCAGGTCCGCGCCGGCTTCGACCAGGCTGGGCGCATTGTCCGGCGTGATGCCGCCGATCGCCACCCGCGGCAGGCCCAGCGCGGCGCTCTGCCGCAACAGCTCAGGCGATGCACGTACCGCATCCGGCTTGGTGGGCGATGGGAAGAACGCGCCGAAGGCGATGTAGTCTGCGCCGGCGGCCGCCGCGGCGCGCGCGCGGGCCAGCGAGTCGTAGCATGACACGCCGATGATCGCGCCGGCGCCCAGCACAGCGCGGGCAGCGGCCACATCGTCATCATCGCGTCCCAGGTGCACGCCGGCGGCGTCCACTGCGACGGCGAGCGCGACGTCATCGTTGATGATCAGTGGCACGGCATGTGCGTTGCACAGCTGCCTGAGCGCGAGTGCCTCGGCATGGCGGCGTGCGGTATCGGCGGTCTTGTCGCGGTACTGCAGTACCCGTGCGCCACCGATCAGTGCCTGCGTGACGACATCGGGTAGGTTGGCACGCGGGCCGTCGGTGATCGCGTACAGGCCGCGGCCGGCAAGTCGGGAATGGGTCATGGCGCGAAGCTTCCGTGCGCCCGCAGGGGCGATGGTGGGCGCCGCATGCTTTCGCAACGGCAGGCGAGTTGCGAGAATGCACTATTCACCCTCGAACCAAGAAGCCCGACGATGAGCCAGAGCTCCAACGAAACCACCGCGCTGCGCAAATGGATGTGCGTGGTCTGCGGCTACATCTACGACGAAGCTCTGGGCGTGCCGGAGGAAGGCATCGATCCCGGCACGCGCTGGGAAGACGTGCCCGAGACTTGGACCTGCCCGGACTGCGGTGCCACCAAGAGCGATTTCGAGATGATCGAGGTCGACTGATCGCCGATCCCTGCCTGCGGCCGGCCCGTTTTCGCCATCTTCCCGCCTGCGAACGGGCTTGCCGATCCGCTGGAATGCTTCCGCGCGCAAGCCACGCGCGTCAGCCGGAAGCACCACCATGCAGCAGTTCATTCCCTTCGAAGACGACTGGGACATGCTCGACGCGATCCGCCCGGAAGCATTGATCCCCTATCGCGTCGGCCTGGCGCTTGTCTCGCCCGCCGGGATCGCTCAGTCGACTGGCCCCAGCTTGCCGTCGATCGCCAGCGTGTCGCCGTCGCGTACTCCGATGCGTTTGACTGTACCTGCCGACAACTCCAGCACGTAACGCGCCGGCCCTGTGCTGGGATAGACCGGGCAGGGGTCGGCCTTGCACGGCGGCACATCCAGCTGCGCCGATACGAGCTTGCGATCGGCGCCGAAGTACAGGATGTCGAGCGAGATAAGGGTGTTCTTCATCCAGAACCCGCGTGGTGCGGTGTCGGGAAACACGAACAGCATGCCGTGATCCGGCGCCAACGATGTGCGCATCATCAGGCCATGCTCGCGTGCGGCCTCGTTGGTGGCAAGTTCCACCGAAAAGCGCTGGCCGTGCAGGGTCACGGAGACGGGAGCGGTCTCAGTCGAGGCGGCGCAGGCGTGGCCGCCCAGCAACATCAGCAGCGCTGCGGCGAGCATGGACTTCAGCATGGTGTGATGCCTCGTGCGGCGTATGGTCGGGCCAGTGTAGTGCCCGCATTGCGGCGCTCTCGTCGAAAATTTTGCGTGCTGCCTCTTCACAGTCGCGCGGTGCGGCGCTATGATTCTCGCCCCTTCGACGAGCCGCTCTGCTTCGAAGGGTTCGCGTCACGCTCCTGCAGAAAAATTTCTCCGCCGAGCTGTTGACGGACCGAAAAGACGATGTATAGTGAGCGGCTCACCGGGACGAAATGTCCCCTGGCGGAAAGTTCCGCGGTGAAGTGGATCTTTGACAGTGTGCACAGGTGAATTGTGTGGACGCCTTGCGCTGGCGGGTTGTTGACCTGTCCAAG
>DATEKS010000022.1:0-8865 GCA_035277325.1 Rhodanobacter sp.
CCTTCGCGTCGTGGAATCCGTGCCGCCGGGATTCAGGGCTGGTTCTGCTCGGCTTGCAGGGCGCGGTAGTGCGCGAGTTGCTGCGCCTGCGCCTGCGCGGCCTGCTCACGCAACGCCTGCTGGTGCTGCAGCAGTGCCTGCAGATCGCTCACCACGCCGCGTTGCCTGGCGATGCCGTCCTGCAGGGATTTCGGCAGCGGCTGCTTGTTGTGCTCGAACTCGGCGCCGCGGCCCAGCAGTTCGGTCAGCGCCTGCTCCTGGCTGCGCAGGTTGAGCTTGCTGGTGTGGATCTGCTGGTCCATGTTCGCCAGCGCCTGTTGCAGCGCGACCTTGTACGAGGCCTCGTCGGGATAGGCGGACAGCATCTGCTCGTCGGCGCGGGCGCGGTCCTGGGCGGCGCGCTGGGCGGCGGCCTGCTGCGCGGCCAGCTTCTGCGCGGCGGCACGCTCCTCCGGGCTGAGCTGGCGCTGCACGTGCTGCACCACCAGGCCCTGGTCGTTGACCACGTCGTAGCCGTACTTGATCGCGTCCTGGCTCAGGCTGTCGCTGAAGTGCGGCAGGCCCTTGCCGTCGACCCACTTGTAGCGCATGCCGTTGCTGCTCGCATGCTGCTGGGCGCAGACCGCCGTGCTGGCGAGCAGCGCGGTGATGGTCAGGATGGACAGTGACTTGCGCATGATTACCCCCTCGCGGGGAGTATAGACGCCGTTACGCCGATGCATGCCCTGCCGCGGCGATCCGTCGTCGCGGGCCGTGACCGGGTTCGCTTGTGGTTCAGCCGTTCACGCCATAGCGCTCGCGGTAGGCGAGCAGGCGTGCGTGTTCGGCAGCGAGTTCCGGGCGTTCGCCCGCATAGGCCAGCACGTCGGCGAGGCTGGTGATCGCGATCACCGGGATGCCGTAGTCGCGCGCCACTTCCTGCGCGGCGGAGAGTTCGCCCTGGCCGCGCTCCTGCCGGTCCAGCGCGATCAGCACGCCGGCGGGTTCGGCGCCGTGGGCGCGGATCAGCGCCAGCGACTCGCGCACCGCGGTGCCGGCGGTCATCACGTCGTCCACGATCAGCACGCGGCCCTTGAGCGGCGCGCCCACCAGCACGCCGCCTTCGCCGTGGTCCTTGGCTTCCTTGCGGTTGTAGGCCCAGGGCAGGTCGCGACCATGCTGGTCGGCCAGCGCGATCGCGGTGGCGGCGGCCAGTGCGATGCCCTTGTAGGCGGGGCCGAACAGCATGTCCACGTTGATTTCCGCGTTCGCCACCGCGGCGGCGTAAGCGCGGCCCAGCCGAGCCAGCGCCGCGCCGGAATCGATGCGTCCCATGTTGAAGAAGTACGGGCTCTGCCGCCCGGACTTCAGCGTGAAGTCGCCGAAGCGCAGTACCTCGCGCTGCAAGGTGAGCTCGATGAAGTCGCGCTGGTAGTCGTGCATGGAGGTCTCGTCAGGGCAGTGAGCGCCACAGCAGATGCTGCGGCCCGGAGCGGCCGCCATGGTACAGCGAGCCGCTGTCCACGAAGCCGGCGCGCCGGTACAGCATCAAGGCAGCAGTGTTGTCGCAATTCACCGTGAGCATGATGCGGCGCGCTTGCGGAAGGCGCTGCGCCAGGTCGGCCAGCAGTGCTGCCATCGCGATCATGCCGAGGCCGCGGCCCTGCCACGCGGCATCGAGCTGGAACGAGCGCAGGCCCAGCGCGTCTGCATCCTCGTCGCGGCCGGTGAGGCTGCGCGCGCTGTGTTCGATGCGGTAGTAGCCGATCGGCGCGCCGTCGAGCAGGATCGCCATCGGCTCGCTGCCGGAGCATTGCTCGGCGTCGGGCAGGGTGCGCGCGGGTGAGCTCACGAAGCGTGCCTGCTCCGGCCGCGCCTGCAGGCGCAGCACCGCCTCGCGCAGGTTGGGCGAGACCGGGCAGACGCGGAGGGCAAGCGGCACGGGCATGGTTGCTATGATGCCCGCTCCGCACCGGGAGTCGCGCATGCGCATCATCAGCTTGAACGCCAATGGCATCCGCTCGGCCGCGACCAAGGGCGTGTTCGACTGGCTGCGCCGGCAGCACGCCGACGTGGTCTGCCTGCAGGAAACCAAGGCGCAGGAGGACCAGCTCGTCGACCCGATGTTCCGCCCCGACGGCCATCACTGCTTCTATCGTGACGCCAGCAGCAAGAAAGGTTATTCGGGCGTGGCGATCTACACGAAGCGAGAGCCCGACGAGGTGCGCACCGCGCTGGGCTGGGATGCATTCGACAACGAGGGCCGCTATGTCGAGGCGCGCTTCGGCAAGCTGAGCGTGGTGTCGCTGTACGTGCCATCGGGCTCCTCCGGCGAGGAGCGCCAGCAGTTCAAGTTCAAGGCGATGGACTGGCTCGCGCCGATCCTCGACGAGTGGCTGGCGAGCGGCCGCGACTACGTGCTGTGCGGTGACTGGAACATCGTGCGCAGCGAGAAGGACATCAAGAACTGGAAGTCCAACCAGAAGAACTCCGGTTGCCTGCCGGAGGAGCGCGCCTGGCTCAACGGACTCGTCGAGCGCGGTTGGGTGGACAGCTACCGCACCCTGCATCCCGAGGGCGAGGATTACACTTGGTGGTCGAACCGTGGCCGTGCCCGCGAGAACGACGTGGGCTGGCGCATCGACTACCAGCTCGTCACGCCCGCGCTGGGCAAGCGCCTGAAGCGCTGCGCGATCTACCGCGACGAACGCTTCTCCGACCACGCGCCCTACACCGTCGACTATGCCGACTGAGGGCGCGGCGGCATCGCGCAAGCCATCCATCTGGCAGGCCTTCTCGCAGCCGGCGGCGGGAACGCTGTGCCTGCTCGGGTTCTCGTCCGGGCTGCCGTTCCTGCTGGTGTCCTACACCTTGTCGTTCTGGCTGAAGCAGAACGGCATCGTGCTGAAGGACATCACGATGATCGCCAGCGCCAGCATGACCTACGTGTTCAAGTTCGCGTGGGCGCCGTTGCTGGATCACTGGAAGCTGCCGTTGCTTGCGCGGCTGGGGCAGCGCCGCGGCTGGCTGTTGCTCGCCCAGCTCGGTGTTGCCGCGGGCCTGCTGGCGATGGCGGCGCTGACACCGAGCCAGTTGCCGTTGTTCGTGGCGGTTACGCTGTTCGTCGCCTTCATGGGCGCGACGCAGGACATCGCCATCGACGCGTACCGCATCGAGATCGCGCCACCCTCGGCGCAGGGCGCGCTGGTGGCCACCTACGTGCTGGGCTACCGCCTCGGCATGATCGTTTCCGGCGCCCTGGCGCTGATCCTCGCCGACCACATCCGCTGGGCGCAGATCTACATGCTGATGGCCGCGGTGATGGCCGTGCCGGTGCTGGTCACGCTGACCATGCGCGAGCCGGACGTGCTGCGCCTCGCCCCGGCCTCGTGGCGGCAGGCGATGCGCGAAAGCGTGGTCGAGCCCTTCGCCGACTTCTTCCGGCGCTACGGCCTGCCGATCGCGGGCCTGACCCTGCTCTTCATCCTGCTGTTCAAGATCCCCGAACAGGCGATCATCGGCGGCGTGATGGGACCGTTCTACCGCGACATGGGCTTTTCCAACACCCAGATCGGCGCGGTCACCAAGCTCTACGGCATCTGGATCGGCATCGCCGGCGCCTTTGCCGGCGGCGCGGCGGTGGCGCGCTGGGGGGCATGGCGGTCGCTCGGCGGCTGCATCATGCTCGGCGCGGTCAGCAACCTGCTGTACCTGATGCTGATCGCGCACCCCGGCCACCTCACCATGCTGACGCTGGCGATTTCCGGGCAGAACTTCTTCGAGGGCATGCTGGGGCCGCCGACAGTGGCCTTCCTGTCGCTGCTGGTGAACCGCCAGCACACCGCCACGCAATATGCGCTGCTCAGTTCGCTGGTGAACCTGTCCGGCAAGGTGCTCGGTTTCTTCGCCGGCAGCATCGTGGCTGCTTCGGGTTACGGCGGCTACTTCGTCATCACCGTGTTCTCGGTGCTGCCGGCGATGCTGCTGTTCGTTGCTTTGTGGCGGCGTTTCGACCCCCTGGCGGCACCTTCTCCTATCGAGAGCTGACGGTGTTTTGCATGCGTCATGAATTCAGGCGGATGCGCTGTTGCTGGCCCTGGGCGGAGTGTGAGGGATCGAGCCGGTTCGGCGCTGTGCGACCGCATTGAGCACGACATCACGTTACGGCTGCGGCACAGGCCACGGATCGGCGAGTCACGGCTTGCCCGGCATTCCTGTGCCAGTGATGATCACGACGCAGGGGTGCGCCGCGCAAGGAGCCGACGAATGCCCGATCTCGTGATACGCCATGTCGACCATCTGCTGGCCGAACGCATCCAGGCGTTCGCCAAGAACCATCAGTTGAGCGTCAACGAGGTGCTGTTGTACGCATTGCGGCGTGGCCTCGGTGCTGCCGAAGGCAGCCAGCAGGCCGAGATCCTGGTCGATGCCGACGAACTCGCCATGCTGGCCGGTCCGTGGAACGCGACCGAGCAGGCGGTGTTCCGGGAAACCGTGCAGGCGCTGTCGACGGCGCGTGGCGATTCGCTGGCGCCGGTTGCGCGCGAGGCCAGTCTGTTTGAGTAAGGCCGTGTCGGATGAGCCGGTTCAGCGGGGCGCGGGATGGATGGCGCCGAGCTGGCGCGGTCCGCGCGCACCGGTGACAGCGGGCAGGTTGCCGGGTCGGCCGAGCAGGCGCTGCCGGGCCAGCCAGGCGAACGCGGTGGCCTCGAGGAAATCCGGGTCGACGCCACATGCCGCCGTGCTCGCCAGCGGGCACGGTGCCAGCAGTTCGGCGAGCCGGCGCATCAGCGCGCCGTTGTGCACGCCGCCGCCGCAAGCCAGTACGTCGACAGCATCCGGCGCGTGGCGCGCGATCGCTTCGGCCACGCTGCGCGCGCTGAGCTCCAGCAGCGTGGCCTGCACGTCGGCCGGCGCCAGCGCGGTCACGCGCGGCTGCGCGGCCAGCCACTCGAGATGAAAGTGTTCGCGGCCGGTGCTCTTGGGTGGCGCCAGCACGAAATAGGGGTCGGCGAGCAGCGCATCGAGCAGGGTGCGGTCGATCCGGCCGCTGGCGGCGAACGCACCATCGCGGTCGAACGGTTCGCTGTGCTGGCGCAGGCACCACGCGTCCATCAGGCCGTTCGCCGGGCCGGTGTCGAAGCCGATCACGCCGCCGTCGGCACCGAGCACGGTGATGTTCGCGATGCCGCCGAGGTTGAGCACCACGCGGGTCCGGCCGGGCTGCGCCAGCAGCATCGCGTGCACGGCCGGCAACAGTGGCGCGCCTTGGCCGCCGGCGGCCACGTCGGCGCGACGGAAGTCTGCCACCACGTCGATGCGGCAGTGCTCGGCGATCGTGGCCGGATCGCCCAACTGCAGGGTGAAGGGATGCTTGCCAGTGGGGCGATGGCGCACGGTCTGGCCATGCGAGCCGATCGCGCGTACCGCGTCGGCCGGCGTGTCGCTGTCGTGCAGCAAGGCCAGCGCGGCCTCGGCGAAACCGTGGCCCAGCGCCACATCCAGCCGTCCGAACGCGTCGAGGTCGAGCGCGGTCTCGCCCTGTGCCACCTCAAGGATCTCCGCATGCAGCGCTTCGAGCCAGGGATACGTGCGCGCCGCCAGCAGACGCGGGCGTTCCTGCTCGAACGACACCAGCGCGGCATCGATGCCGTCGGCGCTGGTGCCGGAGATCAGGCCGAGATAGAGCGATGCGGCATCACTCACGCGGGCGCAGTGCTCAGTTGTCGGTGTTCGGCGTGTTGTTGCGGGCCAGCTTGATGCGCTGGTCGATCTGCTCCAGCCGCGCCAGCTCGGGCTTCACCACGGTGGCCTTGAACTTCGCCAACTGGGTCGCGGGCAGCGGCTCGGGCTTGGGCAGGGTCACTGTCTGCGGATTGCGCTGCACGCCGTCCACACGGAATTCGTAGTGTAGGTGCGGACCGGTGGCGAGACCGGTCATGCCCACGTAGCCGATGATCTGGCCCTGCTTCACGCGCGTGCCCACGCGCTCGCCGGCGGCGAAGCGCGACATGTGGCCGTAGGCGGTGCTGATGTCCTTGTTGTGCTGGATCAGTACGAAGTTGCCGTAGCCGTTTTCCCAGCCGCGATACTTGATCACACCGTCGCCGGCGGCATGGATCGGCGTGCCCGTCGGCGCGGCGTAGTCCACGCCCTTGTGCGCGCGCATGCGGCCGAGGATCGGGTGCATGCGCGCCGCGCTGAAAGTGGAGGAGATGCGGGTGAAGTCCACCGGGATGCGCAGGAACGACTTCTGCAGCGGGCGACCGTCCTCGCTGAACCAGCCGTAGTCGCCATCGGCCTTCCGGAAGCGGTAGGCGGTGTAGCGCTTGCCCTGGTTCACGAATTCCGCGGCCACGATGTCACCCTCGCCGTAGCGTGCGCCGTCGCGGTAGATGTCGTCGTAGATCACGGTGAAGCTGTCGCCCTCGCGCAGATCCTGCACGAAGTCGATGTCGTACTTGAACAGGTCGGCCAGCTTGCCCACCATCGCCGCGCTGAGGCCGGCCTGGTCGCCGGCGGCATACAGGCTGCTGCGGATCACGCCGTGCGCCACTTCCTCGCGCACGTCCATGTCGCGTGGTTGCAGGCTCAGCGTTGGCTGTGGGCCGTCGAGGCGCACGATCGCGCGGTTGGCCTGGTCCTTGTCGAAGCGAAAGCCGCGCAGGCTGCCGCCGGGGCCGAGCAGGAAGTCGAATTCCTCGCCGGGACGGATGTTGTGCAGCGCGGACTTCGCGTCGCCGGCGGCGTCCATCACCTTCTGCAGGTCGGTGAGGCTGAGGCCGCGTCCGCCAAAGATGTCGGACAGGGTCTGGCCGGGTTGCACGCGCACCACCTGCCAGTCGTCCACGGTGGAAACCGCCGGATTGACCGCGGGCAGCTTCGGCAGGGCCAGCGGCAGCAGGGTGTGCGCTTCCGTCGTGGACGCGGGCTTCATCGCGGTGGCCCAGGCCGGCATGATGAAGCCGGAGAGCAGGGTCACCATCAGCGCGGTGCCGGCCAGCACCCAGCGTTCGCGATGCCAGTGGATCGGCGTGGTGGATTCCGAACGATCGAACGACCAATGCGCGCAGCGCTCGTAGAAGCTGACATGCCGACGCTGCGCCTTGCGGCAGATGGCCTGCTTGCGTGCGTGGCGCGCCCCCCGAATTTCCTCACCCATGCTGCGCGAGCCTCGTCGTACAAAGTAACAAACCCGCGTACCATAGTTGCCGCGTGACAAGTGCGTCAATGCCTTTCCCATCAAGGGTTTGCGCTGGGTTTTCGGTTAACGCACAATTAACGTTGAAACGTGATTGCCATCGCCCAAATGGCTGTCATGGCAACCATGAATCTCGAGGAATTGCATGAACGCACCTGAGCAGGCGCTGGCCGTGATCGCGCGCGGCGCTGACGAAATCATCAAGCGCGAGGATCTGCAGGAACGGCTGAAGAGCGGTCGCCCGCTGCGCATCAAGGCTGGCTTCGACCCCACCGCGCCGGACCTGCACCTCGGCCACACCGTGCTGCTCAACAAGATGCGCCAGTTCCAGGATCTGGGGCACCAGGTGATCTTCCTGATCGGCGACTTCACCGGCATGATCGGCGACCCCACCGGCAAGAACGTCACGCGCAAGCCACTCACCCGCGAGGACGTGCTGAAGAACGCCGAGACCTACGCCGCGCAGGTCTACAAGGTGCTCGACCGCGAGCGCACCGAGGTGCGCTTCAATTCCGAATGGTTCGGCAAGATGGGCGCGGCCGACATGATCAAGCTCGCCGCCCAGCACACCGTGGCGCGCATGCTGGAGCGCGACGACTTTGCCAAGCGCTACGCGGCGCAGCAGCCGATCGCGATCCACGAGTTCCTGTACCCGCTGGTACAGGGCTACGACTCGGTGGCGCTCGAGGCCGACGTCGAGCTGGGCGGCACCGATCAGAAGTTCAATCTCTTGATGGGGCGCGGCCTGCAGGAGCACTTCGGGCAGAAACCGCAGATCGTGCTCACCATGCCGTTGCTGGAGGGCCTGGACGGCGTCAACAAGATGTCCAAGTCGCTGGGCAACTATATCGGCATCGACGAGCCGGCGATCGACATCGTCACCAAGACCATGAAGATCGACGACGCACTGATGTGGCGCTGGTTCGAGCTGCTCAGCTTCGAGGTGTCGCTGGATGAGCTGGCGCACATGAAACGCGAAGTGGAAAGCGGCGCGCTGAACCCCCGTGACGCCAAGCTGCGTCTCGCGCGCGAACTGGCCACACGCTTCCACGACGCGGCCGCCGCCGAGCAAGCCATTGCAGGCTGGCATGCGGTGGTGCGCGGCGAGGGCGACACCTCGTTGCTGCCGCTCAGCGAGATCGCTGCACCCGCCGAAGGCTTGCGTCTGCCTGCATTGCTCACCGCAGCGGGGCTTACTGCCAGCAACTCGGAGGCGAACCGCAAGCTCAAGGAGCGTGCGGTGCGCATTGATGCCGAGGTGGTGGAAGACGCCCAGCGCATGTTCGCCGCCGGCTTCGAAGGTGTGCTGCAGGTGGGCAAGCGCAACTTCGCCAGGGTGCGATTGACCGACGGCTGAGCGCAGCGCACGACTTTGTAGGATTGTTTCGCGCAAGATCAGAGGCTTGCGCGAAAGAGCGAGATTCCTTCGAAGAAAACGCTTGCCAAGCCAGGGGCGTCTACCTAGTATTCGCCGCCCCGCTGCTGCATCGGCACGGCGCCACCATCACGCAGCAAGAAATTCTTCGCTGCGGGTGTTGACGGATCGAAAAGACGATGTATAGTGAGCGGCTCACCGGGACGAAATGTCCCCTGGCGGAAAGTTCCGCGGTGAAGTGGATCTTTGACAGTGTGCACAGGTGAATTGTGTGGACGCCTTGCGCTGGCGGGTTGTTGACCTGTCCAAG
>DATEKS010000023.1:0-19582 GCA_035277325.1 Rhodanobacter sp.
CGGCCTGGGCGTAGTTGCCCAGCACCGGGTCGCTGGCGAGCTGGTTGAGGTTGCCGGTCAGCCGGCTGACGTCGATGTCGTCGCGGCGCGCCTGGGCGGTGCCGATGACGCCGAGCGCCATCAGGCTGGCGGCAATCACGGTGGCGACGCGCTTCATGGCTGGCCTCCCGCAGGCTGGAAGCCCTGCGTTGCATTCGAATCCTGGCCGTGCGACGGCGGGTTCTGGGCGGGCACGGACTGGAAACCCTGCCCGGACGGCGGCGCCGACAGCACCGAGGCCGAAGGCGCCGGCATGTCCTCCAGCGGCGCGGCGGGCGGCAGCCCCCCCGAACCCGCCGGAGCAGGGGTCGAACCGGTGGTGGCCGGCGTCGGCAGCGGCTTGGCGAACTCCGCGGCGGCGGCGGCGGCGGCCTGCGCTCCCTGCTCGCGCAGCTCGGCGTTCGCGTTCATCTTGGACTGGATCTTCGCCCGCGCCGCACCGAGGTTGGCCTTGACCCGCGCCAGCTCGGCGTCCGCCCGCGACTCGGCGGCCAGATCGGCCGCCTGCGCGTACTTGCGGTCGGCCATCGCGCCCTGCGCCTGCTGGAACTTGTCCTGGGCGAAACCCAGGTCCACCGGGTCGTAATCGGCCGCGCCGGCATCGCGCGCGGCCTGCAGCTGCGTCTGCGCCAGATTCATCGCCTCGTTCGGCGGGGGCACGCTGGCGCAGCCGGCCAGGACCAGCAGGCCGGCCGAGGCCAGCCACCGCGCAAGCTTGGGCGAACGCGCCAGCCGTCCGGCCGGCGAAGGGGAGATGTGCACCATCACGCATTCCTGATTAAGCTTCTGCGCGTATTGTGGGCGTGCACAATCGCTCATTGCAACGAGCACAACCAGGGGATTTGGCGTGGATATCGGTTACTTCCTCAAGCTGATGGTCGACAAGGGCGCCTCGGACATGTTCCTGTCCACGGGCGCCCCGGTGAACATCAAGGTCGAGGGCAAGCTCTACCCGCTCGGCAACACCGGGCTTCCGGGCGGCATGGTGAAAAAGATCGCCTACTCCCTCATGGACGAAGGCCAGGTGCCGCAGTTCGAGCGTGACCTCGAATTGAACATGGCGCTGGCGGTGAAGGAGGCCGGACGTTTCCGCATCAACGTGTTCAAGCAGCGCGGCGAAGTGGGCATGGTGATCCGCGCGATCAAGAGCGAGATCCCCAACGTCGAGCAGCTGCAGCTGCCGTCGATCTTCCGCGACCTGATCATGGAGCCGCGCGGGCTGATCCTGGTGGTGGGCGCCACCGGCTCGGGCAAGTCGACCACGCTGGCCTCGATGATCGACCACCGCAACACCAACTCGGCCGGCCACATCCTCACCATCGAGGACCCGATCGAGTATCTGCACCGGCACAAGCGCTCCATCGTCAACCAGCGCGAGGTGGGGCTGGACACGCACACCTACCACGAGGCGCTGAAGAACGCGATGCGCGAGGCGCCGGACGTGATCATGATCGGCGAGATCCGCGACACCGACACGATGGAAGCGGCGATCTCGTTCTCCGAGACGGGCCACCTGTGCCTGGCCACCCTGCACTCCAACAACGCCGACCAGACGCTGGAGCGCATCCTCAACTTCTTCCCCGAGTCGGCGCACAAGAACGTGCTGATGAACCTCGCGCTGAACCTCAAGGCCGTGATCAGCCAGCGCCTGGTGATCGGCAAGGACGGCCGCCGCCTGCCCGCGGTGGAAGTGCTGCTGAACACCCCGCTGATCCGCGACATGATCCGCCGCGGCCAGGTGCACGACATCAAGGAAGCGATGGACCGCAGCCTGCAGGAAGGTATGCAAACCTTCGACCAGTCGCTGTACCGGCTCTACAAGGAAGGCCGCATCGAACTGGAGGAAGCGCTCAACAAGGCCGACTCCCGCGACGGCCTGGCGCTGAAGATCCGCCTCGCCGAAGGCGGCGGCAACACGAACGACAACGCCCTGATGGGCGGCAGCAACGACCCTTACGGCATGGGGTTCTGACAGGCCGCCCGCTCGTCAATCGCGAACGCGATTGACGAGCGGAGCCAAGTCAGGCCAGGGGCCGGACTTGGCGAGTCGCGAGAGGGCGGGACCGCACTCTCGTGACATCTGGCAACCCGCTTTGGACCTGCTTCGAACCAGCAACCACTACGGCGCCGGCGCATCCTCCTGCACCTCCGGCACCGCATTGCGAAACGCCTCCAGCTCGCCGCAAGCCGCGTCGATGCGCAGGATCGTCGGATAGTCGTCCAGCGGCAGTTTCCAGCGCCGCGCGTTGTACACCTGTGGCACCAGGCAGGCGTCGGCCAGCCCCGGCGTGTCACCGTGGCAGTAGCGGCCGGTGGCCGCGTTGCCGGCCAGCATCGCCTCCATCGCCGCGAAGCCGGTGGCGATCCAGTGCCGCGACCACGCGCCGCGGTGCGCCTCGCCGACGCCGAGCTCGCGCTCCAGGTACTGCAGCACGCGCAGGTTGCCCAGCGGGTGGATGTCGCAGGCGACCAGCTGCGCCAGGGCCCGCACCCGCGCACGGCCACGTGCATCCGCCGGCAGCAGCGGCGGCTCGGGACGGGTTTCCTCCAGGTACTCCATGATCGCCAGCGACTGCGTCAGCACGCGCTCGCCGTCGCGCAGGCTGGGCACCAGCTGCTGCGGGTTCACCGCCGCGTAGTCCGCCGTGTGCTGCTGGCCGCCGTCCTTGACCAGATGCACGGGATGGTTCTCCCAGGCCAGGCCCTTCAGGTTCAGCGCGATGCGCACGCGATAAGCGGCGCTGGAGCGCCAGTAGCCGTACAGCACGAGACCGGAAGACATGCGCCCGCTCCTGGAATGGGAAGCCCGCAGTGTAATTTGCATCGCCCCCGGGCGGGCCGGACAATACGGGGTTCCTGCCGCTCCGGCAGCCCTTTTCGAACCACGGGAGTGCCCACGTGTCCGTCACCCGCATGAGCGACCTCGACCTGCACGGCCAGCGCGTGCTGATCCGCGAAGACCTGAACGTGCCGATCGACGATCACGGCCGGATCACCTCCACCCAGCGCCTCGACGCGGCCCTGCCAACGATCAAGGCCGCACGCGATGCCGGCGCGAAGGTGATGGTGCTCTCGCACCTGGGCCGTCCCAAGGAAGGCCAGTTCGACGAGGCCTCCTCGCTGGCGCCGGTGGCTGCGTGGCTGGGCGACAAGCTCGGCAAGCCGGTGCGCCTGGTGCGCGACTACCTCGACGGCGTGGACGTCGCCGACGGCGAGGTGGTGGTGCTGGAGAACTGCCGCATGAACGTGGGCGAGGGCAAGGACGAGGACGCGCTGGCGAAGAAGTACGCCGCGCTGTGCGACATCTTCGTGATGGACGCCTTCGGCACCGCGCACCGCGCCCAGGCCTCCACCCACGGCGTGATCCGGTTCGCCCCTGTCGCCGCCGCCGGCCCGCTGCTCTCGGCCGAGCTGGATGCGCTGGGCAAGGCGCTGGAGAATCCCGCGCACCCGCTGCTGGCGATCGTGGCCGGCTCCAAAGTCTCCACCAAGCTCACCCTGCTGGAGAACCTGATCGGCAAGGTCGACCAGTTGATCGTGGGCGGCGGCATCGCCAACACCTTCATCGCCGCGCTCGGCTACTCGGTGGGCAACTCGCTGGTGGAACCCGACCTGGTCGACGCCGCGAAGAAGGTGCTCGCCGACGCGAAGCGCCGCGGCGCCGAGGTACCGCTGCCGGTCGACGTGGTGGTGGCGCCGGAGTTCTCCGCCAACGCCCCGGCCACGGTGAAGCTGGTGGACCAGGTGCGCGACGGCGAGATGATCCTCGACATCGGCCCGGAGACCGCGAAGCAGTACGCCGCGCTGATCGCCAAGGCCGGCACCGTGGTGTGGAACGGTCCGGTGGGCGTGTTCGAGTTCGACGCCTTCGGCAAGGGCACCGAGACGCTGGCCCGCGCGATCGCCGCCTCGAAGGCCTTCTCGATCGCCGGCGGCGGCGACACCCTGGCCGCGGTGGACAAGTACGGCATCGAGCAGGACGTCTCCTACATCTCCACCGGCGGCGGCGCGTTCCTGGAATTCCTCGAAGGCAAGGAACTGCCGGCCGTGGCCGCACTCAAGGCACGGGCCGCGAAGTAATGCTCTGCCTGTTCGACCTCGATGGCACGCTGATCGATTCCGAGCCCGGCATCACCGCGTGCATCCGGTACGCCTTCGACAAGCTGGGCGTGCCGGCGCCGACGGAGCTGCGTCCGTGGATCGGGCCGCCGCTGCGGCACAGCTTCGCGCCGCTGCTCGGCCACGACGCTGAACGCGTCGAGGCAGCGGTGGATTACTACCACGAGCGCTTCGCCACGCTGGGCTGGCGCGAGCATCTGGTCTATCCAGGCATCGTGGCGGCCATCGAACGACTGCAGGCGAGCGGCCACACCCTGGCCGTGGTCACCAGCAAGCCCGAGCGCCACGCGCGGCCGATCGTCGAGCACCTGCCGTTCGGCAACGCGTTCACGCGGCTCTACGGCCCCGATCCGTCCAGCCCGCACAGCGAGAAGGCCTCGATGATCGCTGCCGCGCTGGCCGACTTCGCCGTCCCGCCCGGGCAGACCGCGATGATCGGCGACCGTTGCTTCGACATCGAAGGCGCCGTGGCGAACCGCGTGCGCGGCATCGGCGTATTGTGGGGCTTCGGCAGCCGCGAGGAACTGGAGCTGGCCGGCGCGCATGAACTGGCGTGCGATCCCGGGCATCTCGCCGACCTGCTGGCGGCGTAACCCCTGCTCCTGCAGCAAACGAAAACGCCGCGGATTCCGCGGCGTTTTCGTTTCGGGAAGACTCGCGTGTCAGCCGGCGACGCGTTTCACCGCATCGACCACGTTCGCCACGGTGAAGCCGAAGTACTCGAACAGCTGCTCGGCCGGCGCGGAGGCGCCGAAGGTGGTCATGCCGATCACCTCGCCGTCGAGGCCCACGTACTTGCGCCAGAAGTCGGTGATGCCCGCCTCCACCGCCACGCGCGCGCGGCACCAGCCGGGCAGCACGCCTTCGCGGTATTCCAGCGGTTGGGCGTCGAAGGTCTCGGTGCACGGCATCGACACCACGCGCACCGGCATGCCCTGCTGGGCCAGCGTGCGCGCAGCCTCCATCGCCAGCTCCACCTCGGAACCGGTGGCGATCAGGATGGCCTTGAACTTGGTGTCGGCCGGGTCGGACAGCACGTAGGCTCCGCGCGCGATGTCGGCCACCTGCTGCGCGTTGCGCTGCTGGTGCTTCAGCGTCTGGCGCGAGAACACCAGGCAGGACGGGCCGTCCTTGCGCTCGATCGCCGCCTTCCACGCCACCGCCGATTCCACCGCGTCGCAGGGGCGCCACACACGGTTGTTCGGGATGTAGCGCAGGCTGGCCAGGTGTTCCACCGGCTGGTGGGTGGGACCGTCCTCGCCCAGGCCGATCGAGTCGTGGGTGTAGACGTGGATGGAGTGCGCGGGGATCAGCGCGCTCATGCGCACCGCGTTGCGCGCGTAGTCGGAGAACACCAGGAAGGTGGCGTCGTAGGGGATGAAGCCGCCGTGCAGCGCCAGGCCGGAGCCGATCGCGGTCATGCCGAACTCGCGCACGCCGGAGTGGATGTAGTTCGCATTCGGGCTGGTTTCGGTGACGCTGACCGAGCCCTTCCAGATCGTGAGGTTGGAGCCGGCGAGGTCCGCCGAGCCGCCGATCAGCTCCGGCAGCAGCGGACCGTAGGCGTCCAGCGTCATCTGCGAGGCCTTGCGGCTGGCCACGTCCGGACCGTCGGCCTGCAGCTTCTCCACCCAGGCCTGCGATACGGCCGCCCAGTTCTCCGGCAGCTTCGCGGCAAGGCGACGCTGCAGCTCGGCGGCCAGCTCCGGATTCGCCTTGGCGTAGTCGGCGAACAGCGCATTCCACTCCGCCTCGTGCTTCGCGCCGGCCTGCTTCGCGTCCCAGCCGGCGTAGATCTCGGCGGGAATCTCGAACGGGGGATAGCGCCAGTCCAGCATGTCGCGCGCGGCGGCGACCTCGTCCTTGCCCAGTGCCGCGCCGTGGCTGGATTCCTTGCCTTCCTTGTTCGGCGCGCCGAAGCCGATGATGGTCTTGCAGATCACCAGGCTGGGCTTGCCGGTCTCGGCCTTGGCGGCGGCCAGCGCGACCTTGACCTTCTCCGCGTCGTGGCCGTCCACGTCGCGCACCACGTGCCAGCCGCAGGCCTCGAAGCGCGCCGCGGTGTCGTCGGTGAACCAGCCCGGCACCTCGCCGTCGATGGAGATGTTGTTGTGGTCGTAGACCAGGGTGAGCTTGCCCAGCTTCCAGGTGCCGGCCAGGGAGATCGCCTCCTGCGAGATGCCTTCCATCAGACAGCCGTCGCCGCAGAACACCCAGGTGTGGTGATCGACCACGTTGAAGCCGGGGCGGTTGAAGCGCTCGGCCAGCACCTTCTCGGCCAGCGCGAAGCCCACGCCGTTGGCGATGCCCTGGCCCAGCGGGCCGGTGGTGGTTTCCACGCCCACCGTTTCGTGCGCCTCGGGGTGGCCCGGGGTCTTGGAATGCAACTGACGGAAACGCTCCAGCTCGCTCATCGGCAGGTCGTAGCCGGTGAGGTGCAGCAGCGCGTACTGCAGCATCGAGCCGTGGCCGTTCGAGAGCAGGAAGCGGTCGCGGTTGAACCAGTGCGGGTTGGCCGGGTTGTGACGGTGGAAGTCGTTCCACAGCACCTCGGCGATGTCCGCCATGCCCATCGGCATGCCCGGATGGCCGGAATTGGCCTTCTGCACGGCGTCCATGGCAAGGGCACGCACGGCGTTGGCAAGTTGGCGGCGGGTGGGCATCGGCGTTCTCCGGGACAGGCGGCGGCGAAAAACGTGCATTGTCGCCGATCCGCCCGATGCTGTCGCGCTGCCATTGCGGGCCGAGCCGACCTGCGCCTTGACATTAACCTTCACTTAATTATGAACTCATCGGTATTGAATTCCTTCAGCTGGCCCGCCATCTAATGCCCCGGCACCGCCCACGAGCGGTTGCCGAGCCGCGGCATCACCTTTCCCCGAGGCGCTGCAGACTGCCCATAACAAGAGGAATTCCCCCCATGAAAAAGACTGTGCTCGCTCTCACCCTGGCTGCCGCCGGCTTCATGGCCGTGCCGGCCGCGTTCGCCCAGGACCAGGCTCCGGCCGCCACCAACGCCCAGCAGGGCTGGTATGTCAGCGCCGACGCCGGCTACGCCAACGTCAGCAAGGGTCCGTATGACGACGGCAAGTTCGCTGGCGGCGTGAAGGGCGGCTACCGCTTCGCGATCACCCCCGAGACCTCGCTGGGCGTGGAAGTCGGCTACCAGTGGCTGGGCCGCCTGTCCGCCCAGAGCCAGTACGCCGACCAGATCGCCGGCAACAGCAAGTCCAAGCTGCGCGGCAGCACCGCCGGCGTGGACCTGCGCTACAGCTTCAACCCCAACTGGTACGGCGAACTGCGCGGTGGTCTGTTCTACGCCCAGGGCGAAGGCATCACCAACGGGGCGAACCCGGAGTTCCGCCAGTTCAACCGCACCAAGTACTACGCCGGTGCGGGCGTGGGCTACAACCTCAGCCAGAACTGGAGCCTGGGCGTGAACTACGACTACTACGCCGGTTCCGACAACGGCGAGCAGCGCGTGCAACTGGCCACCAGCAAGTACTCGCTGAGCACGGAATACCGCTTCTGAGTCGTTTCGACGGCTGCATCACGTGGCCGAAACGGGCGCTCCGGCGCCCGTTTCCCTTTCTGGCCAAGGGTTTGCCGGAGAAAATTAATCGCCACTTAATAATGTACTAACAAGTATTGAATCTTTCGCTGCCGCAACCATCCAAGTGATGTGCCCGGCGATTTTCCCCAGCGCCAGGCATGCGGCCCGCTCCCATTCCCCATGGCCGGCAGCCGCTTTTCCATAACAGGAGACTCTCCATGAAAAAGACTCTTTTCGCCCTTGCTCTCGCTTCCGCCGGCATGCTGTCCGTTCCCGCCGCCTTCGCGCAAAACGCGCCGACCGACAACGGCGGCTGGTTCATCAACGGCAACGTGGGCCGCACGGCTATCGACCATGGCCCGTACGACGGCCACGACACCGGTTATGCGCTGAACGGCGGCTACCGCTGGTCGTTCACGCCGAACTTCGCGCTGGGCGCCGAGGTGGGTTACAACGACCTGGGCAACATCCGCGCGAAGAACATCTTCAACAGCTCGCCAGTGATCGCCCCGGGCAAGTCGCAACTGCACGGCTGGACCGTCGGCGCGAACGCCCACGTCGACCTCAGCCCGAATTGGTATCTGAGCGGCCGCGCCGGCCTCTACAGCTGGACCGGCCACGGCATGAGCAACGACGTGAACCCGGTGCGCAAGGGCCTCGACGACAACAGCTGGTACGCCGGGGCCGGTATCGGCTACAACATCACGCAGAACGTGAGTGTCGGCCTGAACTACGACTACTTCGACGCCAAGAAGCACAGCGTGGACCTCAGCACCGACATGATCTCGGCCAGCGCGGAATTCCGCTTCTGATGGGGTCATCGATCCACAGGGAAAACGAAACGGGCGCCTCGCGGCGCCCGTTTTTTTGGCTGGCTGCTCGCCCGATTCCTGCGATCAACCGTTCCAGCGACCCAGCGCGGCGAGGCCGTTGTCCTTGGCGCGCGCGTGTACGGTCTTCTGTGCCTCGGCGTAATTCGCCTTCATGTCCTTCGCCCACAGCTTCAGCGCGGCCTGCTGCATGGCGCGGCCGTAGGAGAACGACAGCGGCCACGGGTGCGGGCCGATGCGGTTCATTGCGTTGAGGTGGGCGGTGGACTGCTCGTCGGTCTGGCCGCCGGAGAGGAACACGATGCCCGGCAGCGAGGCCGGCACACAGGTCTTCAGCACGCGCACGGTGGCCTCGGCCACTTCCTCGACGTCGGCCTGCTCGGACGAGTCCTTGCCCGGGATCACCATCGACACCTTCAGGATGGTGCCTTCCAGCATCACGTTCTGCTCGTACAGCGCGTTGAACAGGCTGCGCAGCACGGCCTCGTGCACCTCGTAGCTCACCTCGATGCTGTGGTCGCCGTCCATGATCACTTCCGGCTCGACCATCGGCACCAGGCCGGCTTCCTGGCACAGCGCAGCGTAGCGGGCCAGCGCATGGCAGTTCGCCTCGATCGCGGTGGAGCTGGGGTTGTCCTCGGTGATGTTGATCACCGCGCGCCACTTGCAGAACTGGGCGCCCAGCTTGGCGTATTCCTCGAGACGCGGACGCAAGCCGTCCAGGCCCTCGGTGACCACGTCGCCGGGGAAGCCGGCCAGCGACACCGGGCCCTTGTCCACCTTGATGCCGGGGATGATGCCGGCCTTCTTCATCACCTGGGTGAACGGCACGCCGTCCTTGGTGGACTGCCGGATCGTCTCGTCGTACAGGATCGCGCCGGAGATGTGCTCGTTCAGGCCCGGCGTGGTGAGCAGCAGCTCGCGGTAGGCGCGGCGGTTTTCCTCGGTGTTCTCGATGCCGACGGCCTCGAAACGCTTCTTGATGGTGTTGGTCGACTCGTCGATGGCGATGATGCCCTTGCCGGGGGCCACCATGGCCAGGGCAACGCTTTCGAGATCTTCAATACTCATGACGGCTCCGTACAGCGAGGCGATACCGGCCCGCTCGAGGGTAGGCGCCGCCCCGGACCGGGGCGGCATGGCTAAAGCCGCAGATTATAACGGAACCGCCAGGTCCCGCAGGACCGCCCCCTGGCCCCGGCTCAGTGGCCGTAGCCGGGCAGCTTGCAGGCATCCATGAGCTTCTGCTGGGCCGCCGCATCGTCGGGCGAGTTGAACGGCACGATGTAATAGGTCGCGATCGGCTGGCCGATCTTGTTCGTCAGCGAGGGGCCGTAGCGGAAATTCTTCACCGCGGACAGGGCGGCGGAACCGAGATCGCTCTTGGGCACCACCTTGGCTACCTGCGCATGCATCGGCACGCCATCGGAGCCGATCTCGTAGGTCACCGCGACGCAGCCGGGCTTGGTGAGGTTCAGCCCGGAATTGGGCATGTCGACGTTCACCTTGGTGTTGAGCCGAATCCAGTAGTGGTACAGGTTCTGTGGATCGACCCTGCTCGCCTGCGCCAGCACTGGCGTGGCGCAAGTCAGGGCCGAAACCAGCAGCAAGGGGCGAAGCAGGCGACGGGTGCGCGGGTTCATGAGGAGTTCTCCGGCGGAAGGGGACGACGGCTCCAGTCTAGCCGCGCGGCGTCATGCCGGCGGCGTCGCAGCCCGGAACCTGTTCAGAGATCGCGCAGGCTGTCCACCGCGCCGCCCGCCCCCACCGCCAGCAGCTTCAACGTGTTGGTGCCGCCGACGTGACCGACGCGGTCGCCGTAAGTGATGACCACGCTGTCGCCCTCGGCCAGCTTGCCCTGTCCGAACAGCAGGCGCACCGCAGCGCGGGTGGAGGCGGCCATGCTCTGGTTCTCGCCGTGGCTGAATTCCACCGCCCGCACGTCGCGCAGCACCTGCATGCGCCGCCGCGCGGCAGCGAGCGGCGACAGGCCGTAGATCGGCACCGCACTGCGATAGCGCGACAGCCATTGCGCGGTGGCACCGGACTCGGTCAGCGCCACGATCGCGCGCACGCCGAGTTGGCCGGCGAGCACCATCGCGGCCAGCGCGATGGCCTGGTCGGTGCGGCTGAGCCGGGGGCCGGCATTGGTCAGGTCTTCTTTCGGCTCGAACTGGCGTTCGGCGCCGAGGCAGATGCGCGCCATCGCGGCCACCGCCTTGTCGGGGTGGGCGCCGGCGGCGGTCTCCTCGGACAGCATCACCGCATCGGTGCCGTCGATCACCGCGTTCGCCACGTCCAGCACCTCGGCGCGGGTGGGGATGGGCGAGCGCACCATCGACTGCAGCATCTGGGTGGCGGTGATCACCGCGCGGTTGCGCTGCACCGTCTCGCGGATGATCTTCTTCTGCAGACCGGGCAGCTCGGCGTCGCCGATCTCCACGCCCAGGTCGCCGCGCGCAACCATCACCACGTCGGAGGCGTCGATGATCTCGCCCAGCACGGGGATGGCGTCGGCGCGCTCGATCTTGGACACCAGCGCGGCACTGCCGCCGGCGTCGTGGAGCAGGCGGCGGGCCTGGTGCATGTCCTCGGCCGAGCGCACGAAGGAGACGGCGAGGAAGTCCGCGCCAATCTCGGCGGCGAGCTTGATGTCGGCCTTGTCCTTGTCTGACAGCGCGGAGACGGACAGGCCGCCGCCCTGCCGGTTGAGGCCCTTGCGGTCGGAGAGCTTGCCGCCGACCAGCACGCTGCAGCGGATTTCGGCGCCGGCCACCTCGTTCACGGTGAGCGCCACCAGACCGTCGTCCAGCAACAACACGTCGCCGGGGTGCACGTCCTGCGGCAAGCCGAGATAGCTCACGCCCACGCGGGTGGTATCACCGGGCGGCGCGTCGGCGCGACAGTCCAGCACGAAAGGCTGGCCGACCTCCAGCTGGATCGGGCCGTTCGCGAATTTCTCCACGCGGATCTTCGGACCCTGCAGGTCGGCGAGCACGCCCACCTCGCGGCCGGCGGCAGCCGCCGCCGCCTTCACCGCGGCGGCGCGGGCGCGATGGTCGTCCGGCTGGCCGTGCGAGAGATTGAGGCGAACGACATCGACACCGTTGGCGATGATGCGTTCGAGCATGCCCGGCGCATCGGTGGCGGGGCCCAGGGTGGCAACGATCTTGGTGCGGCGCGTTTGGGTTTCGTGAGTCATCCGGGCGGTCTGGGCAGCGTGGGTTGAAAAGTCAGACTATACGCAAGCCGCCCACCTTGCACGCGATTCCTGCGTCACCGTCCCAGCGCGAGGTTGAGCACCTCGGCCAGCCGGCGCCCGGCGATGCGCAGCTGGTCCTCGGCCACCGGCAGCTCGGCGTCGACATAGGCCTGGCCGGGTTTGTGGCCGTCCGGATAAAAACCCGGTGCGGCGGTGAGTCGACAGGATTCCTCCGCCCACTGCGCATAGGGATCGTCCAGCGGCGCGATCGGTGGCGGCAGTTGCACCGTACCTTCGGCGTCCAGCTTCGCCGCGTAGGCCTGCCAGTCCAGGCCGCGCGTCTTCAGCATGCCCGAATCCCAGACCCGGTGGAGATTGCTGCCGTTGCCCTCGAACTGCACCTGGTACTTGTTGCCGCCGAGGTCGTCGCGGTAGCCGGCATGCAGCGGCTGGTGGATGTCGCCCGCGAAATGCACCACGAACTTCAGGGCCTCCAGGCGCGCGGCATCACTCTGCGACTTGTCACGGAGGATTTCCACGTAATGTGTCAACCCCGCCACGATGCATTCACCGTCGCGGCAATCACGCGGCGGCACGTAGTCGCAGGCCGGGCCGCCGCGAAAGTTGATGTAGTGCAGCTTGCGCGTCTGCTGCCACAGCGTCGCCTGGGCGGGATCGTCCTGGATCTGGTCGGCCCAGCTGGCGATGTCGGCGAGCCGGGTGGTGTGGTCCGCCGCCAGCAGGCGCTCCACCTCGGCCTCGGCGGCGGGACTCAGGTGGCGCTGCGCCAGCGCGGCGACGATGCTGTGGCCCAACGGCCCCCAGGCCTGGGCGGCAGGAACGGCGACGAACACGGCCAGCGCGGCGATCAGCAGACGACGCGGATACTTCATTGTGCGGACATCACGACAGTGGACGACCAAGCAGTGTGCCACAGCGCACCGCCGACACCCTCAGGTGCGTCGACCACGCCCCGCCAGCCACCAGCCCAGCAGCAACGCCGGCAACAACCAGACCAAGTCCGCGTTGCCCAGGCCGACGCCGGCCAGTGCGGGACCGGGGCAGTAGCCGGCCAGTCCCCAGCCGATGCCGAACACCGCTGCGCCCGCCAGCAGGCGCGCATCGATGCGGCGATTCGCAGGCAGATGGAAGCGCTCGTCCAGCCACGGCCGCGCGTGCCGCATCACCAGGCGCTGGCCGATCGCGTAGGTCAGCACCGCGCCCATCATCACCAGCAGCAGGCTGGGGTCCCATGCGCCGGCGACGTCGAGGAAACCCAGCACCTTGTGCGGATCGGCCATGCCCGACCATGCCAGGCCCGCGCCGAACAGCAGGCCCGCCAGATACGCCAGCCACGGCTTCATGCCAGCCACCCCGGCAGCAGATGCCGCCACGCGTACACGCACAGCATCGCGGCCAGCACGAAGGTGAGCACCGCCGCCAGCGAGCGCGGCGAGAAACGGCCCAGCCCGCACACGCCGTGGCCGCTGGTGCAGCCCGAGCCGATGCGCGTACCCACGCCGACCAGCAGGCCGGCCAGCGCGAGTTGCCATGGCGGTGCATGGCTGGCCAGCGCCGTACTGTCCTGCCCCAGCATCCACAACGCGGCGCCCGACGGCAGGCCGAACACGAAGGCCAGCCGCCACGCGACATCGCCGCAACGCGGCGGCAACAGCGCGGCGGCGATGCCGCTGACGCCGGCGATGCGCCCCAGCGCGGCGAGCAGCAGCAGTGAAGCCAGGCCGATCAGGATGCCGCCGCCCAGCGCGCTCCACGGCGTGAATGTGCTGCTCATCAGGATGCCTCCAGCGCAGCCGCATCCAGCGGCCATTTCAGGAAGCGCCGCCCCTCGTCGGCCGCCGGCGGCAACCCGCCGGCACGGATGTTGACCTGCAGCGCCGGCCAGAACAGCCGCGGCATCGCCAGCGTGGCATCGCGGCGTTCGCGCAGCGCCACGAAATCCGCCTCGCTGGTGCCGGCGGCGAGATGCACGTTGTGCTCGCGCTGCTCGCGCAGCGGCACCACGCTGCGCGGCGCCGCACCGTCGGCGGGATAGTCATGGCACAGATACAGCTGCGTATCGTCCGGCAAGGCATACAGGCGGCGTACCGAGGCGTGCAGCGCCGCCGCGTTGCCGCCGGGGAAATCGCAACGCGCGCTGCCCGCGGCCGGCGAAAACAGCGTGTCGCCGATGAACACCGCATCGCCCACCCGGTAGCTCACGCTGTCGGCGGTGTGGCCGGGCGTGGCCAGCACCTGCAACGCCAGCTCGCCCAGCGGCAATAGCTCGCCGTCGTGCAGCAGCCGGTCGAACGCCGAGCCGTCGGCGGCGAACGCATCGCCCAGGTCCAGCCGCCGCTTGAACTCGGCCTGCACCGCGACGATGCCGACGCTGGCCGCCACCGGGGCACCGGTCTGCGCCCGCAACCATGCGGCGGCGGTGAGATGGTCGGCATGTGCGTGGGTTTCCAGGATCCATTGCAGGTCCAGCTTTTGTGCCTGCAGGTGGTCGAGCACCGCGCGTGCGGCCTCGATGCCGAGCTTGCCGCTGGCCGGATCGAAGTCCAGCACCGGGTCGATCACCGCCGCCGCGCCGGTCGCGGGATCGCTGACCACGTGCGTCCAGGTGGAGGTGGCGGCATGGAAGAAGGAAGTGACGTCGGCAGGCATGACACTGCGTCCACAGAAACGGATGCAGCGCATAATATTAGATTTTTCTAATTTAGAAAAGCGTGGCAAAATGCTGCCATGAAGACCGCCACCAACCCCGCCCGCATGCGCGCGCACGCCAGCGAAGCCAGCGGATTGCTGAAGGCCCTGGCGAACGAGCAGCGTCTGTTGATCCTGTGCCACCTGGCCGAGGGTGAGCTGACGGTGGGTGAGCTGCTGGAGCGGCTGGAACTGGGGCAATCGGCGTTGTCGCAGCATCTGGCCAGGCTGCGCGAGGCCGCACTGGTGCAGACCCGCCGCGAGGCGCAGGCGGTGCATTACCGCCTCGCTGCGGGCCCGGTGCAGGCACTGATGGCCACCTTGCACGACATCTATTGCGGCAAACCGGCACACGGCTCCCGCTGAGCAGGCAGCCGCGGCGCATTCCCGCTAAAATCGCGGTTTCCGGCCGCCGCGCGCGGCCACCTTCCCCGTCGAATTGGAGGACGCTGTCCCATGACCATCAAGGTCGGCATCAACGGCTTCGGCCGCATCGGTCGCAACGTGCTGCGCGCTGCGGTGCAGAACTTCGGCAAGGACATCCAGATCGTCGCGATCAACGACCTGCTGGAGCCGGACTACCTCGCCTACATGCTGAGCTACGACTCGGTGCACGGCCGCTTCAAGGGCGAAGTGTCGATCGAGAACGGCCAGCTGGTGGTCAACGGCCACAGGATCCGCCTCACCCAGGAGCGCGATCCGGCCAACCTGAAGTGGAACGAGGTGAACGCCGACGTGGTGATCGAGTCCACCGGCCTGTTCCTCACCAAGGAAACGGCGCAGAAGCACCTCGACGCCGGTGCGAAGAAGGTGATCCTGTCCGCGCCGTCCAAGGACGACACGCCGATGTTCGTCTACGGCGTCAACGACAAGAGCTACAAGGGCGAGGCGATCATCTCCAACGCCAGCTGCACCACCAACTGCCTGGCGCCGATCGCGAAGGTGCTCAACGACAAGTGGGGCATCAAGCGCGGCCTGATGACCACCGTGCACGCCGCCACCGCCACCCAGAAGACCGTGGACGGCCCGAGCAACAAGGACTGGCGCGGCGGCCGCGGCATCCTGGAGAACATCATCCCCTCCTCCACCGGCGCGGCGAAGGCGGTGGGCGTGGTGATCCCCGAACTCAACAAGAAGCTCACCGGCATGAGCTTTCGCGTGCCCACCTCGGACGTGTCCGTGGTCGACCTCACCTGCGAGCTGGAGAAGCCCGCCAGCTACGCCGAGATCTGCGCGGAGATGAAGGCGCAGAGCCAGGGCGCGCTG
This sequence comes from Rhodanobacter sp., assembly GCA_035277325.1. Classification (GTDB taxonomy): domain Bacteria; phylum Pseudomonadota; class Gammaproteobacteria; order Xanthomonadales; family Rhodanobacteraceae; genus Rhodanobacter_A. The sequence continues at coordinate 15,719 of DATEKS010000023.1, forward strand.
AAGGGCGTGCTGGGCTACACCGAGGACAAGGTGGTGGCCACCGACTTCCGCGGCGAGACCTGCACCTCGGTGTTCGACGCCGAGGCTGGCATCGCGCTGGATCCCACCTTCGTGAAGCTGGTGAGCTGGTACGACAACGAATGGGGCTACAGCAACAAGTGCCTGGAAATGGTGCGGGTGGTGGCGAAGTAAGGCGGATTCCTTGCGATCATCCCTGATCGCGAAAGTCAAATGGGCGGCCATCCATTGCCGCACTCTTCAAACGGAAGAGCCCGCGCAAGCGGGCTTTTTTGTGCCTGCCGGTTCAGCGCTTCAGCAACGGCAGCTTGTCTGGCACGCCATCCCATTCGCCGGCGTCTTCCATCGCGGGAATTTTCTTCGTCAGCACCGGCCACTCGCGCGCCAGCTCGGCATTGAGCGCAAGGAAACCCTCCTGCCCCGCTGGCACATCCAGCTCGGGGAAGATTGCACCCACCGGACACTCCTCCACGCACAGCGTGCAGTCGATGCATTCGTCAGGGTCGATCACCAGGAAATTCGGGCCTTCGTGGAAGCAGTCCACCGGACACACCTCGACGCAGTCGGTGTGCTTGCAGTTGATGCAGTTTTCGGTGACGACATGGGCCATGGAGGCAACGCTCTAACCGACTTTTTCACGTCCCGGCCAGCATCATCGACCGCGACGCTCGCGGCCATGACCTGGATCAGGCTGCTGCGTCCCGAGGGGGTTCCGACCTGGCTTGACGGACAGATTGCCGCAGTCGCCTGACCGCGATCATCGCGACGCGCGCGCGCGCCCGCGAAAATGCCTGCACCAAAACCGGGGACATCCATGCCCAACACCGAGTACTACAACGACAAGGTCGTCCGCCAGTTCCTGCTGGCTGCTGCGGTCTGGGGCATCATCGGCATGTCGGTGGGCGTGTACATCGCCGCCGAACTGATGTGGCCCGCACTGAACTTCGACCTACCCTGGATCACCTTCAGCCGGCTTCGCCCCGACCACACCTTCGGCGTGATCTTCGCCTTCGGCGGCTCGGCGCTGATGGGCACCTGCTACTACGTGGTGCAGCGCACCGGCCATGCGCGGCTGGCCTTCGACCGGCTGGCCGGCTTCACGTTCTGGGGCTGGCAGATCGTCTGCATACTGGCGATGGTGTCGATGCCGCTGGGCCTCACCACCAGCAAGGAATACGCCGAGCCGGAGTGGTGGATCGCGCTGTTCACCGCGGTGGTGTGGGTGTGCTTCGGCGTGGTGTTCTTCGGCTCGCTGGCGCGCCGGCACATCAAGCACATCTACGTGGCGAACTGGTACTACGGCGCCTTCATCATCGCGGTGGGCCTGCTGCACATCGTCAACCACCTGTCGCTGCCGGTGTCGTGGACCAAGTCCTACCCGATCTACTCGGGCACGGTCGACGCGATGGTGCAGTGGTGGTACGGCCACAACGCGGTGGCGTTCTTCCTCACCGCGGGCTTCCTCGGGATGATGTACTACTTCGTGCCGCGCCAGGCGCAGCAGCCGCTGTGGAGCTACCGCTTCTCCATCGTCAATTTCTGGGCGCTGATCTCGGTCTACATGTGGGCCGGCTCGCACCACCTGATGTACACCGCGCTGCCTGACTGGGTGCAGTCGGTGGGCATGGCGTTCTCGCTGGTGCTGCTGATGCCGAGCTGGGGCTCGGCGGCGAACGGCCTGCTCACCTTCAACGGCTCCTGGCACAAGGTGAAGAGCGACCCGGCGGTGAAGTTCATGGTGATGGCGCTGGTGTTCTACGCCGCCGCCACCTTCGAAGGCTCGATGATGGCGATCAAGACGGTGAACTCACTGTCGCACTACACCGACTGGACGATCGCCCACGTGCACTCCGGCTCGCTGGGCTGGGTGGCGATGATCACCATCGGCTCGCTGTACGCGATGGCGCCACGCGCGCTGGGCCGTCCCGCGATGTATTCCGTGCGCGGCATGAACGTGCACTTCTGGCTGCACATGCTGGGCACGCTGTTCTACGTAGGCGCCATGTGGACCGCTGGCGTCACCGAGGGCGAGATGTGGCGCGCCACCCTGCCGGACGGTTCGCTGAAGTACGGCTTCCTGGACAGCCTAATCGCGATCAAGCCGATGTACCTGATCCGCTGGATGGGCGGCGTGCTGATCCTCTCGGGCATGTGGGTGATGGCGTGGAACCTGTGGCACACCGCCGCCGACGCCCGCGCCCGCATCATCAAGCCGATCCCGGTGCCGATCCCGGAGCCGGAGCCCCATCAGATTCCGGCTCCCTTGCCGGTGGGGGGTTGATCATGGCCTACAGGCATTTCGAAGCGATCGAGAAGCACGCCGGTCTGCTCGGCATCGGCATCGCGATCATGGTTTCGCTGGGCGGGCTCGCCGAGATCACCCCGCTGTTCGTCGAGGCGCATTCGCTCAAGGCGCCGCCGAACGTGCACCCGTACGACCCGCTGCGGCTGGCCGGCAAGGACGTCTACGTGCGCGAGGGCTGCTACCTCTGCCACTCGCAGATGATCCGCGCGCTGCGTTTCGAGACGCAGCGCTACGGGCATTACTCCACCGCCGAGGAATCGGTCTATGACCGGCCGTTCCAGTGGGGCTCCAAGCGCACCGGGCCCGACCTCGCCCGCGTGGGCGGCAAGTATTCCGACGACTGGCAGCGCATGCACCTGATGAACCCGCGCAGCGTGGTGCCGCAGTCCAACATGCCCGGCTACCCGTGGCTGGCCAAGGCCAGCATCGACGGCGCCGACATCCAGGCGCGCATGCGCGTGCTGCGCAAGCTGGGCGACCCGTACAGCGATGCCGACATCGCCGCCGCGTCCGAGGCCGTCAAGGGCAAGACCGAGCTGGACGCGCTGATCGCCTACCTGCAAGGCCTGGGCATCAGGAACGAGCCGAACGGCGCGGCGCCGGCCAGCGACGGAGGCGCGCCATGAGTCCGTTCTGGGGCCACCTGGCCGGCGTGATGATCGTGCTGATGATGCTGAGCTTCATCGGCATCTGGATCTGGGCCTGGCGCAAGTACCACAAACCCGTATTCGACCAGATGGCGCAACTGCCGATGCAGGACGATGACATGCCCGCCGACGGCGCAACGCAGGAGAAGGCGCGATGAGCACCGGCTGGTCGTTGTGGGTGATGTTCCTGGTGGTGCTGAACCTCGGCATCACCTTCTTCCTGTTCCTGTGGGGGCCGCGTGCGAAGATCCCCACCCAACCCGATGGCACCAGCGGCCACGTGTGGGCGCACGGCGTGCTGCGCGAGGGCGTGCGCCGGCTGCCGATGTGGTGGATCGTGTTCTCCGGCGCGATGTTCGCCGGCGCCTTCGGCTACCTCGTGCTGTATCCGGGCTTCGGCAACCACAAGGGCACGCTGGGCTGGACCTCGCATGGCCAGTTGGCCACCGAGCAGGCCGTCAACGAGGCGAAGCTGGAGCCGTTGATGCAGCGCTTCGCGCTGTACACGCCCGAGCAGCTGGCCGGCGACCCCGCCGCGCAGCAGCTCGGCAAGGTGCTGTTCGAGGACAACTGCGCGGCCTGCCACCAGCGCAGCGGCAAGGGCAACCAGCGGCTGGGCGCGCCCGACCTCACCGACCAGGACTGGCTGTACGGCGGCAGCGGCAAGGACATCACCACCTCGATCCACGACGGCCGCGCCGGCGTGATGCCGCCCTGGGCCAGCCTCGGCGAGGGCACGGTGAACAACCTTGCCCAATACGTGCTGAGCCTTTCCGGCGAGAAGCACGACGCGAAGATGGCGGCCGCCGCCGAACCGATCTTCAAGGCCACCTGCACCGCCTGCCACGGCCCGGACGGCAAGGGCAACCCGGCGCTGGGCGCACCCAACCTCAC
>DATEKS010000024.1:0-11500 GCA_035277325.1 Rhodanobacter sp.
GGAAAGCGCCAACCGGGGTGGCCTTCTCTTTTGGTTACTTTTCTCTTGGCCACGCAAGAGAAAAGTAACTCGGGCGCCGGCAGGCGCTCGAAACCGCTTTGTTTCTGGCGATAGCACGAGCAAAAGCCCCTCTCCCCCAACCCCTCTCCCGCAAGCGGGCGAGGGGAGAACGAGGTTATCGCGAGCACCCGCCCCTCACCCCAACCCTCTCCCCGAAGGGGAGAGGGAGAAAGGCGCGCGCGTCAGCGCTTCGCACGCGTGCCGCGCAGCGGCGCAGTGGACCCGCGCACCACCAGTTCCGGGCTGAAGCCCTCGTTGCCCTCCTCCAGCGGCTCGCCGTTCGCCTCGTGCTGCAGGTTGGCGATCAGCCGCTGCGCGGCGTGGTGGGCGATTTCCTCGGTGGCCTGGCGCGCGGTGGTCAGCGCGGGCCAGGACTGCTTGGAGAACGGGCTGTCCTCGAAGCCGGCAATGGACAGTTCCCACGGCACGCTGATGCCGCCGGAATGCGCGGCGGCCAGCACGCCGGCGGCGATCTCGTCGTTGGAGCCGAAGATCGCGGTGGGCCGGTCCTTCAGCGCGAGCAGCTTGCGCGCGCCGCGGAAGCCGTCGTCGAAGGAGTAGTCGCCGGGCAGGATCAGCTTGCGGTCCAGCGCGATGCCGTAGTCCTTCAGCGCGTCCTCGTAGCCCTGGTAGCGCTCGGGGCTGGAACGGTGGTCGCGGCCGCCCCACAGGAAGCCGATGCGGGTGTGGCCGAGCTGGATCAGGTGTTCGGTGATCGCGTAGGCGGCATCGCGGTCGTCCACGTAGACGCAGGGGTAGCCGTCCCTGGGGTCCTGCCGCGCGGAGATCACCCGCATGAAGGGAATCTTCGCCGCCGCCAGCTTGCGGATCAGCTCGGGCTGCTCGGACATCGGCGGTGCCAGCACCAGGCCGGCCAGCCGCGCGTTGCCGACCAGCGCAACCAGCTCGTCGGCCAGCCGCGGCGAGGTGGAATCGCAGGGATGGATCTGCAGGCCGTAGCCGCTCTTGCGGCAGGCCGCCAGCACGCCGCTCTGCATGCTGATGATGTAGTGCGGGTTGGGGTTGTCGTAGACCAGACCCACCGCGTAGGCGCGCGTGCTGCGCAGGCTGCGCGCGGAGGGATCGGGCCGGTAATCCAGCGCCTCGATCGCGCGCTGCACCTTCTCGCGCGTGCGCGCGTGCACCGAGGGTTCGTTGTTGATGACGCGCGAGACGGTCTTCAGCGAGACGCCCGCCTGCTCGGCTACATCCTTGATCGTGGCGCTACGCAACCGCTGAACCTCAGATGCCTGGGTGAAATGGAACAGCGCGGGACGCGGCCGGGCGAGCGCGCCGCCGCGCGGCACAGTCTAGCGGACGGGCATACAGGCGCGGCACGTCGCTCAGCCCGCCACGTGCTGGCCGACGCGGTGACCGCGCAGGCCGTAGTACAGGATGTACAGGTAGCAGGGCACCATCAGCAGCGCGAAGGCCGCCTGGAAGTTGATGACCTCCTTCAGGTGCACGAAGGCCTGCGGGATCAGCGCGCCGCCCGCGATGCCCATGATCAGCAACGCCGAGCCGGCCTCGGTGTGGCGGCCCAGGCCCTTGATCGCCAGCGGGAAGATCGCCGGCCACATCATCGCGTTGGCGAAGCCCAGCGCGGCGACGAAGGTGACCGAGGCGTAGCCGGCGGTGAGGTAGGCGCCCAGCGTGAACAGCACGCCCAGCACCGCGGACACCGCGAGGTAGCGTTGCTGCGACATGATGCGCGGGATCAGCACCAGGCCGGCCAGGTAGCCGACCAGCATCGCGCCGAGGGTGAACGCGGTGAAGAACTTGGTCTGGTCCAGCGGCAGGCCGAAGCCGGCGCCGTAGGTGCCGATCGCGTCGCCGGCCATCACTTCCACGCCCACGTACAGGAACAGGCACAGCACGCCCAGCCACAGGTGCGGGAAGCTGTAGATGCTGCGGCCGGTGTGGCCGATCGCGTGCTCGTCGTTCGCGCCGGCCGGCTTGATCTCCGGCAACGGGGAACGCAGCACCCACACGCCCAGCAGCAGCAGCACGCCGGCCATCGCCAGGTAGGGCAGGTGGATCTGCGCCGCGAACGTGCCCAGCAGGCTGTCGCGCAGCGCCGGATCGGCGGCCTTTACCTGCGCGTCGAGGTCGCCGATGCCGTGCAGCACCAGCGCGCCGATCACCAGCGGCGCGAGGATGCCGGCCACCTTGTTGCAGATGCCCATGAAGGCGATGCGCTGCGCCGCGCTGTCGATCGGACCCAGGATGCTAACGTAGGGATTCGAGGCGGTCTGCAGCAGCGACAGGCCCGCGCCGAGCATGAACAGGCCGGTGAGCGCGCCGGCGAACACGCGCATGGTGGCGAACTGGCCGAACAGCGCCGCGCCGGCCGCCATCACGAACAGGCCCAGCCCCATGCCCTTCTTCATGCCGGTGCGGCGCAGCAGCGACGAGGCCGGCAGCGAGAACACGAAATACGAAATGTAGAACGCGAACGGCACCAGGAACGCATAGGCATCGGGCACCTGGAACGCCAGCTTGACGAAGGTGATCAGCGGTCCGTTGAGCCAGGTGAAGAAGCCCATGATGAAGAACAGCACGCCGATGATGATCATCGGGCCGATGTTCGAGCGTTCGGACGGCGCGGCCGCCAGCGTGCTTGCCATGAAGTCTCTCCCCGGAGGAACGGCTGGACGGCCGTGAGCATAACGGCACGAGCGGCCGCCGAAGCACCTTTATTGGCTGCAAAGTACAACGTTGTCAACAGGTGGCCGCGAACCTGCCGGCGAACCGCCGCAGAAGCCTGCCTTGGTCGCGGCCGACTCGCGCCCTTTGGCCCGAAGCGGGAGCCCTCGCATGCAGGGCGCGCTTTCGCACGGTTTTTCCCTGCATGGTGCGCAGCGAAGCCCGTTGCGCCGGGCTTTGGCGTCACGGCGGAATTTAAATCGATCCAGTACCCCGACCCCTGCCGACGGTCATGTTGCAAGGCCTGGCAGACGGTGGTGAAAATTCCGGGACAGTCACTTGACAACGTTGTCATGACGATTCCAGACTCCAACGCCATCGCTTGCCGGCCACTCCGCGCGCACCGCGCGCCACGCCGGTCGACCGCAGCGGACAAAGGGGAAATCCACGTGGGAGAGTTCGCCAGCCAGCGTCATGCCGCCCAGCCGTCGCCGCGTCCGTCGGCGCCGCACGGCGTGCTCGGCCAGGGCGAGCCGTTCCTCGCCGCCGACGTCGGTGGCACCCACGCGCGCATCGGCCTGATGCTGGGCACGCCCGGCGAGCGGCAGCCGGTCAGCGTGCTGCACTACCACCGCTACCTCTGCGCCGACTGGTCCGACCTCGGCAGCCTGCTGCGCGACTTCGTGGCGCAGCTCGCGATCGCCGGCCACGCCCCGCTGCAGGGACGCATCCGCCGCTGCGTGGTGGCCAGCGCCGGCGTCGTGCTGGACGACAGCATCGTCAACGAGAACCTGCCCTGGCCGGTATCCATCGGCGCGCTCCGCGAGCAGCTCAGGCTGGCGCAGCTGGAAGTCATCAACGATTTCGAGGCGGTGGCCTGGGCCACCCAGTTCCTCAGTGCGGACGAGACGCTGCCGGTGATCGAGACCGCGCAGCCGGCGCCGCGCGGCCCGGTGCTGGTGATGGGGCCGGGCACCGGTCTGGGCTCGGCGGTGCTGCTGCCGCGCGCCGGCCATGCCCAGGTGCTGCCCACCGAGGCCGGCCAGATCGCGCTGGCGCCCGGCAACGAGCGCGAGATCGAAATCCTGCGCGTACTGGCGCGCAGCCGCACGCACGTTTCCTGCGAGGACGCGCTGTCCGGCCCCGGCCTGCTCAAGCTCTATCACGCGCTGTGCGAGCTGCGCGGCTGCGCGGTGGCGCTGATGACGCCGGCGGAAGTCACCGGCGCCGCGCTGGCCGGCCACGACGCCGCGGCGCTGGAGACGCTCGAGGTGTTCTGCGGCCTGCTCGGCAGCTTCACCGGCGACCTGGCGATGCTGTACGGCGCCAGCGGCGGCGTGTTCCTCGCCGGCGGCATCCTGCCGCAGATCCACGGCTTCCTGCGCGCCAGCAGCTTCGCCGAGCGCTACTTCAACAAGGGCGTGATGCGCGCGTTCCTGCAGAAGGTTCCCGTACGACTGATCGAGCACGGCCAGCTAGGTGTCATCGGCGCCGCCGGCTGGTTTCTGGACGAGCGGCAGGGAGATCGAGCCATGCCACCGCTCTAGCGACACGGCGCCGAACGCCGTCAAACAACCACGACAACCCGGTCCCGGACCGAAACCAGCCCTCTGAGGGGAGGACATCATGAACCACCGCAAGACACTACTCGCCGCGAGTATCGTCGCCGGCCTGTGCCTGTCCGTCGGCGCGTACGCGCAGGACAACAGCCAGAATCAGCAAAGCAGCCAGAACAGCAGCGCTCCGAGCAAGAAGGAAGCGAAGACCCTGTCGACGGTGACCGTCACCGGTATCCGCGGCTCCACCGAGAAGGCGCTCGACATCAAGCGCGACGCCAACTCCAACGTCGACGTGGTCACCGCCGAGGACGTCGGCAAGCTGCCGGCGCACAACGTGGCAGACGCCCTGCGCGGCCTGCCCGGCGTGGACATCCAGTCCTCCAGCGCCCAGGAAGGCGGCTTCGACGAAGCCGACCGCGTCAGCCTGCGCGGCACCAGCCCCAGCCTGACCCAGACGCTCATCAACGGCCACGGCGTGGGTACCGCCGACTGGTTCGTGCTCAGCCAGGGCAACACCGTCGGCCGCAGCGTGAGCTACACCCTGCTGCCGTCCGAGATCGTCAGCCGCGTGGAAGTGCACAAGTCCTCCGAAGCGCGCTTCCAGGACGGCGGCACCACCGGCAACGTGGACATCATCACCCGCAAGCCGCTGGACTTCGACAAGCAGGTCACCGCGGACGCCAGCATCGGCGGCGTGTACTCCAGTACTGCTTCCAAGACCGACGGCCAGTTCTCCGGCCTGTTCAACTGGAAGAACGCCGACAGCACGTTCGGCGTCCTGGCCCAGGTATTCGACGAGAAGCGCCATCTGGAACGTGAAGCCCAGGAACTCCCCGGCGGCTTCCAGCAGATCGCCGCCACCGATCCGGTGGCTGCCACGAACCCGGATCTCGTCGGCGTGTACATCCCGTCGCTGCTCGGCTCCACCCTGTTCACGCAGACCCGCACCCGCAAGGGCGGCCTGCTCGAGGCGCAGTTCCGCCCGAACAACGACCTGACCCTGGGCCTCAGCGGCTTCTACTCCAAGCTCGACGCCGACAACTACAACCGCAACTACATGCTGTGGGGCGGCCACTTCGCCACGGCGCAAGCGCCGAACCCGGGCTACACCGTGCAGAACGGCGTGCTCACCAACGCCACCTACGCGGGTCAGCCGGGCATGGATTACACCGTGTACGACATGATCTACCGCAAGGCCTCGGCGAAGACCTACTACTACACCGCGGACGCCGACTGGAACGTGTCGGACAACGTGACGGCCACGTTCCAAGCCGGCACCACCAAGGGCACCGGCACCACGCCGAAGCAGTTCATCGCGGAAGTCACCGGCAACAACGGCGGCGGCGCCAGCTGGACCACGCATGGCAACGGCTCGCCGGTGGACTGGAACGTGGGCGGCAACAGTGGCCCGTCCGGCGTGACCAGCTTCGGCACCTGGGGCAACCAGCTCGTCGAGGCCACCGACAAGGAGAACTGGTTCACGGCCGACTTCACCCAGTACTTCAACTCCGGCGTGCTGAGCTCGTTCAACTACGGCATCCGCTACGCCAAGCACGATCGCGCCGCGCTGTCGCCGGAAGGCGCTTCGCCGGGCGACATCTGGGCCGCGCTGCAGAACGGTGCCACCGCCAGCTACCCGGGCAACTTCGCCCAGGGCATCGGCGGCCAGTTCCCGCGCAACGTGTGGTACTTCACTCCCTCCGCGCTGGAAAGTGCGATCAACGCCAACTCCACCTGGCTCGCCAACAACGACGGCCCGACCGGTCGCCACAACTACGGCGGCGAGTGGAGCGTGGACGAGAAGAATGCCGCGGCGTACTTCCAGGCCAACTTCCAGGGCGAGAACTGGAGCGGCAACGCCGGCGTGCGCTACGTCAACATCAGTCAGGGCATCGACACGTATGCCGCCACCACGGTCAACCCGGACGTGAGCAGCCTGTTCGGCATGTGGGATCGTCGCCACTACAGCAACCACTACGGCCGCTTCCTGCCGAGCTTCAACCTGAAGTTCAACCTGGCCGAGGATCTGATCGCCCGCTTCGCGGTGTCGCAGACCCAGACCCTGCCGGACTACTCGGCGCTGGGCGCATCTTCGTGGGGCTCGGATCTGGACAAGACCGGCGGCGGCGGCAACCCGCACCTGAAGCCGGTGCTGTCGACCAACTTCGACGCCGGCCTGGAGTGGTACTTCATGCCGCGCGGCTTGCTGGCCGCCAACGCGTTCTCCATGAACATGAAGGACTACGTGGCCTACGGCACCGAGAACCAGCAGCTCTTCAGCGAACTGACCCACCAGCTGGAGACCTACAAGGTCGCCGTACCGCTGAACGCCGATGCCCGCCTGTCCGGCCTGGAGCTGACCTACAACCAGCCGATCGGCGAGTACTTCGGCGTCAATGCCAACTACACCTACGTCGACGGCTCCTCGTCGTTCACCTGGGCGGATGGCACGCACAACCTGCTCGGCACCTCGAAGAACACCTACAACCTGGGTGCCTACTTCGAGAACGACAAGTTCGGCGCGCGCATCGGCTACAGCTGGCGCTCGGCGTTCCTGATCGGCCTACAGGGCGCGGTGCCGTACTACCAGGACAACTACGGCACGCTCAATGCGTCCTTCAGCTACAAGGCAACGGACTGGCTGAGCTTCAGCCTGGATGCGCTGAACCTCAACAACCCGACCACCAAGTACTACCAGAGCGCGTACATCCCGACCGCCTTCTACGAGAACGGCCGCCAGTACTACCTCAACGCGCACCTGTCGTTCTGATCCACCGCTTTCCGCTTCAAAGCAGCATCCACGCGGGCCACGGACGGCCCGCACTCTCCCCGAGCGGGCCCGGCTTCACTTTGCGGGCCCGTCTTTTTATCTGACGCCCCGGGGATGGCATGCTGGCTACACCAGTCCTTTCCCGCTTGCGGCAGAGGGCGCTGCATCGAACCCTGCAGGAGCCGCCAATGAACCGTCTCGCCTTGCTGTCCCGCTGCGCCTGCCTGCTGCTCGCGCTCGCCCTGCCGCCGGCGCATGCCGCTCGCACCTATGACGCGACGCCACCCTCCCTGATTCCGCTGCCGGCGCAACTCGAGTTGCAGCACGGCGGCTTCACCGTGGACGCGCACACGCCCGTGGTGCTCGCGAGCCGCGACGCCGCGACGAAACAGACCGCCGACTACCTGATCGACCTCCTCGCGCGCACGCGCGGCCTGAAGCTGCACCTCGCCGCCGACGGCAAGGCCGCGCACGCCATCGTGCTGCAGCGCGACCCGCAGGCGCCGGTGGCGCAGGCCGAAGGCTACGCGCTAGCCGTCACGCCCGAGGGCATCCGCGTCATCGCGCGCGACGATGCCGGCCTGTTCCACGGCGCGGTGACGCTGTACCAGCTGCTGACGCCCGACGCGAAGCAGGGCGCGGTGGATGTGCCCGCACTATCCATCCGCGACTGGCCCCGGTTCGCCTGGCGCGGGCTGATGCTGGATTCCGCACGCCACTTCCAGAGCGTGGCCGACGTGGAAAAACTGATCGACCAGATGGCCCAGCACAAGCTCGACGTGCTGCACTGGCACCTCACCGACGACCAGGGCTGGCGCATCGAGATCAAGCGCTACCCCGAGCTCACGAAGATCGGCGCCTGGCGCACGCCGCCGGATGCCGGCAAGTACGGCGAGCCGCAGCGCTACGGCGGCTTCTACACGCAGGAGCAGATCCGCGCCGTGGTGGCCTACGCCGCCGCGCGCCACGTCACCATCGTGCCGGAGCTGGACATGCCCGGCCATGCGCAGGCTGCGGTAGCTTCGTATCCGCAGGTCGGCGTCACCGGCAAGCAGCCCAGGGTTTCCGTCGACTCCGGCGTGAATCCCTGGCTCTACAACGTGGACGACGGCACCTTCACCTTCATCGACAATGTGCTGGACGAGGTGATGGCGCTGTTCCCCTCTAAGTACATCCACGTGGGCGGCGACGAGGCGATCAAGGACCAGTGGCAGGCCTCGCCTGCGGTGCAGGCGAAGATGCGCGCGCTGGGCATCAGCAACGAGGATGCACTGCAGGGCTGGTTCATCGGCCGCATCGGCCAGTACCTCGGAAAGCACGGCCGCAAGCTGATCGGCTGGGACGAGATCCTCGAAGGCGACAACCTGCCGGCTGACGCCACCGTGATGTCCTGGCGCGGCATCGACGGCGGGATCAAGGCCGCGCTGCTCGGTCACGACGTGGTGATGTCGCCCTCGCCGGAGCTCTACTTCGACCACGTGCAGGGCGACCTCGCCGACGAATACGCCGGCCGCCTCGGCGTGGAATCGCTCGAGGACGTGTACAACCTCCAGGTCGTGCCGGACGTGCTGAACGCCACGCAGGCGAAGCACGCGCTGGGCGTGCAGGCCAACGTGTGGACCGAGCACATCCCCACCATGGCGCACGTGGAACACGCGGTGTTCCCGCGGCTGGACGCGCTCAGCGAGGTGGCCTGGTCGCCGGCCGCCAGCCACGACTGGCCCGGCTTCCTCGCCCGCCTGCCGGCGCAGCTCGCGCGCTACCGCGCACAGCACGTCGGCTATGCCGACAGCGCCTTCGCGGTGGACATCCAGGTCGACCGCAACGTGGCGCTGGCCACCGGCCGGGCCACGGTGACGCTGGCCGACCAGGCCGGCTTCGGCACCCTCCGCTACACGCTGGACGGCAGCACGCCCACGCCGGCCTCGCCGCGCTACGACGCACCCCTCACCGTGAAACTGCCCGCCACCGTGCGCGCCGCCAGCTTCGCCGCCGACGGCAGCGAACTCGCCGCACCGCGCGAACGCGTGATCGATCAAGCCACGCTGCTCAGCCTGCCCGGCACCGCGCTGGCGAACTGCCCCGGCAGCGACTTCCGCCTGCGCGTGCAGCCGACGCCCGACGCGACGAGCACCCAGCCGGTGTACGCGGTGAACGTGTTCGACACCTGCCAGCTGTTCCCGCCCACGCTGATGGACGGCATCGCCGCGATCCACGTCGACGCGGTGCGGCTGCCGCGCAACTTCCAGCTGGCGCACGAGCAGAAGCTGGTGGTCTCGCGCCCGCACGCCACGCCGTTCGGCGAACTGGTGGTGCATGCCGACCGCTGCGATGGCCCGGTGCTGGCCAGCATGCCGCTGCCCGATCCCGCGCACAGCCCGCGCCAGTTCCAGCTGGCCGCGAAGCTGCCCGCGCAGGACGGCGAGCATGCGATGTGCCTGGTCTACACCGCGCCCATCGACGGTCCGCTGTATGCGCTGGGCCGGGTGTCGCTGGAAACTGGCAAGCGCTGATGTTTTCTCCCTCCCCCTGCAAGCAGGGGGAAAGGTCATCGGTCAGGATTGGACGCAGCCCACATGAACAGCTCCAGACGCCTCGCCTCCCTCGACGCCATGCGCGGCCTTACCGTGGCCGGCATGCTGCTGGTCAACGATCCCGGCAGCTGGGATCACGTGTACTGGCCGCTGGAGCACGCGGCCTGGAACGGCTGCACGCCCACCGACCTGGTGTTTCCGTTCTTCCTGTTCGTGATGGGCGTGTCGGTAGCGCTGGCGATCCTGCCGCGGCTGGAGCAGGGCGTGGCGCCAGGCGCGCTGCGCAACGCGGCGCTGTGGCGGGCGCTGCGCATCCTCGCGCTGGGGCTGGCGATCAACGCGCTGGCGGCATGGTGGCTGCCGGGCCGCGACATGCGCTGGCCCGGCGTGCTGCAACGCATAGCCGTGTGCTTCGCGGTGGTGGCAGCGTTCGCGATCTACACGCCGCGGCGCGCGTGGTGGATCGCCATCGTGACCCTGCTCGCCGGCTATGCCGCGCTGCTGTTCGCGGGCGGCACGCTGGCGAAGTGGGACAACATCGTCGACCACGTCGACGGCGCAGTGTTCGGCCACCATGTGTGGGAGCTCAACTCCGTCACCGGCCAGGTGCACGACCCCGAAGGGCTGCTCAGCACCCTGCCTGCCATCGTCAGCGGCCTGCTCGGGCTGTGCGCGGGCGTGTGGCTGCGCGCGGGCAAGCTCAGGCTCCTGTTCGTCGCCGGCGTGATCGCCGTGGTGCTGGGCGCGCTGTGGTCGCCGTGGCTGCCGTTCAACAAGAACCTGTGGACGCCTTCGTTCGTGCTGTGGACCGGCGGCTGGGCAACGCTGGCGCTGCTCGCCTGCCACTGGCTCATCGATATGCGCGGCTGGCCGGCGCCGGGCCGCCGCTTCGGCGTCAACGCGATCGCCGCCTACGCGGGTTCGGAGTTCATGCAGGTGGCGCTGCCCGCGCTGGGCTGGCAGCAGCCGATCTATGATCGCGGCTTCGCCAGCTGGATCGCTCCCTGGGGCGGCGACCGGCTCGCCTCGCTGGCCTTCGCCACCGTGTTCGTGGCGTTCTGGTGGGCTGTCGTGTGGTGGATGGACCGGCGGCGCATCTACCTCAAGCTGTGAGCCGCGCCGGCGTACGCAATTGCAGCGCCCGACGTGCCGCCTGCGTCTCGGCGGCCGACAACTCCGCCAGCGGCACGTATTTGCCTGCCACCTGCGCCGCCAGCGGCACACCGTCGCGATAGAGCACCCGCGAACCGGGCACGGCTGGCACCTTGTCGCCCGCCAGCACGCTGCCCACCAGGTTGAGCGGATCGCAGCCGCCGATGACGACCAGCTCGCCATCGTCCGCGCGCTGGCGGATCGCGCGCAGCGGCGCGATCGCCTCCGGCAGGGCGAACTGCTCGCCCACCAGGCCTTCCACGAAGCGGCCACCACGGATCTCGCCGCGCGCCTCCAGCCGGCGATACACGCGCAGCAACTCACGCCACGGCGGCAACCACGGCGCCTCGCGTTCCAGCAGCTGCCAGAACACCACGCCGTAGCGGGCGAGCAGGGCGCGCGCCACGTGTTCCGTTTCAATCGAATCGCCTTGGCGCGAAGCGCCACGTTCGCCTCCTCTCCCCTCCGGGGAGAGGATTGAGGCGAGGGGCCGTTCTTGCCGCGAGCCTTCGTCCAACCTCTCCGCGAGCACCCGCCCCTCATCCGACCCCTTCGGGGCCACCTTCTCCCCGCTCCTCAGAGCCGCGGCCATCCCTGGCCGCTCCCCGCGTGCCCCAGCGGGAAGAAGGGAGCGAGCCACCAACGACCAGCGCCCCGCGTCCTCGATGCCACCGAACACATGCCGGCGCATGCGCCGGTGCCGCGGCGCCTCGCGCTTCGCCGCGGGCAGCAGCAGGGCGCGCAGGCCGGCGAAGCTGTCCGCGCTGGCGCGGCCGGCG
>DATEKS010000025.1:0-5453 GCA_035277325.1 Rhodanobacter sp.
TCACGCCAGCGGTGGTACCGGCCACCTTGAAGTCCATGTCGCCGAGGTGGTCCTCGTCGCCCAGGATGTCGGTCAGCACCGCGAAGCGGTTGCCTTCCTTGATCAGGCCCATGGCGATGCCGGCCACGTGGGCCTTCATCGGCACGCCGGCGTCCATCATCGCCAGCGAGGAACCGCAGACCGAGGCCATCGACGAGGAGCCGTTGGACTCGGTGATTTCCGAGACCACGCGCAGCACGTAGGGGAACGCTTCCATCGTCGGCTTGACGGCCTGCACGCCGCGCTTGGCGAGACGGCCGTGGCCGATTTCGCGGCGCTTCGGGCCGGCCATGCGGCCGCATTCACCGACCGAGAACGGCGGGAAGTTGTAGTGGAACAGGAACGGATCCTTCGACTCGCCGGCCGGCGCGTCGATGATCTGCGCGTCGCGCGTGGTGCCCAGGGTGACCACCACCAGCGCCTGCGTCTCGCCGCGGGTAAACAGCGCCGAGCCGTGGGTGCGCGGCAGCACGCCCACGCGGGCGGTGATCGCGCGCACGTCGTCGAGCTGGCGGCCGTCGATGCGCACCTTGGTCTTCAGCACGCTGTCGCGCAGGGTGCGGTACTCGAGTTCGCCGAACTCCTTGGCGAGCTCGGCCTTGTCCCAACCCTTCGCCTCGGCGTCGCCCTTCAGCGACTCCATCACGTCGGCCTTGATCGCGGCGATCGCGTCGCGGCGCTGCAGCTTGTCGCGCACCTGGAAGGCGGCTTCCAGCTTGTCGCCAACGGCGCCCTTGAGCGCGGCGACCAGCGACTCGTTGCGGGCCGGCGGCTGCCAGTCCAGCGACGGACGGGCGGCCTCGGTGGCCAGCTCGGCGATCGCGCGGATCGCGACCTGCATCTGCTGGTGGCCGAACATCACCGCGCCGAGCATCACGTCCTCGGACAGCAGCTCGGCCTCGGATTCCACCATCAGCACCGCGCCGGCGGTACCGGCGACGACCAGGTCCAGCTGCGAGCCGGCCAGTTCGGCGGCGGTCGGGTTCAGCAGGTACTGGCCGTTCGCGTAGCCGACACGGGCGGCGCCGATCGGACCCTTGAAAGGGATGCCGGCGAGGCTCAGCGCGGCGGACGCGCCGATCAGCGCCGGGATGTCACCGTCGATCTCGGGGTTGAGCGAAACGACCTGGGCGATGACCTGGACTTCGTTCTTGAAGTCTTCCGGGAACAGCGGGCGCACCGGACGGTCGATCAGGCGCGAGGTCAGCGTCTCCTTCTCGGTCGGACGGCCTTCGCGCTTGAAGAAGCCGCCCGGGATGCGGCCGGCGGAGTAGAACTTCTCGACGTAATCGACGGTGAGCGGGAAGAAATCCTGGCCTTCCTTCGCCTTGGCCGCGGCCACCGCGGTGACCAGCACCACGGTGCCGCCCATGCTGACCATGACCGCACCGGACGCCTGGCGGGCGATTTCGCCCGTCTCCAGCGTGACTTCGTGCTTACCGTACTGGAATGACTTGGTTACTTTCGCCATGTTGATTTCCTGCCTTCTTGAAGAGAGCGGCCCAGCAAGGCCGCCTCTTGATCGTCGCGTTCAAAGACGAACGCAGAACCTTTGAAGAGTGCGGCCATGGATGGCCGCCCTTTTGACTTTCGCGTTCAGGACGAACGCAAAAGTTACCTCCGGAGGCCGAGACGCTCGATCAGGCTCTGGTAACGAGCCAGGTCGCGGTCCTTGAGGTAGGCGAGCAGGCTCTTGCGGCGGTTCACCAGTTTCAGCAGGCCGCGGCGGGAGTGGTGGTCCTGCTTGTGCGACTTGAAGTGGTCGGTGAGATGGTCGATGCGAGCGGACAGCAGCGCCACCTGCACTTCGGTGGAGCCGGTGTCGTTCGGCACGCGGCCGAAGTCAGCGATGATCTTGCCGGTCTGTTCTGCGGTAAGAGACATGGTGATACCTGTTTCCTTGAAAAAGCGATGCGAAGCTTGCGCTTGCGCCATCCCCGATGACGCAAGCGCAAGCTTCGACTATGGATGAAAGTGTCGGAATAACCTGTTTATTCTAACGGCTGCGCGGGCTTGGCAACAAGGGCGATGGAGTGGCCGGGTTCACGGCGGCGGCAGGTTGAAGCCACGCAGGATGCGGCTGCGCCCGTCCGCATCCAGCTCCAGCAGGGCCAGCAGCGCCCCGTCGCTGGCTAACGCGGCATGCGGCCCGCTGATCCCTTCCACCACGATGGGCTGGCCGCGGGCGATGGCCTGGCTCTGCGCCTCGTCCAGCTGCAGTTTCGGCCAGTCGCCCAGACCCGCCGCCACCGGCAGCAGCCTTGCCAGCAGGGCCTCGTCGCCCTGCCCGGCCGCCTGCTCCAGCTGCTCTAGGGTCACCATGCGCGGCTCGCGGAACGGTTCCACCCACAGCCGCCGCAAGGCGGTGAGATGGGCGCCGCAGCCCAGCGCCTCGCCCAGATCGACCGCCAGCGAACGCACATAGGTGCCCGAACCGCATTCCACCTCGAGGGCCAGGCTGTCCGCCGTACGGGAAAGCAGCTCCAGACGATGCACCTCGACCTCGCGCGGCGGCGCTTCCACGGCCTCGCCGCGGCGCGCCTTGAGATACAGCCGCTCGCCGCCCTGCTTCAGCGCCGAATACGCCGGGGGCACCTGAACGATGCGACCGCGCAGCGGCGCCAGCGCCGCCTCGACGGTTGCGTCGTCCAGCGCCGGCACCGACCGCTGCTGCAGCGGCTCGCCCTCGCGGTCGGCCGTGGTGGTGGTAACGCCCAGCCGGCACTCGGCGCGGTAGGCCTTGCGGGCGCCGAGCAGGTTGCCGGCCAGCTTGGTGGCCTCGCCGAAACACAGCGGCAGCAGGCCGGTGGCCATGGGATCGAGCGCACCGGTGTGGCCGCCCTTGGCGGCGCGGAACAGGCGGCGCACCGCCTGCAGGGCCTCGTTGGAGCTCAGGCCTGCGGGCTTGTCGAGCAACACGATGCCATGCAGATCGCGCCAGGCGATGCGGGGGAGCTTGCGTTCGCGGGGCATGGAGCTCGGGTTACGGCTCGTCGCCAGACGGCGCGGCATCGCTCGCATCGCGCAGCAGCGCATCGATGCGTTCGCCCTTGTCCACCGAGTCGTCGTACTTGAAGCGCAGTTCCGGCACGCGGCGCAGCCGCATGCTGCGCGACAGCGCGCGACGGAACTCGCCCGCCAGCGTGTTGAGCGCCTTCACCGCCGCAGCGGACTGGTCGGGCAGCAGTGCGGTCACCCACACCGAGGCGAAGTCGAGATCGCGGCTCACTTCCACGTCCGACACGCTGCACGACGGCAGGCCGTGGTCGCGCACCGCGGCATGCACCAGCAGGCCCAGCTCTCGACGCAGCTCGGCGCCTACACGGTCGGTACGTTTGAAGTCGCGGGAGGGCATGGGGAGCTCCAATCAAATAGCGCTGCTGCCGCGCAGCGGCAGCCTCGTTGTCACCTCTCCCCTCTGGGGAGAGGATGGGTGAGGGGCGGGGCTTGCCTTGCCCTGCATTCACCGAGGCCAGATCGCCCCTCACCCCAACCCTCTCCCCGGAGGGGAGAGGGGGCTAGCACTTACAGCGTGCGAGCCACTTCGATGCGTTCGAAGCACTCGATCTGGTCGCCGACCTTGACGTCGTTGTACTGCTTCACGGCGATGCCGCATTCCATGCCGTTGCGCACTTCGTCGACCAGGTCCTTGAAGCGGCGCAGCGATTCCAGCTCGCCCTCGAATACCACCGTGTTGTCGCGCAGCACGCGGATCGGCTTGCTGCGCTTGACGTGGCCTTCGACGACCATGCAGCCGGCGACCGCGCCGAACTTGGAGCTGCGGAACACCTCGCGCACCTGGGCGATGCCGATGATCTCCTCGCGGATCTCCACGCCCAGCAGGCCGGATGCCGCCTGCTTCACCTGATCGATCACGTCGTAGATGATCGAGAAGTAGCGCACGTCCAGACCAGCGGTGTCGATCACCTTGCGCGCCGAGGCGTCGGCACGCACGTTGAAGCCGATCACCAGCGCCTTGGAGGCCGCGGCCAGCGTCGCGTCGGACTCGGTGATGCCGCCGACGCCGGCGGAGATCACGTTGACCTTCACGTTCTCGTTGCCGATCGCGCCCAGCGCCTCGCGCAGTGCCTCGACCGAACCCTGCACGTCGGCCTTGACCAGGATGTTGAGCGTTTGCTGCCCGCTGCCCTGGCCCATCTGCGCCATGATGTCCTCGAGGCGGTTGGCCTTGCTGACCATGCGCGTCTCGCGGCGCTTCTGCTGGCGCTCGGCGGCCACCTGTTTGGCCAGCTTCTCGTCGGCCACGACCACGAAGTCGTCGCCCGCCTCCGGCACGCCGGAGAGACCCAGCACCTGCACCGGGATCGAGGGACCGGCTTCCTGCACGGTCTTGCCGGTCTCGTCGACCAGCGCGCGCATGCGGCCGTATTCGATGCCGCAGACCACGAAGTCGCCGCGCTTCAGCGTGCCCTGCTGCACCAGCACGGTGGCCACCGGGCCGCGGCCCTTGTCCAGGCTGGACTCGATCACCACGCCCGAGGCCGGACCGTCGACCACGGCGGTGAGCTCCATCACCTCGGCCTGCACCGAGATCGCGTCGAGCAGCGCGTCGACGCCCATGCCGGTCTTGGCCGACACCGGCACGAACGGCGTGTCGCCGCCCCACTCTTCCGGAATCACTTCCAGATTGCCGAGGCCCTGCTTGACGTGGTCCGGATTGGCGTCGGACTTGTCCATCTTGTTGAGTGCCACGATCAACGGCACCTTGGCGGCACGCGCGTGCTGCACAGCTTCGGCTGTCTGCGGCATCACGCCGTCGTCGGCGGCCACCACCAGCACCACGATGTCGGTGGACTGCGCACCGCGGGCGCGCATCGCGGTGAACGCGGCGTGGCCCGGGGTATCCAGGAAGGTGATTACGCCCTTGGGCGTTTCCACGTGGTACGCGCCGATGTGCTGGGTGATGCCGCCGGCTTCGCCCGAGGCGACCTTGGTGCGGCGGATGTAGTCCAGCGTCGAGGTCTTGCCGTGGTCGACGTGGCCCATGATGGTGACCACCGGCGGACGCGGCTTCTTCTCGCCTTCGAGCTCGGCGTTCTGGGTATGCGCGGCCAGCGCGGCTTCGGCGTTGTTCTCGCTCACCGCCACGGCCTTGTGGCCGAGCTCTTCGATCACCAGCACCGCGGTGTCGTGATCGATGGTCTGGTTGATGGTGGCCATCACGCCCATCTTGAAGAGCGCCTTGACCACTTCCGAACCCTTCACGGCCATCTTCTGGGCCAGGTCGGCGACCACGTTGGCGTCGCCCACCACCACCTCGCGCACCACCGGTGCGGTCGGGCGGGAGAAGCCGTGCGGACCGGAGCTGGAGGCCGACGAGCCACCACGCACCGGCTCGTTGCGGCCGGGCCGGCCCGGCTTGCCGCGCTTGTTGCGGCGCGCGCGGTCGGCTT